>NZ_JAKSYH010000139.1 GCF_022829295.1 Methylobacterium sp. J-088
GGGCTTGCCCGGGATCGCTCGAGCTTGCGGGGAGGAGCCGGAGGTGGGGGTGGTGCAGACGGCACCGTCACGCTCGATCCTGAACCACCCCCACCCCTAACCCCTCTCCGCAAGGGGGAGGGGAAACGCGCTTCTCTTGAAGGGCGTTGAGCTCCGGCTGAGAGGTCTAGATCCCTGCACTCATCTCGGCGCATGCGCGATCAGGACGCCCGCCAGCGTCAGCGCGACAATCCCCAAAACCAGCGACAGCAGCCGCCAGAACAGGAGCGGATCGCGCTCCAGCAGGGCCGGCCGGCGGGTGTCGGTGAAGGCCGGGTTCGGATGCCGTAGGTCATGCACGAATTCCGACAGCGTCGCGTAGCGCTTGAGCGGATCGGGATGCACCGCCTTACGCAGCGCGCCATCGACCCAGACCGGGAGCAGCGGCCGTACAGGGAGCGCCGAAGCGTAGCGCAGCCGGCGCTGGGCCGCGGCCGTGCGCGCCCGCGGCACCGCATCGCCGTAGGGCAACCGTCCGGTCAGCATCTGATAGGCGATGACGCCCACCGAGAACACGTCGGAAGCGGCCGTGGATGCGACACCCAAAAAACATTCCGGTGCCGTGTACTGCACCGTCCCGAGAATCTCGGCGGGATCGATCCGCGGATCGCCCTCGACGACGCCGGCGACATGGGTGGCGCCGAAATCGATCACCTGCACGATCCCGTTTGAGTCGATCAGGACGTTGTCGGGCCGGAGGTCCTGATGGACCATCTCCTTCCGGTGGAAGGCCTGCACGCCCTTGACGAGTTGCTCCACGAGGCCGCGCACATTCTCCAACTCCGGCAACGCGTGGTCCCGCATCCACTGGGTCAGCGTCTGACCCTCGACGTAGCGCATCACCGTGTAGAGGTGGCTGCGGCGGCGCGCCGGCGGATGGGCCTTGAGCACATGCGGGTTGTCGATCCGCCGGGCGATCCACTCCTCCAGTGCGACGCGTTTGCGCTGGGCCGGATCGTCGCGCAGATCGAGGGACAGCACCTTCAGGGCAACCCGACCCCCGGTCTCTCCGTCCTCCGCGAGATAGACCCGGCTGCGCGCACCGGAATGGAGGATCCGCAGGAGCCGGTAGCCGTCGAATTCGGCCGGCGGATCGAGCAGCGGTGCCGGATCGAGCCCCTCGACATCCCCAAGAAGGTCGGCGGCCTCGCCCTCCGGCACGGCATCGACCCGGACGATCTGGATCGTCAGGTTGTCCGGGCTGCCGGCCGCGAGGGCCGCCTCGACGATGGTCCGGGCTGCCGCGTCGAGATCGTCCGCGGCCATGATCGCGGCCACGATCTCCCGGGGACGGACGTGCTCGTGGACCCCGTCCGTCGTGAGCACGAAGATGTCGCCAGCCGCGATGGCGAGGTTCTGGTAGTCGATCTCCGCCCGGCCGGTCACGCCGAGCGCCCGGCCGAGATAGGACTCGGCGGCGGAAACCACCACGCGGTGATCCTCGGTGAGCTGTTCGAGGGACCGGCCCGAGACCCGGCAGATCCGGGCATCGCCGACATGGAAGATGTGGGCGCTCCGCCCCTTCAGGATCAGCGCGTCGAAGGTGGTGACGTAGCCGCGGTCGGCATCGTTGGGATCGAGGCCGCGCCGGGTCTGGGCGTAGAGCCAGGAATCGGCCGCCGCGATCACCCGCTGCGCGGCATTCTTCACCGACCACGTGTCGGGGGTGGCGTAATAGTCGCCGAGGAAGCTCTTGACCGCGGTCTCGCTCGCCGCCGCGCCGGCCGCGCTGCTGCTGATCCCGTCGGCGAGCGCCACCGCGATGCCTTTGAGGCCGAGGGCCGGCGGCGACGGCACCAGGGTGCCGTGGAAATCCTGGTTCTCGGCCTTGCGGCCGGCGGCGCTGTGCTGGCCGATCGTGACCGTGAGGGCGCTGTCCGGTTCCGCGCTCAAGCCGCCGCCGCCGCGCTGTCGCCCCGGCCCCGATAGGACAAGGCCTCGGCAAGGTGCAGCCGGCGGACCTGCGCCTCGCCGTCGAGGTCGGCCAGCGTCCGTGCGACGCGCAACGTGCGGTGGAAGCCGCGGGCCGAGAGCCGCATGCTCTCGGCCGCCTGCCGGATCAGCGCCGTACCATCCGCGTCTGGGCTCGCGACCTGTTCGATCAGGTTCGCCGGGCAGGTGGCGTTGGTGGTGGCCGCCGGCAGCCCGCGCTCGCCGAAACGCGCCGTCTGGAGGGCGCGGGCCGCGGCGACGCGGGCGGCCGCTTCACGCGATCCCTCCGCAGGCGGAGGCAGGATCAGGTCGGCCGCGGTGACCGCCGGCACCTCGATGCGCAGGTCGATCCGGTCGAGCAGCGGGCCGGAAATTCGCGCCTGATACTGGGCCATACAGCGATCGTTCGGCCCGCGCCGACAGGCATAGCCCGGCTCCAGGCCCTGCCCGCAGCGGCAGGGGTTCATGGCGGCGACCAGCTGGAAGCGGGCCGGATACGTCACCCGGTGATTGGCCCGGGCGATCATGACCTCGCCGGTTTCCATGGGCTGGCGCAGGCTGTCGAGCGCCTGGGGGTTGAACTCGGGCAATTCGTCGAGGAACAGCACCCCGCCATGGGCCAGCGACACCTCCCCCGGCCGTGCTCCGAGGCCGCCGCCGACCAGGGCCGCCATCGAGGCGGAGTGGTGCGGCTGCCGGAACGGCCGGCGGTTCGAGAGGGCGCCGTCCTTCAACGCGCCCGCCATCGACTGGATCATCGAGATGTCGAGCAGCTCGCGCGGCCCGAGCGGCCCGAGCGGCGGCAGGATCGAGGGCAGGCGGGTGGCCAGCATCGACTTGCCCGAGCCCGGCGGCCCGTTCATCAGCAGGTTGTGTCCCCCCGCCGCGGCGATCTCCAGGGCGCGCTTGGCGCCCTCCTGGCCCTTGATGTCGGCGAGATCCGGCAGGGGACCGGCCTGACCCGCCACCGAGGGTTCCGGCCGGGCCATGACCTGGCTGCCCTTGAAATGGTTGGCGAGCTGGATCAGCGAGCGCGGGGCCAGCACGTCGAGATCGCCCCCGGCCCAGGCGGCCTCCGGGCCGGTCGCCGCCGGGCAGATCAGCCCGAGCCCGCGCGCCGCCGCCGCGATGGCCGCCGGGAGCACGCCGTTCACCGCCGTGATGCTGCCGTCCAGCGCGAGTTCGCCGAGCACGCAATAGCCGCCGAGCGCGTCCGCCGGGATCGCGCCGATCGCCGCCATCACGCCGAGCGCGATCGGCAGGTCGTAATGCGAGCCTTCCTTGGGCAGGTCGGCCGGGGCGAGGTTGACGGTGATGCGCTTGGCCGGCAGCGCGAGGCCGGAGGCGATCAGTGCGCCGCGCACCCGCTCGCGGGATTCACCCACCGCCTTGTCGGGCAGGCCGACCACGTTGAACACCACCGAGCCCGGGATGATCTGGACCTGCACGTCCACCGCCCGCGCCTCGATGCCTTCGAAGGCCACGGTGGCGACGCGGGTGACCATAGGTGACGAATCCCCGACGCACGCAATGGCCTAGCTGTGCGGGAGAATCGCAAGGCGCTCAAGAGGATGTCCGGCCAAGCGGAACAGGACTGCCGCATTCCTGTTCAAACTCGACGATCAACCCGATGGAGAACGCCCATGCATCGCGCCACGCCCTTTCACGCCCTCGCGATTCTTGCCATCGCGATTCTGGCCGGCCTCGGCGTCGCCGCCCGGGCCGACGAAAAGCTGCCGCCCGATCAGCAGGCCAAGGTCGAGGCCATGCTCCGCCAGGAAGGCTTCACCAAGTGGGACGAGATCGAGCTCGACGACGGTATGATCGAGGTGGACGACGCCATCGATGCCAACGGCAAGACGTTCGACCTGAAGCTCGATCCGAAGACCCTCGCCATCGTGAAGCGCAAGGCCGAGTAGCCGGCGCAGAGAGGCGGCGCTTGCGTTCGAGGCACGGCCCGGCCATATAGCCGGCGGGGGGTTGGCGAGGGACGTTTCACTCGCCAACCGGGTCAGGTCCGGAAGGAAGCAGCCCTAACGAGACCGAGCGGGTCTTCGTCCAGCCTCCCACCTCATTCTCGCGCGGCAGCCCGATTCCGACCGGCATGGACGCTTCGACCGGCACGCCTGACGACGAGCCGGGCCTGCCCGGGTTTGCAGCCCCCGCCGCGGCGGCGGCGCCCTACCGGGTGCTCGCGCGCAAATACCGCCCCACCCATTTCGGCGACCTGATCGGCCAGGAGGCGATGGTCCGCACCCTCGCCAACGGGTTCGCGGCCAACCGCATCCCGCAGGCCTGGATGCTCACGGGCGTCCGCGGCGTCGGCAAGACCACGACGGCCCGCATCCTCGCCCGCGGCCTCAACTACGCCCTCGCCGGCCAGCCCGAGACCGGCCCGACCGTGTCGATGCCGGAACTCGGCCTGCACTGCGCGGCCATCATGGAATCCCGGCACATGGACGTGCTGGAGATGGATGCCGCCTCGCATACCGGCATCGACGACGTGCGCGCGATCATCGACGGCATCCGCTACGGACCGGTCTCGGCGCGCTACAAGGTCTACATCGTCGACGAGGTCCACATGCTCTCCGAGAAGGCGTTCAACGCCTTCCTGAAGACGCTGGAGGAGCCGCCGCCCCACGCGAAATTCGTGTTCGCCACCACGGAGATCCGCAAGGTCCCGGTGACGATCCTGTCCCGCTGCCAGCGGTTCGACCTGCGCCGGGTCGAGGCGCCGGTGCTCCACGCGCATCTCGCGAAGGTCTGCGCCGCCGAGCGGGTCGAGGCGGAGGAGGAGGCTTTGGGCGCGATCGTGCGCGCCGCGGAAGGCTCCGTGCGCGATGCGCTCTCGCTCCTCGATCAGGCCATCGCGCACGGGGCCGGGGCCGTCACCGCGCAGAGCGTGCGCGACATGCTGGGTCTGGCCGACCGTGCCCGCATCCTCGACCTGTTCGAGGCTGTGATGCGCGGCTCCGTGCCGGCGGCTTTCTCGGAGCTGCGCGCGCAGTACGATGCTGGCGCCGACCCGTCGGTGGTGCTCTCGGACCTCGCGGCCTTCACGCATCTCGTGACCCGCCTGAAGGTGGTGCCCGAAACCGCCCAGGATCCCACGCTCAGCGAGACCGAGCGCGTCCGCGGCGGCGCGTTCGCCGAAAAGCTCTCGATCCGCGCCCTGTCGCGGGCGTGGCAGATCCTGCTCAAGGCGATCCCCGAGGTGCAGGCCGCGCCGCGCCCCCTGGCGGCGGCCGAGATGGCGATCGTGCGCCTCGCCTACGCGGCCGACCTGCCGACACCGGACGAGGCCCTGCGCCAGCTCAAGGCCGACGCCGCCGCAGCGCCCGCCGACGAGCCGCCGGCACTGGCGCGCCCGGCGCTGCCGCCGATCCCGGACCTGCGCGGCGGCGGTTCGGCGGCTCTGGCGGCCTCCCCCCGGACGATAGCGGCGGAACCGATCCTCGAGGCTGCTCCGGTTGCGATGGCCGCGCCCGTCGCGCCACCCGCCCCCGTCGCGCCGCCAGCGCCGCGGCTCGGCCGGTTCGAGGATCTGATCGCGCTGGCGGATGCCAATCGCGATATCCTGCTGCGGACGGCGCTTGAACGGGATGTCCATCTGGTGCGCTTCGAGGAGGGGCGGATCGAGTTCCGCCTCGCTCAAGGGGGGCGGGCGAGCCTCGCCACCGACCTCGCGGCCGCGATCGAGCGTTGGACCGGCCGGCGTTGGGTCGTCGCGCTCTCGAAGGAGGCGGGCGAGCCGACCCGCGATGCGGCGGCCCGGGCCGTGGTCGAGACCCGCCGGGAGAACGCCGCCGCCGATCCGTTCGTGCGCGAGGTGCTGACGCGCTTTCCCGGCGCCGAGATCGTCGACGTGCGCGACACCGCCGCCGAGGCTTTGCCCACCCCCGAGCAGGAGATCCTCGGCGAGGGCGACGCCGCCCGGGTGGATGAGCTCGAGGACGACGAAAGCTGATGCTCCAGCCCGGCCATCGCTGGCGGGCCGGGCGGCGCGTACCCAGATCAGACGACGACAGAACGGGGAGGGATCCGCATGCGTGACCTAATGGGCATCATGAAGCAGGCCCAGGCCATGCAGGAGAAGATGGCCAACCTGCAGGCCGAGATGGATCAGATCGAAGTCACCGGCGCCTCTGGCGGTGGCTCGGTCCGGGTCACCATGACGGCCAAGGGCCAGATGAAGGGGATCACGATCGATCCGTCCCTGATGGTGCCCGACGAGCGCGAGATCCTGGAGGATCTAGTGGTGGCGGCCTGCAACGATGCCCGCGGCAAGGCGGAAGCGACGATGCAGGAGCACATGGCCGAGCTGACCAAGGGTCTGCCCCTGCCGCCCGGGATGAAGCTGCCGTTCTGAGCGGTGTCTGTTCGGTCGATAAATGGCGCCATGGGCGACGCATCTCCATCACCATAATGGGCGATGGGGCGACACAGATTTGAGGTTCCAGCGGGCTCACGCGTCGGTTTGAACAGGCGCGTATCCCCTCTCGCGAGCGCGAGAGGGACAGGGTCCAGAACTTTCAGGAAAAGACAGCACCTGAACGCGCGTCGATGACGTGCCTTATGCAGAGCGTTCTCGTCCCTCACCCCAACCCTTTCCCGCACGGGAGAGGGGGCCTGTCGCGCTCAGCCATGAGCCGTGGGCCTCAAACCTGCTTAGCCAGAGGCAAGGTGCAGGTCACATTCGGATCGCCCTATCTCGCAGACAGTCAGAGCCAGGACGCGCTAGCCGTCGAGTTCGGGATAGCGTCGGAAGATACCGTCCTCGTTGAACGGGATCCGGCGCTCGCTCGCCAGATAGGCGGCGATCCGCGGGCGTTGCGCCACGGTGTCGTGCAGCCGCTCCACAGAGGGCGCAGCCTGTAGCGCCGCCGATGTCGCTCTCGGGAAGGCGTAGTGCAGCCCGTCGACGAGCTGAAACAGCGACAGGTCGGCATAGGTCAGATCCGCGCCGACCAGGTGCGCACCGCCATTGGCGGCCAGAACGCGCTCGAAATAACTGAAGAACTTCGGCATCCGGGTCGTCCGGAACCCGGCCGCCCGGCGCAGGGCCTCGGGCTTCTGATCGGTGTAATAGAGATCGACGCCGAGCGGATGGTGGGTGTCGTGCACCTCGTCCACGGCATCCGCGATGGTGAGCTGGAGTTGGTGCGTCCAGATCCGGTCCCGCTCGCCGGTGCCCGCCAGCCCGAGGCGCTGGCCAAGATGCAGCAGGATCGCGGCCGTCTGTCCGATGACGCGATCACCGTCGCGCAGGACGGGCGGCGCGAAGGGCGGGCGTGGGTTCGCAGGGTCCGACAGGCGATCCAGCATCGGACCGATTCCACCGGCATCGTCGTCCTGGCGCGCGACGTCGACGTAGTCGGCGCCCGCTTCTTCCAGGGCGAGGCGGACGAACTCGCCGCGCCCCTGGATCATCGGCCAGTAGTGAAGCTCGTAGGGCATCGCCGACTCGCTTCCAACCTGAGAGGTGCCGGCTCAGTTGCCTGCGGCACTGTCCTCGGCGGTCCTATCGACCGGCGGCTCGGCGCTGGCGACGGCCTTGTGGAGCAGCATCGGCTGGAGCCGCTCGGCGAGCTGCTGGTCGAGGTGCTTGACGTAGGCACTCTTGAAGTAGCGTTCGCCGGTCTTCGCTCCGTAGAGCCGGTCATGCGCCTGGATCATCGCGGCGACCTCCGGGCGACACAGGAAGCCCGTGATGCCCACGGCCTCGAACCAGCGGCCGGCCCGCGCCTCGGCGGTGGCCTTGGGGTTCGACAGGACCGTATCGGCGAAGCAAACCGTCGCCGCCTGCCGCAGCGGAGCCAGCGTCTTCTCGGCCTCGGCCTGGTTCAACGTCGGTGCGGCCGGGTGTCGATGCGGACGCGCCTGCGCCGTCGAGACGAACGCGAGGAGGGTGAGGGACGCGAGGATCGAAGTTTTCATGCGGCGGCCTCGTCGGTGATCCGAACCGCGTTCAGCATTCCCTCATGATTGCGTCGGGAACGCGGCTGGCTCGGCATTCGCGCAGCCGCATTTCGGACCGGAGCGCGATCGTTCCATGACACGAGGTCGCAGCCTCGTCCGAGGCGCCCGCGCTCCGATGGCCGCGGTATTCGCGTGTGCCGGCCCCGAACCCGTCCCAGCCGAGCCGCCTGCGCAGCGTTGTGGGAACGGCGCCGGGATCAGGCAGTCCGCGACGGCGGCCTCATGGCCGTGCGCAAAGCCCCATTCAGCACGGTGAGCAGGTCGCACCCGGCATGCAGGAAGGTCTGCACGCCCGCCTGCTTCAGCGGCTCGGCCAGATCAGCCGGTTTTCCGGCGAGGTAGATCACGCCCGCGCCGGCCCGCGCCAAGGCCTCCGCGGTCTCGACCGCGCGTTCGGCATAGATCGCGTCGGTCGAGCAGATGCAGGCGAGCGGAACTCCGGATTCCCGGAACGCCACCGCTGCGGATTCGGCATCGGGGAAGCCGTCATTCGACAGGGCTTCGATACCGCCGGCCGCGAACGCGTTGGCCGCGAAGGTCGCCCGGGCGTTGAACGCCGCCACCGAACCCAGATTGGCCAGGAACACGGCCGGCCGGCGGCCGGTCGAGGCGTGATAGGCGTCGGAGGCGTCGCGCAGGGCCTCGTAGGGTTCCGCGAGGCGCTGGGACGGCAGGGCATCGCAGGCGACCGCCGAACCGGGCCCGAAATTGGACCCCTGGGGTGGCGCGACCTTCGGCACGTCGAGCACCGTGACCGGCTTCTCGGCGAGGTTCGGAAATTCGCTGGCGCCGGTGAGCGCTTCCCGGCGGGTCGCCACGGCTTTCGCGCGCGTCTCGCGGATCGCTTCGATCCGCCGCTGCAGCTTGCCGACGCTGAGGGAGGCGACGATGCCGCCCTCGGCCTCGATCGCCTGGAACGCCGCCCAGGCGGCCTCGGCGATCCCCGCGGTCAGCGCCTCGAACCCACCGGCGCCCGCCGCAGGATCGCTGACGCGGGCGAGGTGCGATTCTTCGAGCAACACGATCTGGCTGTTGCGCCCCACGCGCCGGGCGAAGGCATCCGGCAGCCCGAGCGCCTGCGTGTAGGGCAGGACCGCGACGCTGTCGGCGCCGCCCATCCCGGCTGAGGCCGCCGCCATTCCGGTGCGCAGGATGTTCACGAACGGATCGCGCTTGGTCATCATCCGCCACGCGGTCTCTGCGTGGAGACGCAGCGGCTTCGGCGCAAGCCCGCAGGCCTGCTCGACCCGCGCCCAGAGGCGCCGCAGCGCGCGGAACTTCGCGACCGTGACGAACTCGTCGGCATCGGCCGCCAGCAGGACCGCGATGCGCGAACGGGCCGTGTCGAGGTCGTGTCCGGCCGCTTCGAGGGCGCGGAGATACGTCACCGCGGTGGCGAGCACGGCCCCCAGCTCCGCCGCCTCGCCGGCCCCGGCCTCGTGATACGGGCGCCCATCGGCCAGGAAGGCCCGGCCGCGGAAACCCGCCGTCTCCAGCTCCGCCGCGATCCCGGCCAGCCGCGGAGCGATCTCGCTCCAGACGGCGCCCAGGCCGCCGGTCGCCGCCAGCACGCCGACGGGATCGATCCCGAGATCGACATCGTAGGTCGACAAATCCTCGCCGCGCCGCTCGGCCAGCGCCTTGACGAGGTGGGCCGCTTCGAGCCCCCGGCTGCCGGCATCCACGCGCAGGTTGATCAGGGGCAGCATCACGCCCGTCAGCGCGGCGTCGAGGTCGTCGACGCTTGCAACCGTCAGTCCATAGCCGCGTGCCCCTGGGGCGCCCGCAAAGGCCAGGACAAGCGCGTCCGCGCCGCCTTCGAGATCGGTCAGCGCCTGGGCGTTGGCGGCGGCGATAGCCGGATGATCCATCCGCTGGGCGATCCGCCACGGACCGGGCTCGCGCACCGGTTGGGCGACCGGCGCCGCCGGGCTGTAGAGCGGCTCGATCCGGAGCCCATCCGCCGTCCGGGAGACCAGCCGTTTCTCGAAATCGGCGCCCTTCAGGACGCCTTCGACGAGGCCGAGCCAGCGCGCCCGGTCTGCGGGCTCGAAGAGATCGGCGAGCGGTCTGTCTTCCATCGGATCGTCCCAGAACGCGGCGTCTAGTGCGCCGCTTCCAGGGGTTTGCCTCGCATGCCGCCTCGCCGGTGGCAATCGCCCGATGGTTGAGGAAAGCTTGAGCCCGGCGTGAGCGGGTTTTGAAGTGCGCGGAGACTAGCCGCCGAGGCGACGAGACTCACACTGACGCGTCTGCGTCCAATATCCTGAAAAAGGCGTGCACTACATCCCCGCCGGGACTGCACGGGTTTGAGCCGCGGCTTGTCACAGAGCGTGACTTTCCCCCCTCTCCCGCTCGGGAGAGAGGGGACCCGCGCCCTTTCAAGCCGACGTGTGAGCTCCCCGAGATCGCACATCGATCACGCCTGACACAGCAAGGGGCCGGAGAGAGCAGTCCGGCCGACGATTTGCGGGCATCGGCCGAAGCAAGGCACGCGAAGAACGATCAACCGAAAATGATCAATCCCGCAAAACCCAGTGCGCCGACGATGATCCGCCACCATGCGAACAGCCAGAAGCCGTGCCGGGAGACGTAATCGAGCAGCAGCCGCACCACGAGCAGCGCCGAGACGAACGAGACGACGAAGCCGATCGCGATCAGGCCGACATCGTCGCTCGACAGGTATTTGTAATTGTCCAGCAGATCCTTGGCGAAGGCGCCCGCCATGGTGGGCATGGCGAGGTAGAACGAGAACTCGGTGGCCGAGCGCTTGTCGGCCCCCATCAGCATCGCCCCCACGATGGTGGCGCCGGAGCGCGACACGCCGGGGATCATCGCGAGGCACTGGAAGATGCCGATCTTCAGATCCATCGGCAGCGAGAAGTCGTAGACATCGGTCTTGCGCACCTTCAGGTCGGTGTCGTCGATGACGAGCAGCACGAGGCCGCCCGCCACCAGGGTCGCGCAGACGATCCAGGGGTTGAACAGATACGCCTTGATCACCTTCGAGAAGAGGCCGCCGATGATCGCCGCCGGCAGGAACGCCACCAGGATGCCCAGCACGAAGCGGCGGGCCTTGGGATCGTTCGGCAGCGCGGTGGCGATGCCCAGCAGGCGGCGGAAATAGACCAGCAGGATCGCCAGGATCGCGCCGAGCTGGATCAGCACCTCGAAGGTGTTGTTGGGCGAGTGGAACCCGATGAAATGGCCGACCAGCAGCTGGTGCCCCGTGGAGGAGACCGGGATGAACTCGGTCGCGCCCTCAACCACCGCGAGCAGGACTGCCTTGCCGATGCTGACCGGATCCATCGTCACGTCCTGCTGCCGCGGGCGCGCGCCGGCCCGTGCCGAGCAGGTCGCGCCATCTAAGGGTTGGCCGGAGGGTTCGCCCATCAGGATTGACGGGCGGTTACCGATACCGGCTGCGCGTGTTAAGGGCTCGGCAACGGTCGGGCAATAACGCTCGGTCCGAAGTCCTGCGCGCCGAAGTCCTGCGCTTCAGGACCCTCGCCGAGCGCGGGACCGACCGCGCTGCCCGACCGAACGTCCCAAACGGCCTCGATGGCGACCCTCTACCACTTCCCCTTCTGCGCGAATTCCCGGTTCATCCGTCTCGTCCTCGCCGAGATGGGCATGGAGCCGACTCTGTTCGAGGAACGGCCCTGGGAGCGCCGGGATGACTTCCTGCTGATCAATCCGGCGGGCGTGACGCCCGTGCTGCTGGAGCAGAACGGCCTCGTGGTGCCCGGCGCGGGCGTGATCGCCGAATACCTCGATGAGACCCGCGGGCTCGGCCTCACCGGGCGTCGCCTGTTGCCGGACGATACCGTGGAGCGGGTCGAGGTGCGGCGGCTGCTCGACTGGTTCCTGGTGAAGTTCGAATCGGAGGTGACGGGTTACCTCGTCAACGAGAAGATCTCGAAGCGCTTCATGGCGTCCAACCAGGGCGGCGGTCCGCCCGACATGAACGCGATCCGGGCCGCACGGGCCAATGTCCGCTATCATCTCAAATATATCGGCTACCTGATCGCTCGCCGCCGCTGGATCGCGGGCGACAACCTGACCTATGCCGACCTCGCGGCGGCTGCCCATCTCTCCTGCGTCGATTATCTCGGCGACGTGCCCTGGGACGAGGACGAGATGGCCCGGAACTGGTACGCCCGGGTGAAGTCGCGGCCCTCGTTCCGGGGCCTGCTCGCCGACCGGGTCGCCGGCATGCCGCCCGCCGCCCACTACGCGGATCTGGATTTCTGAGCCCCAGGCGGACTCATATCGGCGCCGACCTGCGCCGCCTCGTCGAGACCCGAGCCCGGTCGCTGGGCTTCTGCGGCCTGCGCGTCACCCGGCCCGACCGCCTGCCGGATATGCCCGATCGCCTCGCGACCTGGCTCGCCGCGGGCGCCCACGGCACCATGGACTGGATGGCCGAGCGGGCCGACCAGCGCGCCCGTCCGACCGGCCTGTGGCCGGGCCTGCGCAGCATCCTGATCCTGGCCATGAGCTACCGGCCCGAGCACGATCCGCTGGCCCTGGTGGCGCAAACGGAGCGCGGCGCGGTCGCCGCTTATGCCCAGCGACGGGATTATCACGAGGTTTTGAAGGGCAAGCTCAAAGAACTCGGCGGGTATCTGTCCGCCAAGGGTGATGTCCGGGTGAAGGTCTTCTGCGACACCGCACCGGTCATGGAGAAGACGCTGGCCGAGGCCGCCGGGCTCGGCTGGCAGGGCAAGCACACGGTGCTGATCTCCCACGAGCACGGCAACTGGCTCCTGCTCGGGGCGATCTACACGAGTGCGGAGTTCGAACCCGACACGCCCGGCCGCGACCATTGCGGCTCCTGCCGCGCCTGTCTCGATATCTGCCCGACGGACGCGTTTCCCGCACCCTACCGCCTCGATGCGCGGCGCTGCATCTCGTACCTGACCATCGAGCATGCCGGCCCGATCCCCGCGGCGCTCCGCCCGGCCATCGGCAACCGGGTGTTCGGCTGCGACGATTGCCTCGCGGTCTGCCCGTGGAACAAGTTCGCCCGCACGGCCGCCGAAACCCGTCTTTCCGCCCGGGCCGACCTCGCCGCGCCGCGTCTTGCGGATCTCGCGGGCCTCGACGATGCGGCGTTCCGGAGCCTGTTCGCCGGCACGCCGGTCAAGCGGACCGGCCGCGACCGCTTTCTGCGCAACGTGATGATCGCGATCGGCAATGCCGGGTCGCCCGAGCTGGCCGAGATGGCGATCGCACGGCTTGCCGATGCTTCGCCGCTGGTGCGCGGCATGGCAGTCTGGGCCTGCGGGCAGTTGCTGGAGCCGGGGGCGGTCCGGGCCCTGCATCGCCTGTACGGGCTTGGCGAGTCGGATGCCCATGTCCGTGAGGAGTGGGAGGCCGTAATCGGCGCGACCGAGGACGGCTTCGGTTCGATGCGCGACGATCATGACCGAGCGCGGCGCGCCCCCTCTCCCGTGCGGGAGAGGGCTGGGGTGAGGGACGAGAAGGTGCAGGATTGATCGCGCTTGCGAGGCGCGGTTGGGGCGTGCCTCATTCGGACAGTTCTCATCCCTCACCCTGCTTTCTGCGAAAGCAGACCTCTCCCGCACGGGAGAGGGAACCCGCGCCCTTCCAAGCCGACGGATCGGAGCGCCAGCCCATCAAGACAGAGTCGCCATTCGCGGCTTGACGGGAGCCGGCCCCGGCGAGACATCCGGCGCATGAATCTCTTCGTCTTCGGCCTGGGCTTCACCGGTGGCCGCTTCGCCGAGCGCGCGCGCGACCGGTTCGACACCGTCCGCGCCACCGTTACCGAACCCGCGGCGGCCGAGCGCCTCGCGGCGGAGACCGGTTTCGCCATGCGCGCCTTCGGACCCCGGGCCGACGATCCGCGCATCGCCGCCGATCTCGCCGAGACCGACGTGCTCCTCGTCTCGGCGCCCCCCGGCGAGCACGGCGACCCCGTGCTCAACCGCTACGAAGAGGCGATCAAGGCGAGCCGGATCGGCTGGATCGGCTACCTGTCGACCATCGGGGTCTATGGCGATCAGCAGGGCGCCTGGATCGACGAGGCCACCCCCGCCGACCCCCGCAGCACCCGCTCGAAGGTCCGGCTCGACGCCGAGGCGGCGTGGCTGGCGCTCGGTGCCGCCACCGGCAAGGCGGTGCAGATCTTCCGCCTGTCGGGCATCTACGGGCCGGGGCGCAACCCGATCGTCAAGCTGCGCGAGGGGCGGTCCCAGCGAATCGTGAAGGCCGGCCAAGTCTTCAACCGTGTCCACGTCGACGATATCGCCACGACGCTGCTGGCCTCGATCGACCGGCCCCGGGCCGGGGCGATCTACAACGTCACCGATGACGAGCCGACCGCGCCCCAGACGGTCACCGAGCATGCCGCCGCCCTGACCGGGCTGCCGCTGCCCCCGGTAATCGATTTCGAGACCGCCGACCTCTCGCCGATGGCGCGAAGCTTCTACGGCGAGAACAAGCGCGTGCGGAACCGGCTGATCCGCGCGGAACTCGGCGTCGATCTCGCCTTTCCGACCTACCGCGAGGGTCTTGCGGCGCTGAAGGACCAGTCCTGATCAGGCTTCGAGGTGGCGCGGCCGGATGAGGCGGCGGAGCAGCCCGCCGCGCGGACCGGCCAGCATCGAGGCCAGGTAGAGCGCCCCGGCGGCCAGCACGATGGCCGGACCACTCGGCAGGTCGTATTGATACGACAGGCTGAGCCCTGAGACGCTCGCGAGCGCCGCGATCAGCATCGAGACCGGGATGAGCCCGCCGAGATCGCGAGCCCAGAACCGGGCCGCCACCGCCGGGAGCAGCATCAGCCCGACCGCCAGCAGGGTCCCCAGGGCTTGGAACCCGCCCACGAGGTTGATCACCACCAGGGCCAGGAAGGCGAGATGGACCGGGCCGCCACTGCGGCTCACCGTGCGCAGGAACAGCGGATCGACGCATTCCATCACCAGCGGCCGATAGATCACCGCGAGCGCCACCAGGGTCAGGGTGCTGATGCCGCCGAGCAGCCACAGGGCAGCATCGTCCAACGCCAGGACCGAGCCGAACAGGAAATGCATCAGGTCGATCTGCGAGCCGCGCAGCGAGACCAGCAGCACACCGCCCGCCAGGGAGATCAGGTAGAAGGCCGCGAGGTTGGCGTCCTCCCGCACCGTCGTGACGCGGGTAACGGCGCCCGCGAGCAGCGCCACTGCAAGGCCTGCGACGAGGCCGCCGAGCGTCATCGCCGGGAGCGACAGCCCGGCGACCAGGAAGCCGGCGGCGGCACCGGGCAGGATGGCGTGGCTCATGGCGTCGCTCATCAGGCTCATCCGGCGCAGCGTCAGGAACACGCCCACGGGCGGCGCCGAGACGGACAGCGCAAGGCAGCCCGCCAGCGCCCGGCGCATGAAGCCGAATTCCACGAACGGCGCGACCAGGGACCCGAACGGATCGATCACGCGGCGTCCTCGTGGTGATGATGGCCGTGCGTGCCGTGATCATGCGCCGCATGGTCGTGGGCAGCTTCGGCCCGCGGCCCGGCGCAGATCGGAGCGCCCTCGTCCCACGCCTCGGAGAGGTTGCGGGCGCGGGCGAGGTTCTCGGATGTCAGCACCCGGGCCGTGGGCCCCCAAGCGATGGGCTCGCGCGCCAGGAGCAGCGTCGCCGGGAAATGCGCGCGCACCTGCGCGAGGTCGTGCAGCGCCGCGACGATCGTGCGGCCCTCCGCGTGCCAGGTTCGGATCAGCACCAGCAGATCGTCCACGGTTCGGTTGTCGATCCCGGTGAACGGTTCGTCGAGGAGGATCACGGAGCAATCCTGGAGGATCAGCCGGGCGAACAGGGCGCGGCGGAACTGCCCGCCCGAGAGCGTGCCGATCGGCCGTGCCTCGAACCCGGCGAGGCCGACCGCCGCGAGCGCGGCCTCGACGGCGCCCCGCTGCCGGATGAGGCTTCGCCACGCGCCGGCGCGCCGCCAGAGGCCCATCCCGGCCAGGTCCAGCACGCTCAGCGGGAAGCTGCGGTCGATCTCGTCGGCCTGCGGCATATAGGCGACGGCGGCGCTGCGCTCGATGCGCCCGTCGAGGCAGGGGATCTCCCCGGCCATACCCTTGAGCAGCGTCGACTTGCCGGCCCCGTTCGGCCCGACCAGGGCCAGCAGGTCGCCGGCGCGCACGGTCCCGTCGAGGTGGTGGATGGCCGGATGCCGATCGTAGCCGAGGGTCAGGCCGACGAGGCGAATGGGATCCTGGATTTGCGACCCGGAACTCATGTCGCCAGCGCCCAGGCGATCGTCAGCCAGACCAGAGCGGAGAGGCCGCCGGCGAGCGCCAGGCGCGGGCCGATCCCGCTCTGGAACAGGGATCGCCGGGCCGCGCGTCTGATACGGGAACTGGTGGGCAAGGCGTCCTCGTCGCGCGCGGGCCGGCGCGGGGCGGGTGCGCGGAATGTGCGGGAGACTGGTGCGGTCCGGTCTGGCGGTGATACACTGTAACAAACCCGCGGGACAACCTGCGGATCTGTGATGGGAGCCATCATGCACCGCCACGAGGGGCACGACGCGTGTCGGTCCGACGCCCCCGATATGCTCGCCCGGGCGGAGGCCCTCTGCCGCGAACGCGGGCTGCAGTTCACGCCGCTGCGCCGCGACGTGCTGGAAGCGGTGGCCGAGTCCGACAAGGCGCAGGGCGCCTACGACATCGCCGAGCGCCTCAGCGTACCGGGCAAGCGCGTGGCGCCGGTCTCGGTCTATCGCGCCCTCGATTTCCTGATGGAGCAGGGGCTGGTTCACCGGATCGCCAGCCGCAACGCCTTCATCCCCTGCGCGCACGGCCACGCCCCCGGGGAGGGGGTCATCTTCCTGATCTGCCGCAGCTGCGGCGCGGTCGACGAGGCCTCCTCGGCGGATGTGGAAGGCGGCCTCGAGCGGACGCTGGAGCGGGCCGGCTTCACCCCGACCCACAGTATCCTGGAGGTCGAGGGCGATTGCGGCGCCTGCCGAAAGCGGGCGCGCACGCCCTGACCGTGCCCCCGGCGCCTTAGAACGCGTTCCGGTAGGCCCGGCGCGAGATCAGCGTCTGGATCATGATCTGGATGTCGAACCAGATCGACCAGTTGTCGATGTAGTGGAGGTCGCAGGCGACGCGGCGCTCCATGTCGAGATCGGTCAGCGTCTCGCCGCGGAAGCCGTTGACCTGCGCCCAGCCGGTGATCCCCGGCCGGACGTTGTGGCGGCGGGCGTAGAGGGCGATCCGCCGCTCGAAGCTCCGGTCATGCGCGAGCGCATGGGGACGCGGCCCGACCAGCGACATCTCTCCCAGCAGGACGTTGAGGAGCTGGGGCAGCTCGTCGAGATTGGTCCGGCGGAGGATCGCGCCGGTCCGGGTGATCCGGCTGTCGTTGCGCGTGGCCTGCCGGAACACGGTGTTCGCCTCCGTCCGCATCGAGCGGAACTTGAACACGCCGAAGGGCTGCTGATTGAAGCCGTAGCGCTTCTGGCGGAAGAAGACCGGCCCGGGGCTGTCGAACTTGATCGCCAGCGCGATCACGGCGAGCAGCGGCGAGAGCGCCACCAGGGCGATCGTCGCCACCGTGAGGTCGAGCGCCCGCTTCAGCACGATCTCGCCGAGGTTGAGCGGACGGCGGCCGATATTGATGCCGGAGACGCCGCCGACCCGGGCGACCTGCAGGTCGGGGAAGCGGTCGAGCATCGCGCCGGGCCGCAGGTGCAGAGCCGAGGGCACCCGCAGGAACGCGTCGATGCAGCGCTCGACTTCGGCGTTGTCGGTCCACGGCACGAGGACGAACACGTCGTCCGGCCGCAGGAAGCGCACCACCGAGACGGCGAGGTCGAGATCCTCCTGCAATTGATCGTGCCGGGCGGCATTATCAGCACCCGAATCGACGCGGCGCAGGTAGCTCGTGCCGACGATCCGCAAGCCGAGCTGGTCGATCGCGTTGCTGGCGTAGAAGCGGGTGATGTCCTCCTCGTAGCCGACGAGATGAACCCGGCTGACCGAGGCCGAGCTGGCCGTCAGGCGCTGCCGCACGAGGCGCGTCATCGCTACGCGGCTCAGGATCAGGACCGGCAACCCGGCGAAGAAGGAGCCGAACGAGACGAGGCGCGAATACTCGCCGGTGGTCTTGGTCATGAACCCGACGACCAGCACGGCGGCCCAGGCCACCAGCCACAGGGAGGCCACCCGCTGAAGGAACGGCTTCTGCGCGATCACGGTGTCGAGGCTGTATTCCGCACGCAGAGCATTCGTGGCCACGACGATGAGGCCGAGGAGGGCGGCGAGTTGCAGGCCGCGGATGCTGCCGGCGCCGAATTTCCCCTCTTGGTAGGCGATCTCGTAGGTGGCCTGCATGAACAGGGTGACCGCCAGGATTGCCGCGAAATCAGTGGCGGCGAGGGCCGACGACAGGGCGGCCCGCGCCGCAGCCCGCCCGCGGCGGGGCAGCAGACCGGACCAGACGCTGCGACGGCGCTCGGCCGGGCTCGGGAGGGGCTGGAACGCTTCCGGGATCCGTTGATGAAACATCTGGCGCGCCACGTCCCGTCATGATCGGACTTTGTGCCAGTCTGAAACGAACGCACGTTCCAGTACCGGCCTGTGCCGGTGGCGGAGCAAGCGGCGAGCCGCATGCGTGAAGAACCTAGCCCTACTACGATGGCCGACCTAGTCCGCTTCATATGAAGCGGTAATGAACGATGAACTGAAATGCGGTATTCGCCTCGCTGGAGGCTTAAAGAAGTTGTTTCCGTACTACGCCCGCGGCGGCATCACAATTTCAGCGCGTTACTTTAGCAAGGGAGCACAACCAAGGGAGATGGCGAACAGCCGTCCGGTCTGATCTTGGGACGCAGTCCCGACAGGGCCGCCTGGGCCACGGAAGGGGCTTCGGATCGCCGTGCGGTCTTCCGGCCGTGCCGTCGACGCACAGGGCGTGGACCGGCCGCCGCAGCGGCGGCCGGTGTCGTGGAGACGGCCCGACTCGCTCGGTCAGACGGCGTCCGCGTGTTGCGGGGTGGTGCTGCTCGATCCGCCCACAGTCTGGATCGCCTCGAAGCCTTCGAACTGCGGATGACCGAGATAAAGCGGCTTGGTCGAGGGGACGCGGCCATGAGCCTTCCGGAACTGCTCCGAACGGGTCCAGGCCTCGAAATCGTCCCGCGATCGCCAGATCGTGTGCGATGCGTAGAGCACGTGATCCTCATGCTCCGGCCCACGCAGGAGATGAAATTCGACGAAGCCGGCCATCTCGCCGAGATGGCTGTCGCGTCCAAGCCAGACGGCCTCGAAATCCGCAGTCGCGTCCTTGACGACCTTGAAGCGGTTCATCGCTATGAACATGTCATTCTCCTCTGCCTGCAGAGTCTACTCGGGTTTCGGCGGCTTTAGCGAGCCCCGGCGCGGCTACAGGGCGCACCGAGAAACGTTCCTGAGATATCCGTCGGCATTTGAGCAACAATGTAGCAAAGTTGTGTGTACTTAAACTAGAAGATGTAAACTAAGACTTGCGAAGCCTGATAACTTGGTGTCTTACTGCGGCGCGGTTGGTAAGTGCCGCAGAACGGCTGTTCGCGCTCTGCGCAGGTCACACCGTACGAACGAACTCTACGGTCTAGGAAGGTGGGTCGGACGGTGAAGCGGCGCGACGGCGAGGCGAACACAGCGCATCCGGAGCAGGACGCAGCCGCCTCCGGCGAGAAGGACGCAGCCGCCTCCGGCGAGAAGGATACGACCAGTCAGCCGATGCCAAAGCAGACCACGGATGTCGATCGTCTGGTCGGTGTCCGGATAACGGCCCTGCGGAAAGCGCGGGGCATGAGCCAGACCGCCCTGGGCAACGCAGTGGGCGTGACCTTCCAGCAAGTGCAGAAATACGAGAAGGGTCAGAACCGGGTCGGTGCCGGGCGGCTCCGCGAGATCGCGCGCCTGCTCGACGTCCCGGTCTCGGCCTTCTTCGAAGAGAGCGAGCCGCGCGCCAACGCGCAGGAAGACGTGTTCGGCTTTCTGAGCGGCCAGGGCGCCATCGAATTGCTGCGCGCCTACGCGCAGATCGACGACGAGCAGATGCGGCGCGACGTCCTGGCGCTGGTCCGCAGCGCTGCGCGCCTCGCGCAGGTTCGCGAGACCGCACCGCCGCGTGACCCAGCCTGAACGGCTGACTGGATTACGATCTTCCGCGGCGCGGAAGATTCAATCCGAATCTCCGGCGACGAAGTGGAAGAAGCTCCCGCTCACGGGGCCGATCCGATGCCCCGCGAAGCCGAGCTCGGAGCCTTCCGCGTCGGTGACACGGGCCAGGGCGTCCGGTTCCGGAGCGGCCGGCGAGAGCTCGCTGGCATAGTGGAATTCATGGCCGATCAGGCGGGCGCCGCGCTGGCCGAGCACGCTATCTCCGCACAGGTGCGCCACGCGGTAGCCGAGATGGAGCTTGCGGCGCCGGTACGAAGTTTCCACCGGCAGGAGGCCGGCCATGGCGTGCGTGACGCCTTCGGCATCCTCTAGGGTGCGTCCGAGAACCATGTAGCCGCCGCACTCGCCATGGACCGGGCGGCTGCGCGCGAAGGCGCGCAGCCCGTCCAGGAACCGGCTGGCGCCCGCGAGACGGCCCGCATGCAACTCAGGGTAGCCGCCCGGTAGCCAGCAAACGTCGCATGCGTCCGGCGGTGGCGCGTCCGCGAGCGGCGAGAACGGGACCAGTTCCGCCCCCGCCATGCGCCAACCGGCTTCGAGATGCGGGTAGAGGAAGCTGAACGCCGCATCCCGGGCCACCGCGATCCGCTGACCAGGCGGCGGGGGCAGGGCGCCCCCCGTTTCCGGCACACCGCCGCCGGCCGCCGCGACGACGGCGTCGAGATCGATACCCACCACCGCGAGTTCGGCGAGCCGATCGAGGCGCGCCTGGAGATCGGCGGTCTCGCCGGCTTGGACGAGGCCGAGATGCCGCTCGGGTAGGACGAGCTGCGCGTCGCGCATGAGCGCGCCGAGCACCGGGAGCCCCGCGCGCTCCATGCCGGCCTCGACGAGCCGGCGGTGGCGGGCGCTCGCCACCTTGTTCAGGATCACCCCGGCGATCGTGACCCGCTGGTCGTAGAGCCGGCAGCCCAGCGCGACCGCGGCGGCCGATTGGGCCGCTCCGGAGACATCCACCACCAGCACCACGGGCCAGCCGTAGCGTGCGGCGATATCGGCATTGGCGCCGGTCCGGTTTTCCGCCGCACGGACCCCGTCGAACAGCCCCATGGATCCTTCGGCGATCACGATGTCGGCATCCGTGACCGTGTCGCGGGCCAGGGCGTCGAGCAGGGGCGGCGCCATGGCGAAACTGTCGAGATTGAAGCTCGGTCGCCCCGTGGCCGCCTGATGGAAGGCCGGATCGATATAGTCGGGCCCGCATTTGGCGGCGCGCACCCGCAGGCCCCGCTGGGACAGGGCCCGCATCAGCGCGAGGGTCACGGTCGTCTTGCCGGAACTCGATCGCGGCGCCGCGATGAGGAGGCCGGGGGCGCTCACGTCCGCCCTCCGACCGTGCCGCCGGGTCGGTAGCGCCGGTCGTAATCGGTGGCGTAGAGCGCGCTCTCGCGGAAATGCTCGGCCGAGAGCGCCGGGCCGACGAGGATCAGCGCCGTGCGTTCGAGGCCGGCCTGCGCCACCTGGGCCGGCAGGGTGGCGAGATCGGTTTTCAGCACCCGCTCGTCCGGCCAGGAGGCGCGAAACACGGCTGCGGCCGGGCAGGACGGCCCGTAGAACGGGATCAGCTCGGACGCGACCCGCTCGACCACGTGGATCGAGAGGTGGATCGCCAGCGTGGCCCCGGTCGCCGCGAAGGCCGCCAGGGTCTCGCGCTCCGGCATGGCGCTCGCCCGGCCGGACGTGCGGGTCAGGACCACCGACTGCGCCAGCCCGGGCACGGTCAGCTCCCGCCGCAGCACGGCCGCCGCCGCCGCGAAGGCCGGAACGCCGGGCGTCACCGTGTAGGGGATGCCGAGCCCATCGAGCCGGCGCATCTGCTCGGCCAGCGCACTCCAGATCGACAGGTCGCCCGAATGCAGCCGCGCCACGTCGTGGCCGGCGGCATGGGCCGCCGCGATCTCCGCCATGATGGCGTCGAGGTCGAGGGGCGCGGTGTCGACGATCCGGGCGCCCGGCGGGCACCATCCCAGGATCTCGGGCGCCACCAGGGAGCCTGCGTAGAGGCAGACCGGGCAGGACGCGACGCGGTCGCGGCCCCGGACCGTGATGAGGTCGGCCGCGCCAGGGCCGGCGCCGATGAAGTGGACGGTCATGCTGTGGGTATCGTGGTCTGGCCGACGGCGAGCGCGCAGGTGGCGCCGCCGCTCGCGATCCGGGGGAGGGCGAGGCGGCTGCCGGGTCCGGCCGCTGCGAGGGCGGCGGCCTCGGCGACGGAACCGACGCCGCGCAGGCGCTCGACCCGTGCCGAGCGGGTGACGAGTTCGGCGTCGCGGGCCGCCAGCGCGTCCGCGGCGACCGGGCGCGGCGACAGGCCGAACTGCGCCGCCGCGCCGGCAATCGCCGGCTCGACCGCCCGGTCGGCCGCGGTCGCGATAACCGTCAGGTCGGCCCGCGCGACGCCGATCTGCCCGAGCGCCCGAGTGATCAGCGCCGCGATCTCGTCGGCTCCGGTGCCGCGTCGAAAGCCGATCCCGGCAACGAGGCGTTCGGTCATGGCTTGGTCCAGGCCCATTGGGTCACCGGCATGGCCGGCCGCCAGCCGTGCAGTCCGCCCACGGGACTGGCCCGGTCGACGGAAAAGCGCCGCAGGCTGCCGCCCTGGGCCGCGAAGACCGTGAGCAGCGCCGCTTCGCCTTCCAGCGTGACCGCGTTGGCGACGCAGCGTCCGCCCGGCTTGAGGGCGGCCAGGGCCGCCGGCAGAACGCCGGGCTCCGACACGCCGCCGCCGATGAAGATCGCATCCGGCTCGGGCAGCCCGACCAGCGCATCCGGCGCGGCACCGGTCACCACGGCGAGGTCCGGCGTGCCGAGGGCTTCGGCATTCCGCCGGATGCGCGCGGCCCGCTCCGGCCGCGCCTCGATCGCGGTGGCGCGCAGGCTCGGATGGCGCAGCATCCATTCGATCGCCACCGAACCTGCGCCGGCCCCGATGTCCCACAGGTGCAGTCCCGGATGGGGCCGCAGAGCCGCGAGCGTCAGCGCCCGGATCTCGGCCTTGGTGAGCTGCCCGTCATTCTCGAACAGCGCGTCGTCGAGGCCGGGCGCGAGGGGCAGCGCGCGGCCGGCACCCGCCACGGTGATCGCGACGGTGTTGAGCGGATCGATGGCGCCGATATCGAAGCCCTCGGCGCGCGCTGCGCGGATCCGCTCGCGCGGGCCGCCCATCGCTTCCAGCACCGTCAGGGTGGACGCGCCGAAGCCGCGCTCGGTCAGCAAAACCGCCAGAGCCGCTGGCGTCGAACCGTCCCAAGACAGGACCAGCAGCCGGGCCCCCGGCTGCAGATACGGCACGATCCGGGCCAGCGCTCGACCGTGGAGGGTGACGAGGCCGCATTCGGCCAGCGGCCAGCCGAGGCGCGCACAGGCCAGGCTGAACGCCGAGGGTTGCGGGAAGGTGCGGATCTCGGCCGGTGGGATCAGCCGGGCGATCTCGGCGCCGATCCCGTAATGGAAGGGATCGCCGGTCGCGAGGATGCCGGTGGGCTCGCCCCGGCGGGCTAGGATAGCCGGATAGGCTTCGTGGATCGGGCTCGGCCAGGGGCGGGTCTCGGCCGCCAGGGGGCCGGCCAGCGCGAAGTGGCGGCGGCCGCCGTAGACGACGCGGGCGGCATCGAGCGCTGCCGCCGCTGCAGGCGCGAGGCCGGATCGCCCGTCCTCGCCGATGCCGATGATCGACAGCCAGCAACCGGTCGTGGGCCGGCTCGACAGGGCCTCACCGCTCATGGACAAGGCACCCATGACGGAGGGCGTAATGCGGATCCTGATCCTCGGCGGGACCGGGGAGGCGAGCACCCTGGTGCGCGCGTTGGCCGGGCGGGACGACCTGTCCGTCGTGCTCTCGCTGGCCGGGCGGACGGCGGCGCCGAAGCCCGAGCCGGTCCCGACGCGGAGCGGCGGGTTCGGGGGCGCCGAGGGCCTCGCGCGCTACCTGCAGTCGGAAAGGATCGACCGCCTGATCGACGCCACGCATCCCTTCGCCGCACGGATCGCGGACAACGCCGCCCGCGCGGCTGCCCTGGCGGGCATCCCGTTGCTGGCGATCCGCCGTCCGGCCTGGAACCCGGCGCCGGGCGATCGCTGGATGGAGGTCGAGACTGTCCCGGCCGCCGTGGCGGCGCTCGGCCCCGAGCACCGGCGCGTGTTCCTGACGGTCGGTCGGCAGGAGGCCGGCGCCTTCGCGGCGGCCCCGCAGCACGCCTACTGGGTGCGCACGGTCGAGCCCCTCGGCGACGCGCTGCCCGTGCCCCGTCTCACGGCGATCGAGGCCCGAGGCCCCTTCGACCCGGATTCGGAGGCCGCGCTGATGCGGGCGGCCGGCATCGAGATCCTGGTCAGCAAGAATTCCGGCGGGGCGGCGACCTACGGCAAGATCGCGGCGGCGCGCGCCCTCGCGATCCCGGTGGTCATGGTCCGCCGGCCGGACAAGCCCGATGTGTCGCGCGTGGCAGACGCCGCCGGAGCGCTCCGCTGGCTGAAGACCGACGCTCACGCCGCCTCGACCTTGCGCGCGGTGTAGACGAAGGGCGGACGGCCGGTCCGCGGGATCAGCCGCGTGGTCGAGGCGCCGAGGATCACCATCGTCGCCATGTCGGCGGGCGCCGTGGGCGCCTCAGCCAGCGTCGTCACCCGGATCGCCTCGTCGGGCCGGCTGATCGCGCGGGCGAACATCACCGGCGTCCCGGGTGCGCGGATCCCGGCCGCGATCTCCAGGGCGGCACCGAGTTGCCAGGGCCGGGCGGTCGAGATCGGGTTGTAGAGGGCCACGACCAGATCGGCGCGCAGCACCGCTTCCAGCCGCGCCGTCACCACCGGCCAGGGCTTGAGGTTGTCCGAGAGCGACAGGGCGCAGAAATCGCCGCCGAGCGGCGCGCCGAGACGGGCCGCGGCCGCCAGCATCGCGGTGATCCCGGGCTCGACCGTGATGGCGAGGTCGCGCCATCCGGGCGCGCCGTGCTCCACCGCCTCGAACACCGCCGCCGCCATGGCGAAGACGCCCGGATCGCCGCCGGAGACGACCGCGACCCGGCGTCCGGCGGCGGCGAGTTCCAGGGCGTGGCGCGCCCGGTCGACCTCGACACGGTTGTCGCTGGCATGCCGGGTCAGGCCCGGCCGCTCGGGGATGCGGGCAACGTAGGGGTGGTAGCCGATGAGGTCCTCGGCTGCGTCCAGCGCCTGGCGTGCGGATTCGGTCAGCAGGCTCTCGTCGCCCGGGCCGAGACCGATAACCGTGAGAGTTCCGCCTGCACCCGGATTCAACGCGCGTCCGCCTCTGAGGTCAGCAATCGTGCAGAAAATCCCTGCACGCCCAGCCGTTTAATAGCCGTCCTATCGGACGACACGAAGGTCTCGCCGCCGAGGCGGCGCCCTTCGAACGCGATGATAGCGTCCGCGAAATCGCCGCCTGCTTCCAACACCGCCAAGCCGGCTTGGATGGCTGGCCGGTCGGCCACGACAGTGCGGGCCGCGATCAAGCTTCGGATCGCCGTGGTGATCTCCCCGCGGGGCATGCCGTATCGGCTTCGAAGCTTCCAAACCAACTCGCAAAGGGCATGGATACTGATCGCAACCTGTGCCGCCCCTTCCAGTGCTCGAACGGCCGCCAGCCCCTGGGCCGGGTCGTCATTGACGATTAGTCGCACCGAGACATTGGTGTCGGGCGTGACCCTCACGACCTGCCGAGTCCGGACGTCCCGGCTTCTGCTCCTGCTTCCGCTATGGCGTCGCCGATCTCATCGATCGAGCAGCAGGCGCCATTACCTTTGCCTGCAAGTATTCCGTACACCTGACGCCAGGAGTGCTCAGGATGGTCGGCCATCAGTTCCGCTCGACCGTCGGGCAGGAGTTCGAGCCGGATCCTGCCGCCTGGCAGAATGCCGAGATGCTTGAGGATATCCTCGCGGAGCGTCACACGGCCCCGGGCCGTCACCGTCAACGTCGTCATGAGCCGTCCCCGTCAGCCCAACGTAATGGGGCGGAGCGTGACCAGCAAGCATCGGTCACGGCCGACGCCCCTCTCCGGGGAGCAGCACCATCGAGAAGTACGGGGCGGCATCGTCCGCCTTGTCGGCCAGCATGACGACGCGCTCGCCTGCCATCGTGCCGCGCTCGACATAAACCGCACGCGCGAGGAGCCCGGCTTCGGCCAAAGCCGCGCGCACCTTGGGCAGGTGGCGGCCGAGCTTCATCACCACGGCGGCGTCGGTGCCGCGCAGCCGCTCGGTGAGGATATCGAGCGACAGGGTCGCGGGCAAAACCGTCAGGACATCGTCGCCCCAGGTGATCGGCGTCCCGGCCCGGGTCCAGCAGCCCGACATGCCGGTGACGCCCGGAATGACCTCAACGGGGAAGCGGTCCTTCAGACGCCGCCACAGGTGCATGAACGAGCCGTAGAAGAACGGATCGCCCTCCGAGAGGATCGCCACGTCGCGCCCGGCGCCGAGATGATCGGCGAGCCGGCCCGCTGCGTCGTCGTAGAAGCCGGCGAGCGCCGCCACGTAATCCGGGTGCTCCGGGTGGATCTCGGTGGTGTAGGGATAGGCCAGCGCCAGTTCGCGGTCCGGATCGCGCAGGATCGCATCCGCGATCGTGCGGGCGTTGCCGCGCTTGCCCCGCTTGCAGAAGTGGACGAGCACCGGTGCCCGCATCAGGATGCGCTGCGCCTTGACGGTCAGCAGGTCGGGATCGCCCGGACCCATCCCGACCCCGTAGAGTGTGCCGGTCACCGAGGCGGCCGGCAGCGCCTCCGCGGGCGCGTCGAGCCGTTCGAACCCGTCCATCACTCGGCCTCGCAGGCGAGCGCGTTCACCGCGGCGGCCGTCATGGCGCTGCCGCCGCGCCGCCCGTGGACGACCACGAACGGCACCCGGCCGTCCCTGGCCAGAGCGTCCTTCGATTCCGCGGCGCCGACGAAACCCACCGGGATGCCGATCACCGCGGCCGGCGGTGCCACGCCCGCGTCGAGCAGTTCCAGCAGGCGGAACAGGGCGGTCGGCGCGTTGCCCACCGCCACCACGCTGCCCGGAAGGTGCGTGCGCCACAACTCCATGGCGGCGGCCGAGCGGGTGGTGCCGAGGTCTCGCGCCAGATCCGGCACGCGGGGATCGCCGAGCGTGCAGATCACTGGGTTGCCGGCCGGCAGGCGCGCCCGGGTGACGCCGTCGGCGACCATGCGAACGTCGCACAGGATCGGTGCCCCGGCTTGCAGCGCAGCGACACCGGCCTCGGCGAAATCGTCCGACATCTCCACGTCGGCCGGGAGGTCGGTCATGCCGCAGGCGTGGATCATGCGCACCACGACGCGCTCGGCGGCCCCGGTCCAGCGGGCGAGATCGGCCTCGGCGCGGATCATCGCGAAGGAGCGCGCGTAGATGGCGCTGCCGTTGCGGATATAGTCGTAGCGGGAGGCGGGCTCCTGGCGGGTGGCAGGCTCTTGGCGGGAGACAGGCTCCTGGGCCACCGGTTCCGACCCCGCCTGGCGCAGGGCATTCTGGCTCGCGCTCATGCCGGTCTTCCATCCCCCCCATTGTCCGGCCGAGCCATATTGGGCGCGAACGCCGCGGCAAGGCCGACAGTCTTGGCCCTTCCTAACCGGTCCAGTACGGCCTCGATAGGGAGGTGTATCGCCGGCTCATCGCCGGGTGCGCCGCCGATGACGATGCCGTAGCGGCCCTGTGTGCCCACCAGCGTCAGGTCGGCAGGGCCCGGCCGCGCACAGCCCTTGGCGCAGCCGGAGACGTGCGCGGCCCGTCCCTGTTGCGCGAGCGGGCGGAACATCTCGGCGACGCGCGCCGCATCGGCCAGCGTCGGCGTCGAGCCGGAGGCGCAACCCGGGGCGCCCGTACAGGCATCGACGCTGCGGCGGGGATCGTCGGGTGCGACGATGAAATCGCAGGCGAGCTCCGCCATGACCGCGGCCGCCGGCGCACCGGTCGGAGCGAGCAGGACAAAACCGCGCGCCGGCGAAAGGCGGATCGCGTCGGCGCCGACGGCTTCCGCGGCGGAAACGACGCGATCGAGGGTATCGGCCGTGCAGCGGCCGAACGGCGCATCCAGAGCGAGGATCTGGAGATCGGGCCGTGTCCGGAGACCGGCGGCGGGCGCGAACGGCACCACGCTCCGTCCTGTTGGAGGGCGGGGCGACCCCGCCGACCCGGACGCGCGAAGGGTCGTGACGAGCCTTGCGCGTTCGTCATCCGAAAGATCGCGCATCCGGCGCCGGCCGGTACGCGCGAAGGCGTCGAGCAGCGCGGTCAGGATCGCGGGTGCATCCTCGAGTCCGCAGGCGAGAACGGTCTGCCAATCTTCGGTGACGGCGATCGCGATCTCGACCCGCGTCCTCTCGCGGGCGACGATGACACAATCGGCGTCCGGCAGGGCCGCATCCGGGCGCCCCTCGATCAGGACCAGCGTCTTGGCCGGCAGCCCGGGAATGTCGCGCGCAGCCGCCTCGATCGCCCGGGCGAGCGCCGGCACGTCGATCCGCTCCGCAGGATCGTGTCCGGCGAGGGGCTGGGTGAGCGTCAGGCGCTGCGGGCCGCCATCGGCACGCCGGTCGCCGAGGCCGGCTTCGGTGAGCAGCCGGGCCAGCGGCGCGCGCGTCGATTCGGTGACGCCGCGGATTTGAAGGTTGGCCCGGGCGGTGAGGTCGAGATGGCCATTGCCGAAAAGCCGCGCGCCCTGCGCCACCGCGCGGGCCTGCTCCAGCGCGAGTATCCCCAGCGGCGGGTGGACCCGCGCCAGCAGCCCGTCGCCCGTGGGCATCGGGCGGGCGAGTCCGGGACACCAGCCCCGGCGGCCCGGCGCCTCGGGAAGAGCGCGGCGATGCACCGGCGCGTTCACTCCGCGGCCTCGCGCAGCAGCGCGTCGGCCGGCAGGGCGTTGCGCCGGCTGTGCCAGAGGCCCCGGTCGCGGGCCTCGTCGAAACGCTCCAGGATCGCCCGGGTCGCCGCCGGGTTGGCGTCGCGCAGCTGCTCGAACACCTCCGCGTCGCCGATCCAGGCCGCATACAACCGGTCGAAACCGGCATCGCTCACGGCGTCGCTCGAAGCGGCGAGCACGAACACCGCGTCGAGCCCTTGCGCCAGTTCCTGCGCCCCCCGGTAGCCGTGGCGCAGCTGCGCCGCGATCCAGCGGGGATCGGAGAGGCGACCGCCGATCAGGCGCGCGGCATCCTCCCGGGCGGTGCGGGCCTTCGGGCGCTCCGGCACCGAGACGTCGAGGCTGTAGAGCGCCGGGCGCGCATCCTGCAGCGCCGCCGCGGCCGCGAATCCGCCCATGGCGTCGACGGCGGCATCGCCATCGAACAGATCGCGTTCCGCCGCGTCGAAGGCGTGCAGGTAGGCGTCGGCCGCTGCGACCCGCGCGGTGAAATCCGCGTCCGGCCCCTCGCGGTCGCCGTAGGCATGGGAGCTGGCCGCCATGTAGGCGCGGCCGAGATCGTCCCGGGTGTCCCAGGAGCCGTCGAGGGCGGTGGCGGCCGTGCCGGCGCCGTAGCGGCCGGGCGCCGCACCGTAGACCCGGGCGGCCGTCTCGCCTCGCCTGCGGGCCGCCGCCAGGGGGTTCTCGTCGTCGGCCTCGTCCCGGTCGGCCACCGCCCGGGCGGCGCGGTCGATCAACGCCAGCGTGTTCGGGAACGTGTCGCGGAACGCCCCGGAGATCCGCACCGTCACGTCGATCCGTGGCCGGTCGAGCATGGCCAGCGGCAGCACCTCGAAGCCGGTGACGCGGGTGCTGGCATGGTCCCAGACGGGCCGGACGCCCATCAGGGCCAGGGCATGCGCCACGTCCTCGCCGCCGGTGCGCAGGGTCGGCGAGGCCCAGAGATCCATCACGATCCGGGCCGGATAGGCGCCTTCGTCCTGAAGGTAGCGCGTCACCACCGCCTCGGCGGCCTTCACCCCCAGGAGCGCGGCGGCGCGGCTCGGAATGGCGCGCGGATCAAGCGTGGCGAGGTTTCGCCCGGTGGGGAGCACGTCCGCACGCCCGCGGGACGGGGACCCGGACGGGCCGGGTTGGACGAACCGGCCGTCCAGGGCGGCGAGAAGTCCCGCCCGTTCGGCGGCCGCGCTCGCAACCACCGGGGCGGGGGCGTCGTCGGGGGCGCGGCCGAAGACGTGGAGGCCATCGCGAAAGCTTGTCTCGCCGAGATCGCACAGATGGGCGTCGAGCCGCGTCAGCGCCTCGTCCATCGGCGTATCGGGGCCGATCCCGGCGCCGTCGAGCAGCCCGGCGGCCCCGGCCTCTTCCAGGATGGCGCTGGCGATCAGGGTCGCCCGGCGGGGATCGAGGACGCTGGCGGCGCTGTATTCTTCGACGAGCTCACGCAGCCGCGCGGCCTCGGGAGAAAGCTCATGGCCAGCGACCTCGGGTGTCAGATGACCGAGCGCGACGCCGCCGAGCCGGCGCTTCAACGGAGCGGCCTCACCGGGATCGTCCACGATGAACGGGTAGATCACCGGCAGGGCGCCGACACAGAGAGCCGGGAAGCAATCCGGCGACAGGGCCACGGCCTTGCCGGGCAGCCATTCGGTCGTGCCGTGGGTGCCGAGCTGGACCAGCACGTCGAAGCCCTGCCGCAGGCCGAGGTGGAACGCCAGATAGGCGTGGGTCGGGACGCGCTCGGCGTCGTGGTAGCCGGCCTTGCGATCGGGATCGCGCCCGCGATCCGGCTGCAGAAACACTGTGAGGTCGCCGCTCTGCGGATGCGCGGTTCGGCGGGCCTCCGCCATCCGGAACCGGAACGCGCCCTCCGTGCAGGCGGCATCGGTTTCCGGCTCGCCCCAGGCCTGGGTGATCGTGACGCGGGTCGCCGCGGGCAGGCCGTCGAGCCACGCCCGGTAGGCGATCAGCGGCACGCAGAAGTCCGCCGGTCCCTCGGTGAGCGTCGTCATCAGCGCGCCGGCTTCGGGCAGGGCACACCCGGCATAGCCGGAGGCGGCGAGGTCCGCGGCGATGGCCCGGGCGCTCTCCGGCGTATCGAGGCCGACCGCGAAGCCGGCTCGGCCGCCCCGCGCCGGATAATCGGACAGGACCATCGCGATGCGCCGCGCGTCCCGAGGCCGGGTGGCGAGCCGCAGCCAGCCGGCGGTCCGGTCGGCGAGCGCCGCGATTCCGGGTGCGTAGGACACGGCCCGGCGCTCGGCGAAGCCTTCGATCTCAGCCTCTTCTTCCTTGAACGAGATCGGGAAGCCCGAGAGCCGGCCGTCGAATTCCGGCAGCGCCACCTGCATGGCGAGGTCGGCCGCGCCGAGCCCCCGGGCCGAGGCCTCCCAGGCGGCCAGCGGCGACCCGACCGTGAAGGCCTGCAGCACCGGACAATCGGCGCCGTCGAGGACGAAGTCGATCCCGTCCTCGCGCGCTGAGAAGGCGGTCGCCGCGATGACGATGTCGGGCCGGCGCGCCCGCACGGCCGCCGCGACCGCAGTTGCGGCCACGGGTTCCTTCAGGCTCGACACGGCCATCGGCAGCACGCCGATCCCGCGGGCGCGCAGGGCCGCGATCAGGGCGACGAACGGAGCGGTATCACCGCCGAGTACGGCGGAGCGGTAGACGAGGAGTAGGGCAAGCGGTTCGGCCCGGGCGTCCGCGAGCGGGATCGCGGTTTCCGCCGCCGCCACGGCCTGATCCAGGGGCGGCGTCGTGCAGCCTGGGCACCACGCGAAGCCCCGGGGCAACGGGTTGGGTGGCTCGACCGGAAGGTCCGCGCCGATCCGGCTCGCGAGGAGCCGCAGCATCTGGCGCAGGTTCTCGGGGCCGCCGGCGCGGAAATAGGCGTCGAGCCGGTCCGCCAGCGCGGGATCGGTCGAGGAGGCGGCAAGCCGCGGGTCGGGCCGGTCGTCGCCCGGCAGCACCGCCAGCACCACCCCATGCGCCCGCGCCGCCTCGGCGCAGCGCTCGACCCCGTAGCGCCAATAATCGAGCCCCCCGAGGCAGCGGATCACCACGATCTTGGCGCGCGCCACGACGCGCTCCACGTAGAAATCGACCGAGAGCGGATGCCGCAGCTTGGCCATCTTGGCGAGGCGCAGGCTCGGGAGGCCCGGCTCACCGGCATACGCCCGCGCGATCCCGGCGAGGTCGCTGTCGGTGAAGGACAGCACGACGACGTCGCCGGGCTCCTGCCCGAGATCCACCGCCGCCTCGCCCTCGTCGAGGGAGACGGCATCGATGCGCACGAGATGCATCGCCCGCGTCCCTAGGTGCCGAGCGAACGGGCGCGCGCGACGGGTCTCATCCCGCGAGCGCCGTCGCGACGGCGTCCCGATCGAAGCCCTTCAGGCCGATCACCACGAGCGCCCCGTCGCGCGCCTCGCCCGCCCGCCAGGGCCGGTCGAAATGGTGAGCGACGCGCCGGCCGACACCCTGCACCACGAGGCGCATCGCCTTGCCCTCCACCTCGGCGAACCCCTTGATCCGCAGGACGCCTGCGGTCTCGGCCGCCTTCTCGACGCGGGCCGCGAGATCGGCCGCCGTCACCGCCGGGCGGATCGGCAGCGCTACCGTCTCGAAGTCGTCGTGATCGTGGTCCTCACCCGCGCCGTGGTGGGACGGGCGAGCATCCAAATCATCCTCGGCCGCCGCACCGAGGCCTAGAAGAATCCGCGGATCGATGATGCCCTTCTCGGTCTCCACCACCTTCACGGCGCGGGGCAGATGCCCCTCCACCTCGGCCCGGACCCGGGCGCGGGTGTCGGCGTCGATCAGGTCGGCCTTGTTGAGCACCACGAGGTCGGCGCAGAGGAGCTGGTCCTCGAACACCTCCTCCAGGGGATTGTCGTGATCGACCGATTGGTCGGCGGCCCGCTGGGCGGCCAGCGCCGCGGGATCCTCGGCGAACACACCCGCGGCGACCGCAGGTCCGTCCACCACCGCCACCACGCCGTCCACCGTGACCCGCGAGCGGATCGCCGGCCATTGGAAGGCCTGGACCAGGGGCTTCGGCAGGGCGAGGCCCGAGGTCTCGATCAGAATGTGCTCCGGCGGCTCGGCGCGGGCGAGCAGCGTCTCGAGGGCCGGCACGAAATCGTCCGCCACCGTGCAGCAGATGCAGCCGTTCGGCAGCTCGACGATGGAGTCCTCGGTGCAGCCCTCGACCCCGCAGGCGGCCAGGAACGACTTGTCGAAGCCGACATCACCGAACTCGTTGACCAGGATGGCAAGGCGCCGGCCCTTCGCGTTCTCGATCAGGTGACGGACCAGCGTCGTCTTGCCGGCGCCGAGGAAGCCCGTGACGATGGTGCAGGGGATCTTGGCGACAATCGTCATTCGGCGGCCTCCGGGGTGCCGGCCGGAAACGGGCGCGGTGCAGGAAAGGGGGGGATCCGGGCGATCACGCCCGTCTTGAATTCGGTCGGTCGCTCGCGCCACGGCACGATGCCGTCCGGCGTCGCGGCATAAGCAGCGAGCCCGGCGAGGATGATCTCGGCGGAGACTGCCGGATCCATGTCGCCGTACACGTAGGTCCAGCGGTCCGCGGCGGCGACCGCCACCGTGCAAGGGCGCTTGCAGACCGACAGGCACTCCACCGGCTCGACGCGCAGATCGACCGCACCCTCGGCCCGCACGCGCAGGGCGTCGAAGAGGCGGGCGCCGGCCCGGGGACCCTCGGGGTCGTCGCCGTCACGGCGGCAGGTGGTGCAGACGTAGAGGACGGTCTCACCCATGGGCCGTCCCCCGCGCGGTCCCGCGGCCGAACACCAGCCAGGCCCGACTGAACCCGAGGCCCAGCAGCATCCAGAACACGAAGCTGATCGCCAGCGAGCGAGCCGCGAACTGCGCGGCTAAGGCCGCCGGCAGCGCCGACGCCCCCTCCGGCGCCTGGGGCGCGCCGACCACGTGCGGTGCGATGAGCAGGACGACCCCGCCCAGGATGGCGATCAGCGATCGGCGCACGGCGATCAGGTAGAGGCCCATGGCGGTGGACGCCGCGGTCATGACCCACCACGCCTGCCGGACGGCCAGCGGTGCCGCCTCGCTGCCCGGCAGCTCCGGTGGCAGGCCGAGGCCGGGCGCCAGGGCGACGCTGGCGAAACCCGCCACCGCGAAGGCCAGGGCGACCTGCGGCGTCGGCTCCCGTCCGCAGGCGAGCATCGCGGCACCGAGCAGGAGCGCGTAGCCGACGGCACCCACCAGGGTCGCGAGTCCGGTGAAGGCCATGCGCGGCAGGCCCGCGCCCGGTTGCCATTCCGGCGCCGTGTCCGGCGCGGCGTGATCGTGGCCGGCATGAGCGAGAACGATCGGCAGTGTGCGGGCGGCCTGATGGCTGGGCTCGGCCTGCTCGAAGCGCTCGGCCGCTACGATCAGCGGCGAGGTCAGCGTGAGTTCGAGGCCCGTCACGACGACGGCCGCGAAGAAGCCGGCGGCCAGTGCCGCCGACAGAAGCCGGATGATCATCCCTGCGACGATGGCGTCAGTGACAGGGGAAGTTCTGGGTATGCCGGAAGTCGTGAGCCGCGTTGTGGAACGCGATCGCCGGGGAGAAGCCGACCATGAACAGCAGGCCGAGGCCGAGGAAAGCCGCGAGCGCGACCGCCACGGGGCGCTCGGACGCGCGGGCACCGACGGCGATAGGAGCGAGGGTCGAGGTCGTCATGGGTCTGTCTCCAGCCGCCCCACCGGCGGCAACGCGGGATCCTGTCGTGACGGCAGGTCTCCTGGCTCGCGGCTCGACGCCCCTGCCGCCTTCCCGGATCGCTCCGGTGGCCCTCGGCAGGCGCTCGCCGCTCACAGTTGCGGGGGCAGCCGCGGAATCGGGGGTCGCACCCCTCACCGCATTCCCTTTTCACCCCGTCACCGGGGCACCGTCACGCAGTCGTTGTAGACGCATGACAGCTCTCACACAACGGAGGCGCGGCGGAATCATTTCCGCCGCTTTGCGAACGGTGGGGATCGGTGAGCAGGCCGGGGATCCACACGGTCGCGATGGCCGCGCCGGCGGTCCATAGCCTCAATCGAGATGCGTGATCGTGATGAGAATCCTGTCGCTGGTCCCTGCCCTCCTCGCGGCGTCATCCCTGCTGGCTCGGGCCGAAGAGACGGATGTTGCGCTCAGGGCGGGAAACCTCGTCCTCGAACAGGGCGGCGCGCTCACGCTTGCGGCGGAAGATCTTTATCTCTCGGAGCAGGAGGTCAGGACCGATTACCGGTTCCGCAACCCGACCGGAGCCTACATCGAGGCCATTGTCGCGTTCCCGCTGCCCGCCATCGTCGGCGCGCCCGCGACGGCGGTTTCCATTCCCGATCCGACCCAGGCCAATTTCCTCGCCTTCAACGCCACGATCGATGGCCAAGCCGTCCCATGGCAGCTCGATCAGCACGCCTTCCTGGTGCGCAACGGCCAGCCGGTCGAGATCACCGACGAACTCAGCACCCTCGGCATCCCGCTCGTGCCGACCGTTGCGGCGACGGAAGTCCCGCTGCGCCGGCTCTCGGAGCCGCGGCGACACGCCCTGATCGAGGCCGGCTTTCTCGATCGGCAGGTCCACAAGGACGGGACGATCTCGGACGTCCCGCTCTGGACGCTGAAATCACGGTCCTGGCGCCGGCAGATCTTTCCGGCGGGGCACGAGGTCGCCATTCGGCAGAGCTTCACGCCGAGCCTCGGCGGCCAGTCCAGCCTTTCGTTCGGCTCGCCGGATCTGGGTCCGTCCCAGATGGCGCGTTACGCGGACCGGTTCTGCACGGATCCCGCCTTCGCGCGCGCGGCCCAAGCCCTGTATCGGCGAGCGAGCGCCGACGGCAGCCGGTCCTTCCAGGCCTACGAACGCTATCTGACGTATCTGTTGCCCGCCGGGACCGGGCCGATCGGCACGTTCAAGCTGATCGTTGACAAAGGTGATCCGTCCACGATGGTCGCGTTCTGCGGCGGCGATCTCAAGAAGACCGGTCCGACCACCGTCGAGTCGGTCGTGAAGGACTATGTGCCAAGCCGCGATATCGATGTGCTCCTCCTGAAGAGTGCCTCGCGCGTATCGGCGTTGCCTCCCCTGTGAGGGGCGTCTCGATGCCGCCTGCGGTGCGGATCGCCATCGGCCAGTCGCTAGGTGGTCCCTTACGCGTCGCGAGGCCGCGAACCGTCACGGTGCGTCTTTCGCCTTCCCGGGCGTCGTATCCCCGTCGCGCGCCTTGAGGGCATCCGCGTAGAGCCGCGCCACATCCCTGTGGAACGAAGCCCGCGAATCCGCACGCGTGTAGAACATGTGCCCCCCGGGATAGACCGCGAGATCCAGGCGCCCGGCCGCGTAGGCGGGGGCCTGGGCGAGCAGGAGCTTCGAGGCGAAATAGGGAGTCACGAGGTCCGTGAAGCCGTGCGCCACCAAGACCCGGAGGTGCCCGTCGAGCGCCAGGGCGCCCTTGAGATTCGAGAACACCTCCGGCGCCTGCCGGCCCGAGCCCCAACTCCAGCCGTGGTTCACGGCGTTGTTCAGGAGTTCGTAGCGCATGTTCGGCACGGGCCACTTGAGCGTGCGGGCGTAGAGGTCGAGCATGGCGCTGGTCAGCGGCGCCTGAATCGCAGTGAGCTGTGGATCGTCGAAGTTCGACTGCGTTGCGTCCGGGTTCGGATCCCATCCGGTGATCCCGGTGTCGTAGGCGCTGGCGACGCGGCCCCCGGCCCGGTCGATCTCGCGCTGGACGCTCCGGGTGGACAGCCGCGCGCCTTGTGAGCGCACGAGCGCGGCGTCGAGCCCGACCAGAGGCGCGACGGTCTCGGTCATGCGGGCGACTGCGCCGGCATCGGACGGTCCTTTAAGCAGATCCGACAGATACGGGCCGGAGGCGTAGGCCTCGGCCTCCCCGAGCAGGGCCGGCGTCGGCACGGTGCCCTTCCGCTCCAGCGCACCGGCCGCAAGGGACGGCAGCTTCAGCACGTAGCCCCACGGATTGGCCCGGGGCGCCTCCAGCCATGCGAAATCGAGCACCGGCGAGAGCAGCACCATCCCGGATAGGCCGACGCCGATATCCTCCTGAAGCTTTTCGGCGATCAGCGGACCCCGGAAGCCGCTGTAGCTCTCACCCACGTAGAATTTCGGGCTCGCCATGCGGTCGTTGACGCGCAGATAGCGGGCGATCACGGCCGACAGGGTCGCGGCGTCCGAATCGATCGACCAATAGGCCTTGCCGTTGCCGTCCGCCGCGCGGCTGTAGCCGGTCCCGACCGGATCGATGAAGACGAGGTCGGTGAAGTCGAGCCACGTGCCGTCATTCGGAGTGAGCGCCACCGGCTGCGATGGGCTGATGCGATCGCCGCCGGTCGGCAGCCGCCAGGGGCCGATCGCCCCGATGTTCAGATAGGCCGAGGCCGCGCCGGGGCCGCCGTTCACCGCGAAGGTGACCGGGCGCGGACGTCCGGCTTCAGGCGCCATCGTGTAGGCCACGTAGGCGATCTCGGCCTGAAGCTTGCCCGATTCGTCGACCAGCGGCAGGCTTCCGGCGGTGGCGGTGAAGGCGAGCGTCCGGCCATCGGGCAGCGTCAGGCTGTGCTGCGTCGTCGAGTCGGGCGGCAGGCGGCGTCCCTCAGGACCGCGGGGCGCCTGCCGGGCCTCCGGCTGGGGATGGCCGTGCGGCGCCTCCTGGGCGCCGAGCGGCAGGCGCGCGCTGAACGCCAAAGCGAGGCCGAGCGTGGCGCAGGCGAAACCTCTGTTGCGGATCACGGTCAGGCCTTCTTGTTCCAGCGACCCGAATCGTCCTGCTGCCAATAGGCCACCGTATGGCCGGCCTCCTTGGCCTGCTTCCATTGCTCGCGGGCACGCAGCAGGGCGTCCTGATCGGTCCCGTCGAACAGGATGCAGATCCGCGCGTAGGCGTTCGCATCCGGCGGCAGGTCGGCGCCTTCCACGAGGAAGCGGATCGAGGCCGTGTTGGGATTCACGTCCCGCAGGGTCAGGACCACCGGCTGGCTCCCCGCGTCGGGCTCGCGGTCGGTGCCGTGCGGCAGGAAGCTCTCGTCCGAATAGGTCCAGAGATGGTCGTCGAGCGCCTGAAGGCGCTCCTCGGTGTCCGCCTGGATCGCGGCCTGCCAGCCCCGGTCGAGGGATCGCTCGACCAGGTTCGGCAGCACCTTCTCCAGCGGCTGGCGCTGCATGTGGTAGAACAGGATCTCGGTCACGGCTGCTGAGATATAGGGTCCCACGCTCCGATGCGAGCAGCGGCGCGCCGCCGCGCCTTCAGACCAGGCGGCTCTGCTCGATCGCCGCGCCGACGAAGCCCTTGAACAGGGGGTGCGGCTCGAACGGCCGCGACTTCAGCTCCGGATGGAACTGCACGCCGATGAAGAACGGGTGCCCGACATGCTCCACCGTCTCGGGCAGGAGCCCATCCGGCGAGACGCCCGAGAAGCGCAGGCCCTGGGCCTCCAGCCGTTCGCGATAGGCCATGTTGACCTCGTAGCGGTGGCGGTGGCGCTCGGAGATCTCCGTGGTGCCGTAGATCTGGGCGATCTTCGATTCGGGATCGAGCTTCGCGTCGTAGGCGCCGAGCCGCATCGTGCCGCCGAGATCGCCGGCGGCCGCGCGCCGCTCCAGCTCGTTGCCGCGCAGCCATTCGGTCAGCAGGCCGACCACCGGCTCGGCGGTCTCGCCGAACTCGGTCGAGTTGGCCTCCGGCAAGCCGGCGAGCGCGCGCGCCGCCTCGATCACCGCCATCTGCATGCCGAAGCAGATGCCGAGATAGGGGATGCGCTTCTCCCGGGCGAAGCGCGCCGCGCGGATCTTGCCCTCGGCGCCGCGCTGACCGAACCCGCCTGGGACCAGGATGCCGTTGAGTCCTTCGAGGAACGGCGCGGGATCCTCGCGCTCGAACACCTCGGCCTCGATCCATTCGAGGTTGACCTTCACCCGGTGGCTGATTCCGCCATGGGTCAGCGCCTCGGTCAGCGACTTGTAGGCGTCCTTGAGCCCCGTGTACTTGCCCACGATGGCGATGGAGACCTCGCCCTCCGGGTTGCGCACCCGCTCGGCGATGGTCTTCCAGCGGGCCAGATCCGGCTCCTCGCCGTGCTCCAGGCCGAAATGGCCGAGCACCTCCCGGTCGAGCCCGGCCTGCCGGTAGGAAAGCGGCACCTCGTAGATCGAGGCGACGTCCCGGGCCTCGATCACCGCGGTCTCGCGGACATTGCAGAACAGGGCGAGCTTGCGCCGCTCGTCGACGGGGATGTCCCGGTCGCAACGGCAGAGCAGGATATCGGGCTGGATGCCGATCGAGCGCAACTCCTTCACGGAGTGCTGCGTCGGCTTGGTCTTCAACTCGCCTGCGGACGGGATGTAGGGCAGCAACGTCAGGTGCACGTAGCAGCAGGCACCGCGGGGCAGTTCCTGGCCGAGCTGGCGAATCGCTTCGAAGAACGGCAACCCCTCGATATCGCCGACCGTGCCGCCGATCTCGACGAGCACGAAATCGAACGCGTCGTTGCCTTCGAGAACGAAGTCCTTGATCGCGTTGGTGACGTGCGGGATCACCTGGATAGTCGCGCCGAGATAGTCGCCGCGGCGCTCCTTGGCGATGATGTCCTGGTAGATCCGGCCGGTGGTGATGTTGTCGGCCCGGCTCGCCGGCACGCCGGTGAACCGCTCGTAATGGCCAAGGTCGAGGTCGGTCTCGGCACCGTCGTCGGTGACGAAGACCTCGCCGTGCTGGGTCGGGCTCATCGTGCCCGGATCGACGTTGAGATAGGGGTCGAGCTTGCGCATCCGGACTCGGTAGCCGCGGGCCTGTAGCACCGCCGCCAGGGCCGCCGAGGCCAGCCCCTTGCCCAGGGAGGAAACCACGCCGCCGGTGATGAAAACGTACCGCGTCATGGGCTTCGGTCCATAAAGAAGTGGCCGGCGTTTGCCAAACGCCGAATGCCCCGGCCCGTGTGGGAGCTGGGGATCGCTGGGCGCATTTGACGGTCCGGCACCGGCCGGACCGTCATGATTCGGGCTGGCGCCGTTTAGCGCGACCGCGGCGCGTCCGGGACTCCCGGCTGGGCAGGAGCGGGCTGGGCAGGAGCGGATTGGGCAGGAGCAGGCTGGGAGGGCTGAGCGGGCGCGGCGGCGGGGGCACGGTCCTGCTGCTGGCGCAGCGTGTCGAGCAGGTTGTCGGCGCCGGTCGGCTGCTTGGCGGGCTGACCCGCCTGCGGCGCGCCGGTGTCGAGGATCGATTTCGGCGCCTGCGCGCGATGCGACATCACGGCCAGCAGCAGGCTGGTGGCGAAGAACAGCGCCGCCAGGATCGCGGTGGCCCGGGTCAGGGCATTGGCCTGGCCGCGGCCGGTCATGAAGCCCGCCACGCCGCCACCGCCCCCGCCGCCCAGCCCGAGGCCGCCCTCGGAGCGCTGCAGCAGCACGACGCCGATCAGCGCGAGCACGATGATGAGGTGGACGACGATCAGGACGGTCTGCATCGGTGTTCCGGAGGCGTGGTCTGGTCCGCGCGGCGGTCGCCGCGGGCCGGTCGCGGGGACCGCAGGGCGCGCGCAGGCGGCCGCTGCTCAGGACAACAGCCGCATATCTCGCTCGGCGCATACACCAATCAGAACCCGGCGCCAACTCGTTGATCGCGTGCGGATCGCGCGTTTCCCTCGCACCAATCCCTGGGCTGTGCTCTGATCCGGCGGGTAAGGACGGACCACCCAATCCCCCGTCCCACGCCGGGAAGAACGCCATGCCGATGTCACGCCGCGCAGCGCTCGCCGCTGTCCTCGCCACGTCCACGCTGATGGGGCCGGCCTTCGCCGCCGAGCAGACCCAAGACCAGAGAGCCGCCGTCGAGGCGCAGGTGGATGCTCTGACCAAGGCCATCCTGGCCGGCGACGGAGCCGCCCTCGACATGCTGACCCTCGACGGGCTCAGCTACGGCCATTCGAGCGGCGTCGTGCAGGACAAGGCGGCTTTCATCGCGCCGCTGGCGAGTAAGCGTCAGACCTTCCCGAGCATCACCCTGTCGGACCGCTCGGTTTCGCTTGTTGGCGACGATGCCATCGCCCGCCACGTCTTCACCGGAGAGGTGGTGACGGACGGCAAGACCTCCCCGGTCCATATCGGTGTGCTGCAGGTCTGGCACCGCGACGCCGGCCGCTGGCGCCTGCTCGCCCGTCAGGCTTTCAAGATCTGACGGGCGCAGCCCGCAGCAGGGCGATCGCTCAATATTTCGACGGGACGTGCATCTCGGCCGGGATCGGCGCGCGGATATAGTCGGCGTGCCGGACCCGTGCCGGCAGCTCCACCGCCGGATGTTCCACCGTGCCGTAGGGGATCTGCTCCAGCAGGTGGTGGATGCAGTTCAGCCGCGCGCGCTTCTTGTCCACCGCCTCCACGACCCACCAGGGCGCCTCCGGAATGTGCGTACGCGTCAGCATGTCCTCCTTGGCGTGGGTGTAGTCCTCCCACCGGCGGCGGGATTCGACGTCCATCGGGGAGAGCTTCCACTGCTTCAGCGGGTCGGCGATGCGCATGTTGAAGCGCATGGCCTGCTCCTCGTCGGTGATCGAGAACCAGTATTTCAGCAGCACGATCCCGGAGCGCACGAGCATCCGTTCGAACTCGGGCACCGAGCGGAAGAATTCCTCGACATCCGCCTCGGTGCAGAAGCCCATCACCCGTTCCACGCCGGCCCGGTTGTACCAGGAGCGGTCGAACAGCACGATCTCCCCCCCGGCGGGCAGGTGGGCGATGTAGCGCTGGAACTACCACTGCGTGCGCTCGCGCTCGCTCGGCGCCGGCAGCGCGGCGACCCGGCAGACGCGCGGGTTCAGGCGCTGGGTGATCCGCTTGATCACGCCGCCCTTGCCGGCCGAATCCCGCCCCTCGAACAGCACGACCACGCGCAGCTTGTTGTGCTGCACCCAGTCCTGAAGCCGGACCAGCTCGTGCTGGAGGCGCAGGAGTTCCCGGAAGTAGAAGCGACGGTCCAGGCCGGATCCGGTCCCACCTTCGAGACTGTCGAGACGGTCCTCCTCGAAGCCGAGCTCGATCTCCTCGTCGTAACTGTCGAGGATCTCCCGGCGGATCGTCTCCATCAAGGAGGCGTCGGTGAGGCTCTGATCGTCCGTCATGGTTCGAATCGCGATGGTTGAAGACCGCGTTTCTTAAGCAGGATCGTATGACAGCCCCGAGAACCTTCTGACTGACGCTGCGGGTCCGCGGGCTCACGCGTAGGCGGCGCAGATCCCCAGGAAATCCTCGGCGACGAGGCTGGCGCCGCCGACCAGCGCGCCATCGACATTGTCGACCGACAGCAGTTCGCGGGCGTTGCCGGGCTTCACGGAGCCGCCGTAGAGGATGCGGATCTTCTGCGCCTCGTCGCCCACGAGCTTGTCGAGCATCTCGCGCAGCGAGGCGTGGACCTCCGCGATGTCGCGCGGGGTCGGGGTCCGGCCGGAGCCGATCGCCCAGACCGGCTCGTAGGCGATCACCGTGTCGGCCGCCGTGGCGCCCTTCGGCAAACCGATGGCGAGCTGAGCGCGGACGATGTCGAGGGCACGGCCCTGCTCGCGCTCCTCAATGGTCTCACCCACGCATATGATCCCGCACAGGCCCGCCCGCCGGGCGCCGAGCGCCTTGGCGTGGACGCCGTCATCGGTCTCGTGGTGATAGGCGCGCCGCTCGGAATGGCCGACGATCACGTAGCGGGCGCCGAGATCGGCCAGCATCTCGGCCGAGATCGAGCCCGTGAAGGCGCCGCTCGGCCGCGCGTGCAGGTTCTGGCCGCCGATGGCGATGGGCGAGCCGGCGGCCGCCGCGACGCAGGCACTGATCAGCGTCGCGGGCGGGCAGATCAGCACGTCGATGCGGCCGGCCAGCTCCGGGGAGAGACCGCCGCGGATCGCTTCGACCACCTGGATCGACGCCCGCGTGCCGTTCATCTTCCAGTTGCCGGCGACCAGCGGTCTGCGCCCCGACTGCGTCATTCCTGTCCCGCCTCGCTCTACCGTTCGCAAGTTGCCGCGGCCTACCAGAGCGAGCTTGAGCGTGCAAACCGATGCGGACAGCCGAGCCTTTGCCTGTGGACGCGAATGGTCTATCGCGGTTGGCTTTCAGGACACGCGCCGTCCCGGCGACGGGGCGGCCGCCGAAGGTATCCGATCGCAATCATGCTTCAGGGCATCCGCAACGCCAGCCAGCATTGGCTCGGCAAGATCGTCTTGACGGTCATCTTCACCCTGCTGATCGCGGGCGTGGGCATCTTCGGCGTCGAGGAGTTCTTCCGCGGCGGCGCCAACAGCAACGTGGCCACGGTCGGCAGCACGCCGATCACCGCGGAGCAGGTGCGCCAAGCCTATCAGAACCAGATACAGCGCTATCAGGTGCAGCTGAAGCGCGCGCTCACCCCCGATCAGGCGCGGATGCTCGGCCTCGACCGGCAGGTCATGGCTCAGCTGATCACCGAGGCCGCCCTCGACCAGAAGACGCATGATCTCGGCCTCGCTGTGCCGGATTCCGCGGTGATCCGGGCGATCCACGACGAGAAAAGCTTCCAGAACGCGCAAGGGCAGTTCGAGCCGCAGCTCTTCTACCAGACCCTGCAGCGGGCCGGGTTGAACGAGGGGATGTTCGTACGCGAGCAGCGCTCTGTGATCGCGCGCCTGCAGCTCGCCGAAGCCGTCTCGGCCGACCTGCACGTGCCGGTGGCTTTGCGCGAGGCCGTCCACCGCTACGCGACCGAGCGCCGCGCCGCGTCGTACCTGATGTTGACCCCCTCGACCGCCGGTCAGATCCCGGATCCGACCGACGAGGAGCTGAAGACCTGGTACGAGGCCAACAAGTCGGGCTTCCGCGCGCCGGAATTCCGCACCGCCAACCTTCTGGTGGTCGATCCGGACGCGATGGCCAAACCCGATGCGATCAGCGAGGCCGATGCCCGCGCCGCCTACGCCCTGAACAAGGACCGTTTCGGAAGCCCGGAGAAGCGCACGATCCAGCAGATCGTCTTCCCCGATCGGGCCGCCGCCGAGGCCGCTCGCAAGGCGATCGAGGATGGCTCCAAGACCTTCGAGGCCGTCGCCACGGAGCGCGGCACCGACGACAAGGACCTCACCCTCGGGACGCTCAGCAAAGCCGAGCTGTTCGACACCGTGGTGGCCGACGCCGCCTTCGCGCTGCCGGAGGGCGGCGTGAGCCAGCCGGTCCAGGGCCGCTTCGGCACCGTGCTCCTGCGCGTGACCAAGATCGAGCCCGGGACCGTGAAGCCGTTCGAGGCGGTGGAGGGCGAGATCCGCAAGGGCCTTGCGCTCGCCCGCGCCCGCGACGCCATGGAGACGACCCGCGACGCGATCGAGGATCAGCGCGCCGGCGCCAAGCCGCTCACCGATATCGCGGCGGAGCGCGGCCTCACGCTGATCGCCGTGAAGGCCGTGGATCCGAACGGCAAGGATCCCGAGGGGAAGAAGGTCGCCGGCATCCCGGATGCCGACACCACGCTGCCGGCCCTGTTCCGCGCCGAGATCGGCGGCGACAACGAGCCCCTGCGGACCAAGGCCGGCGGCTACGTCTGGTACGACGTGACCAACATCGACCCCGCGCACGACAAGCCGCTCGATCAGGTGAAGGACGGCGTGAAGGCCGGCTGGACCGCCACCGAGATCGCCAAGCGCCTCCAGACCAAGGGGCGCGAGCTGGTGGAGAAGCTCAACACGGGCGAGTCCATGGAGGATGTCGCCAAGGACGTCGGCGTCAACCTGCAGGAAGCGCAGGACCTGTCGCGCAATCAAGCCAAGGACATGCTGACGGCCGACGACGTCAACCTCGTCTTCGCGACGCCGGTGGGCAAGGCCGGCACTGCGGCGGCGAACGATTCGCGCGCTGTGTTCAAGGTGACGTCCGCGACCGTGCCGGCCTTCGTGGCCGAGAGCCCGAGCGACAGGACGATCGGGCAGAACTTCCAGGCCGCGCTCGCCGACGACGTGCTGTCCGAGTACATCACCGAGGTCCAGAAGAACGCCGGCGTGAAGGTCGACGCGACGGCCCTGCGCCGGGCCATCGGCGGCGAGTATTGAGGCGATGGCCGAGGCTCCCGACTACGCGGCCTTCGCGGCGCGCTACGAGGCCGGCCAGCCGAGCGTCGTCGCGCTGAGCCTCGTGGCCGATCTGGAAACGCCGGTGGCCGCCTTCCTCAAGCTGCGCGCGCGGCATGCGGGGCCGGCCTTCCTGCTGGAATCGGTCGAGGGCGGCGCCGTGCGCGGGCGCTACTCGATGATCGGCCTCGATCCGGATCTCATCTGGCGCTGCCGGGATGGCGCGCCCGCGATCGCCCGCGGGGCCGACCTGACCCGGTTCGAACCCGACGACCGGGCGCCGCTTTCGAGCCTGCGTGCCCTGATCGCCGAGAGCGCCATCCGCGACGAAGGCCAGGATCTGCCGCCCATGGCGGCGGGCCTGTTCGGCTATCTCGGCTACGACATGGTCCGCGCCATGGAGCGGCTGCCGGAACCGAACCCCGATCCGCTGGGCGTGCCCGACGCGATTCTGGTCCGGCCGCGGGTGATGGTGGTGTTCGATTCGATCCGGGACATCATCACCGTGGTTTCGCCGGTGCGGCCCGCCGTCGGTCTCGGCGCCCGGGCGGCCTACGAGGACGCGCTTCAGCGCCTCGATCGGGTGGCTGAAGCCCTGGAAGGGCCGCTGCCGATCGAGGCCCGGGTAGACCTGTCCGCGGTCGCCCATCCCGAGCCGGTCTCGAACACGACGCCGGACGATTTCTCCGCCCGGGTGGCGCGCGCCAAGGAGTACATCGTCGCGGGTGACGTGTTTCAGGTGGTGCTGTCGCAGCGTTTCTCGGCGCCGTTCACCCTGCCGGCCTTCAGCCTGTACCGCTCGCTCCGGCGCACCAACCCGGCTCCGTTCCTCTGCTATCTCGATTTCGAGACCTTCCAGATCGTCTGTTCCTCGCCGGAGATCCTGGTGCGGGTGCGCGAGGGCACCGTCACGGTGCGCCCGATCGCCGGCACCCGCCGCCGCGGCGCGACACCGGCCGAGGATGCGGCTTTGGCCGAGGAGCTGCTCGCCGATCCGAAGGAGCGCGCCGAGCACCTGATGCTGCTCGATCTCGGCCGCAACGATGCCGGCCGGGTCTCGCGGATCGGCAGCGTGCGGGTGACGGATTCGTTTTTCATCGAGCGCTACAGCCAAGTCATGCACATCGTGTCGAACGTCGAGGGCGACCTCGATCCGCGCCACGACCCGCTCGACGCCCTGGCGGCGGGTTTCCCGGCCGGCACAGTCTCGGGCGCCCCGAAGGTGCGGGCCATGGAGATCATCGACGAGCTGGAGCACGAGAAGCGCGGGCCCTATGCCGGCTGCATCGGCTATTTTGGTGCGCGGGGCGAGATGGATACCTGCATCGTGCTCCGCACGGCGGTGGTGAAAGACGGGCGGATGCACGTCCAGGCGGGGGCGGGGATCGTGTACGATTCCGATCCGGCTTCCGAGCAGCAGGAATGCGTCAACAAGTCCAAGGCTTTGTTCCGGGCCGCCGAGGAGGCGGTGCGGTTCGCCGCGCAGGCGAAGCGGGGGCAATAAGTCGGGGTATCCGCCTTCGGCAGTTCCTGCCGCAACGCTTCGATCACGGCTCAGGTCGGTGCGGCGCTCGCCGAAGAGCTATCCGGGCAGCTCTGCGGCCACCTCGGCGCACATTGCGCACTTTGGTTTCGGACCTACATTATGATAGATCTGGCCTGCAGAGAAGGCTTGGCCTCACGAGAGTTGGAGTCGATATCATGGCGTTTTCGACAGAGATCATCAAGTTCTGAGCTACAGGTCTTCAAGAAGCCGCCGGGCATGGTCCTGACGTTCCGGTTGGATTCTGAAGGGCACCTCAAGCGTAGCGATCTTGCGCGCGAGGCTGAGTGAGCTGAACGTTTCACTTCGCAAGACTGTGATCGTATCATCGATCAGCTCGGATAGGTCGTTGAAGTGAATGAGATGCTTCGCGACCCGCTGTGGGAGATAGGAAATATCGTCGTCGAGATTGCTGATAATGCTGCGTTTCATCGATGTCAGGATCAGGACGCGATAGTCGGGATCGCTTTTTACAAGGTTTATCAGTTCGTCCTTGTTCTGCTGCGTTAGCTTGTCCGCGTACGATGCGCTGACGATTTCGATCTCCTGTCTGATCGCCGCGCGCAGCCTCTTTTTCTTGAAATGTGTCGATAGCAGCAGGCCCGCTATGGCGGCCGCAACACTGGCTTCGACCCGACCCCCGTAATCACCCTTCGCGAATTCCCAGATGATATGAAGCAGATCGGGAATTGTCATGTCGACGGCCATCGAGAATGTGCGTGACTTCATGTACGGGCGCGGCCGGATCTAGTCTAGAACGAGGTGTCAAATCATGTGCTGCGCATAACTGTAACTTTCGAGTGGTTGCGCGCTCAGAGTGGGTGGGCCGGTAGTCGGGTTCGCTGCCGACCGATCCTGAAGGTGCGCCAACTTGGTTGCGAGGCATGCACGGTTGACCGCTCCGCCCCAAGAGGTCACATCGCCCCCATGCCCGAGCGTGCCGCCGCGATGCCCAACGTCCTCGTCATCGACAACTATGATTCCTTCACGTGGAATCTCGTCCACCTGATCGGCCCGCTCTGCGGCGCGATCGACGTGGTGCGCAACGATGCGCTGACGGTCTCCGACATTCGCGCCAAGGCCCCGGACGCGATCGTGCTGTCGCCCGGCCCCTGCACCCCCAACGAGGCGGGCGTGTGCCTGGACGTGGTGCGGGACCTGTCGGACGAAATCCCGATCTTCGGCGTCTGCCTCGGTCTCCAGGCGATCGGCCAGGCCTTCGGCGGTGACGTGGTGCGGGCGCCGCTGCCGCTGCACGGCAAGGTCTCGACCATCCGGCACGGGGCCAGCGGCCTGTTCCGCGGCCTGAACGACAGTTTCGAGGCGACGCGCTACCATTCCCTGGTGGTCGACCGCGCGAGCTGCCCGGCGGCCCTGAAGGTGACCGCCGAGGCGGATGGCCTGATCATGGGGCTGGAGCACGCCGAGCGCCCGCTCCACGGCGTGCAGTTCCACCCCGAGAGCATCCGCTCGCAGCACGGCACCGAGATCGTGAAGAATTTCCTGGATCTCGCCGCCGCCTGGAACGCGGCGCGTGACAGGACGCGTCCCGACGTGCATTGACCCGCGGGAGGCCGGGGCGGCCCTCCGACAGAGCGCATGGACAGTTTCAGACCCCATCTCGCGAAGGTCGCCGGGGGCCTCGCCCTCGACCGCGCCGAGGCGCGGGCCGCCTTCGACGATCTGCTGTCGGGCGAGGTGACGCCGGTCCAGGCCGGCGCCTTCCTGACCGCCCTCAAGGTGCGCGGCGAGACCATCGCGGAGATCGTCGGCGCCGCAGAGGCGATGCGGGCCCGCATGACCCGCGTCGCGGCGCCCGAGGGCGCCATCGACGTGGTCGGCACCGGCGGCGACCATTCCGGCAGCGTGAACGTCTCGACCCTCGCCGCCATGCTGGTGGCCGCCTGCGGCGTGCCGGTGGCCAAGCACGGCAACCGCGCCGCGACCTCCCGCTCCGGCGCCGCGGACGTGCTGGCGGCTCTCGGCGTGAAGCTCGGGCTCGACGTCGCGGGGCAAGCGCGCTGCCTGGACGAGGCCGGCCTCTGCTTCCTGTTCGCGCAGACCCACCACCCGGCGATGCGGCACGTCGCGCCGGTGCGCTCGGAACTGCCCGTCCGGACGATCTTCAACCTGTTGGGTCCGTTGAGCAATCCGGCCGGCGTCGCCTACCAGCTGTTCGGCGTCGCCCAGGAGGCTTTGGCCGAGCCGCTGACCCGGGTGCTCGCGGAACTCGGCAGCCGCCGGGTCTGGACCGTCCATGGTTCCGACGGGCTCGACGAGATCACCGTTACCGGTCCGACCCGGGTGGTCGCCCTGGAGGAGGGCCGGATCTCCCGCTTCACCATCGATCCGCGGGAGCTCGGCCTGACGCTCCGTGCGCCCGAAGAATTGCGCGGCGGTGATCCCGAAGACAACGCCCGCGCGCTCGAAGCGGTGCTCGCCGGCGCGCGCAACGCCTACCGGGACATCGCGGCGCTCAATGCGGGCGCTGCACTCGTGGTCGCGGGCGCCGCATCGACCCTGGCGGACGGGCTCGCACGAGCGCAGGATGCCGTCGAGTCCGGGGCAGCCCGGGAGACGCTCGCCCGGCTCGTCCGGGCCTCGAACGACCGCTCCCATGGACAGGAGGGCCGATGAGCTCGCTGACGCAAGAGCCGACCCACGCGACCGGCGCCGAGGTGCCGACCGAGCGGCCGAACTTGCTCGCCAAGATCGAGGCCTATAAGCGCCGGGAAATCGCCGAGGCGAAGCTGCGTGTGCCGCTGGCCAAGCTGGAGCGCAAGGTCGCGCAGGCCGACCCGGTGCGCGGCTTCGCGGCGGCGATCCGCGCGCATCTGGCGGAGAACCGGCCGGCTTTGATCGCCGAGGTGAAGAAGGCCTCCCCCTCGAAGGGTCTGATCCGGGCCGATTTCGACCCCGCGACCTTGGCGGCCGCCTATGCGGCCGGCGGCGCGACCTGCCTGTCCGTGCTGACCGACGAACCCTCGTTCCAGGGGCGGCCGGACTATCTGACCGCGGCGCGCGCGGCCTGCGGGCTGCCGGCCCTGCGCAAGGATTTCATGTTCGAACCCTATCAGGTCTACGAGGCCCGGGCCTGGGGGGCGGACTGCATCCTCGTCATCATGGCCTGCCTCGATGACGACGAGGCCGTCGCGTTGGTCGAGACCGCGCATCTCCTCGAGATGGACGTTCTGGTCGAGGTCCACGACGAGGCCGAGCTGGCCCGGGCGATCCCCCTGGGCACGGCGATGATCGGGGTGAACAACCGCAACCTCAAGACCTTCGAGGTCTCGTTCGAGACGGCGATCCGCCTCGGCGCCGGCATCCCCGCCGACCGGATCGCCGTGGCCGAGAGCGGCATCGGCGATCACGCCGACGTGGCCCGCCTCGGGGCGCACGGTCTCGGCGTCGTGCTGGTCGGCGAGAGCCTGATGCGGCAGGCCGACGTGACGGCCGCGACCCGCACGCTGCTGTTCGGCATCGGCGAAGGTGACGACGACAAGGGCGACGGCAAGGACGCCAAGAAGCGGAAGAAGGGCTGAGCGATGGAGCCCGGCGCGACGCTCACCCATCTCGATACCAGCGGTGCGGCCAACATGGTCGACGTCACCGACAAGCCCGCCACCGATCGCACCGCCCGGGCGGAGGGCACCATCGTGATGGAGCCCAAGACCCTGGCGCTGATCCGCGAGGGTGATGCCAAGAAGGGCGACGTCATCGGCACCGCGCGGCTCGCGGGCATCATGGCGGCCAAGCGCACCCACGAATTGATCCCCCTCTGCCACCCGTTGCTCCTGTCGAAGGTCAGGGTCGAGATCGAGGCCGATGACGCGCTGCCGGGTCTGCGTATCGCCGCCGAGGTGCGGGTGCAGGGACCGACCGGCGTCGAGATGGAGGCGCTGACCGCGGTGTCGGTGGCGTGCCTGACGGTCTACGACATGGTGAAGGCGGTCGATCGCGGCATGCGCATCGAGGGCATCCGGCTGACCGCCAAGGATGGCGGCCGCTCAGGCGCCTATCGGGCACCCGCTTCATGAGCGGCCTGATCCCGGTCGCCGAGGCGCTGGCGCGGGTCCTGGCGAGCGTGACGGGGCCGGTCGAGGCCGAGACCGTGCCGCTGGCTCAGGCTGCCGGGCGGACGCTGGCCGCCGACATCGCCGCCACCCGCACGCAGCCGCCGTTTCCGGCCTCCGCCATGGACGGCTACGCGGTCCGGAGCGCCGACGCCGACGTTGCAGGGGCGACCCTGCGCCTGATCGGGACCAGCGCGGCCGGCCACGGCTTCTCGGGCAGCCTCGGTCCCGGCGAGGCGGTGCGGATCTTCACCGGGGCGCCGGTGCCGGATGGCGCGGACGCGATCCTGATCCAGGAGGATGCGCAGGCCGACGGCGCGACCGTGCGGGTGGTCGAACCGGTGGAGCCCAAGCGGTTCATCCGCCGGGCCGGGCTCGATTTCACGGCCGGAGACACGCTGCTGACCGCCGGCCTGACCCTGGATGCCCGGCGCCTCGCCCTGGCGGCGGCGGCCGGCCATCCGGAGCTGCCGGTCCGGCGCCGCCCCCGGGTGGCGATCCTGGCCACCGGGGACGAACTGGTCGAGCCCGGCGCGACGCCGGCCTGGGACCAGATCGTCGCCTCCAACAGTCTCGCCCTTGGCGCGCTCGCCGCCGAGGCGGGGGCGGAGATCATCGATCTTGGCATCGCGGCGGACGACCATGCGGCCCTGGCGGACGCTTTCCGGCGCGCCCGCGAGGCCCGGGCCGATCTGCTGATCACGCTCGGCGGCGCGTCTGTCGGCGACCACGATCTCGTCCAGGCCGCGCTGGCTCGGGAGGGCCTGGAACTCGGCTTCTGGCGGGTGGCGCTCCGGCCCGGCAAGCCGCTGATGCACGGCCGCCTCGGCGACATGCTGGTGATCGGGCTGCCGGGAAATCCGGTCTCGTCCATCGTCTGCGGATTGTTGTTCGTAGTGCCGGCAATCCGCGCGCTTCAGGGCGACCCCCAGGCCGGCGCGGATCGGAGCGAGCCGGCCTTGCTCGGGCGCGACCTCGTGGCCAACGACGGACGGGCCGATTACATGCGCGCGCGCCTCGCCGTCGAGCCGGGTCGGCTGCCGGTGGCGACGCCCGAGCAGCGCCAGGATTCCTCGATGCTGGCGGTCCTGGGCCAAGCCGAGGCGCTGCTGATCCGCGCCCCGCACGCGCCCGCCGCCCGGGCCGGTGATCCCGGCCGGATCATCCGGCTGGATCGCCGCCTGCTCTGAGGGGGGCAGGCGTCACCCGCCACACCTTGAGGGGGCCGGGCAGGCTGAGCGGCACCAGCCTATCGGAATGCGCGGTGCCCCGGGTAAGCCGTGTGGCGAAGGCCGTCTCGGCCTGAAGATCCTCGGCCGGTCGGGCCGGGCAGGCGACGAGGTAATCGACCCTGAACGCCGTCAGCACCCGATCCAGATTCGCCTGTGTGCCCCCCAGCCCCTCGATCGCCGCCGTGAGACCGGGGATTGCCCGATGGTACGGCGCCGCCACGATCCGGTGCCGCGTGTGCAGTAGGATCGCGGGCCCGATGAGAATCGGAGCCAGGACGGTGCCGGGCGGCAAGGTTTTGAGAGCCGCGAGCGCTGCCTCACTGCGGCAGGCACTCGCACCAGCGGGATCCGGCGCCGTCCGCGCGGCGGGTACCAGCGCCGCGGCGAGAACGGCGGGCGCCATCCAGACCGTGCTGATGAGGCAGCCGCCGAGGAGCGCCACGCCCCAGCGGGGCAGGCTGTTTCGGGGGCTGGCAGCATCCCGGAAAGGCTTGGCGCTGTGCCCGTTGCCAGGGAGGTCGGCTCCGGACCTTATCCGTGACGCGCTCCCTCCCCCCGAATCGACGTCCACTTTAGCGGAGAGCACTCGAGCCAGGATGGCCCCTGCCACCAGTGGGACGAAGCCGGAGGCGATGTAGAGGCCGCGGAACTGGAACAGGCCGAGGATCAGGCCGGGCCACAGGAACACAGCCATGACCGCCCAGGCCCGCCGCTGCGGCCCGCGCCACGCCAACCAGGTCGCGGCGGCGGTGGCGAGCACCACCACCGGATAGAACACCAGGGCTTCCCACTGCCCCCGGGCGATGAATTTCGGCAGCGCGGCCATCTCGTTCACGGTGAGCAGCCAGTGATCCCGCACGAGGGGCGGCATGTCGGGGAAGGGGCCGCCCAGGCAGATCGGGAAGGCCAGGGCGAAGCCGGCGAGCAGGATCGCGCCGCAGAGGCCGGCAACGGCAGTACGTGCCCGGAGCGACGCGAGCCGCTCCCCAGCCAAAGTGGCGCAGACGCCCAGGAGGAGGCCACCGAGGGTGAGCCAGAGCCAGGGCGGCGAGAGCGCATCGCAGCGCGTCGCGGTCCACAGCCCGGGCGCCGTCTGCGCGGCGAACAGCGCGGGTGCGGTGACGCCGAGCCCGAGGCCGAAGCCGGCCAGGAGCGGGCGCGCCGGGCGACCGCGCAGGCACCAATCCCCGACGAGAAACAAGGCCGCCGCGGCGATGGACGGCAGCCCCTCCAGCCCGACCGCCAAAGACAGCGCCGCCAACGCGCCGCCGATCAGGCCGCTCCGGACGCCGCCCCGGATCATGCACACAGCGAGGCCGACGATCGCGACGATCTGGACGTTGTGGTGATCGACCCGCCCGGCCGCGAACTGGAGGGTCACGCCGAGGGTCTGCGTCGCCGCGATGAGGGCGAGGATCGCCGCGTGCCGGCCGAAATTCGCCCGCATGCCGCGATACAGAACCCCGCAGTACAGCCCGAACAGCAGCAGCGGCCACAGGGCGGCGGCCAGACCCTCCGCAAGGCCTCGGCCGGCCAACGGCGTCAGGATCAGGATCAACCCCGCGATCGGCGCATCCACCAGCCGCGACCAGTGGCTCGGAACGCCCGCGGGGGCGAGGAAGCGGTGCTGGACATTGTCGTACCAGCCCTGGCCGTTGATGAGGTCACGCACTTCCGCGAGGCGCATGGCGTCGTCGGTATCCGGCACGCGCAGGTGATGGATCGTGGCCCACAGGTCGGCGGGCGGCACCAATGTGGCGAGGCACAGTCCAGCCAGCGCCCACAGGAGCGTACGGGGCGCGACCCGGACGTGCGGTCGGGCGGTCGGCTGCGCCGGAGCGGGCATGGTCTGTCACTGAGACGGGCAGCCGAGGCCCTCGGCAGCGAGGTTGCGCCGACAGGCTTAACGATCGGTCAAGACCGGCCATTTCGGCCGCCTTCAACGCCTCCGAAAAGCCCGGGATTCTCCGGTGACGATCACTTTCGCGCCGGAGATGGGCATTCGCCGACGCGACAGGCCTGTCCCGCCAGCGATTCCTTAACCATGGCTCCGCATCCTCGCGGCAGGTCGGCGCTGCGCGCGTCGTGCGAGCCACGAATCGCCGGAGCATGGGATGAGCCACCACACCGAGACGCTGGTGATCGGCGCGGGGCCTGCGGGCCTCACCGCCGCCTACCTGCTGTCGAAGCAGGGCCGGTCCGTCACGGTTCTGGAGCGCGACCCGGCCCAGGTCGGCGGGATCTCGCGCACGGTCTCCCACAACGGTTATCTGTTCGATATCGGCGGGCACCGGTTCTTCTCGAAATCCAAGGCGGTGGTCGATCTCTGGGACGAGATCCTGCCGAACGACTTCATCGAGCGCCCGCGCCTGTCGCGGATCTATTATCGCGGCCGCTACTACGCGTATCCGCTCAAGGCGTTCGAGGCGCTGCGGAATCTGGGCCTGCTCACCAGCGCGGCCTGCATGGCCTCGTACCTCTACGCCCGCCTGCGGCCGGTGCGGGAGCCGAAGACGTTCCACGCCTGGGTCCGCAATCAGTTCGGCGAGCGGCTGTTCGCGATCTTCTTCAAGACCTACACCGAGAAGGTGTGGGGCATGTCGTGCGATGCGATCTCGGCCGATTGGGCGGCCCAGCGCATCAAGGGGCTCGACCTCGGCTCCGCGCTCCGCGACGGGATCAAGCGCTCGCTCGGCCTGCGCAAGCCGGCCAAGGCCGGCGGCCCCGTGATCAAGACGCTGATCGAATCCTTCCGCTACCCGCGGCGCGGCCCCGGCATGATGTGGGAGGCGGCGGCCGCCAAGATCCGGGGGCAGGGTGGGAAGGTGCTGCTCGACCGCGGCGTCGATTCCCTCAGCTTCGACGCCGGAACCGGCATCTGGACCGTGGCAGCCCGCCGCGCCGATGGCAGCCGCGAGACTTTCACGGCCCGCAACGTGGTCTCCTCGGCTCCGGTCCGCGAGCTGGTGGATTCGATCCGGCCGCGACCGCTCAGCACCTTCAATGCCCGGTCGCTGCAGTATCGCGACTTCCTCACCGTCGCTCTCATCGCGAAGTCGCAAAAGAATTTCCCGGATAACTGGATCTACATCCACGATCCGTCGGTGCAGGTCGGGCGGGTGCAGAACTTCCGCTCGTGGTCACCCGAGATGGTGCCGGACGCGGACCATACCTGCCTCGGCCTCGAATATTTCTGCTTCGTGGGCGACGGGCTCTGGAGCGCTTCGGACGATGAACTCGTCGCGCTCGCCAAGCGCGAGATCGGGCAGATCGGTCTGATCGACCCGGCCGAGGTGGTCGATGCCTGCGTGGTCCGGCAGGCCAAGGCCTATCCGGTCTACGACGCGGACTATGCCGGCCATGTCGCCACGGTGCGGCGCGAGCTGGAGCGGGATTTCCCGACCCTGCATCTCGTCGGCCGCAACGGCATGCACAAGTACAACAACCAGGACCACGCGATGATGACCGCGATGCTCACCGTGGAGAACATCCTCGGCGGCCAGCGCCGGCACGATGTCTGGCGGGTCAACGAGGATGCCGAGTACACGGAGGCCGGCGTCTCGGGGGCTGAGGCGGCGCTCGCCAGCGAGCGGCTGGTGCCGCGCAAGGTCGCCTGATCGGCGACAGGGTTCGGGCCGCGTCACCGGCGTGGCTTGTCCCTCGGACACGCGGCTCTATCGTTGCCACCCGGACCTGCCCGACACCAGGGCGGCCGGGAGGATACGTCACGATGCGACCATGGATCATCGCCGCGCTGCTGGCCGGTGTCGCCGCGCCGGCCCTCGGGCAGGGCGCCGCGCCCGCCGAGACGAAGGCCAAGACCGACGACCTGCAGAAGCTCGAAGGCTTCCACAGCACGAACACGCAGCCCGCCCCCGAGATCCCGCAGACCGGGCGGCGCGCCGACGCGATCCGCAAGAACCTCGCGAAGGTCAAGCTGCCCGAGGGCTTCAAGATCGACCTCTACGCGGTGGTGCCGGATGCCCGCTCGATCGCGGTCGGCCCCAATGCCGGCGTGCTGTTCGTGGGCACGCGCAAGAACAAGGTCTACACCGTCACCGACCGCGACAAGGACCGGGTCGCCGACGAGGTCCGCGCCTTCGCGCCGGGTATCGACTTCAAGATCCCGAACGGCGTGTGCTTCTCGAAGGACGGCGTGCTCACCGTGGTGGAGCAGAACCGCGTCCTGGCCTTCCCGGCCGCCGAGTTCTTCTACGAGAACCCGGACGTCGCCGCGGGCGTGCTGGTCAAGCAGGGCGAGCTGATCCCGGCCGCCGAGGAGAGCTTCAACCACACCGCCCGCGTCTGCCGGGTCGGCGCCGATGGTAAGACCTACATCGCGCTCGGCCAGCCCTACAACGTGCCCCCGGCCGACAAGCTGGACCTGTACAAGAAGGCCGGGATCGGCGGCATCATCCGCATGGATGCCGATGGTAAGAACCGCGAGGTCTACGCCACCGGGATCCGCAATTCGGTCGGAATCGATTTCGCCGCCGACAAGTCGCTCTGGTTCACCGACAATCAGGTCGACGGGATGGGCGACGACAAGCCGCCGGGTGAGCTGAACCACGCCACCAAGGCGGGCGAGACGTTCGGCTTCCCGTGGTACGGCGGCGGCGCGGTGCGCACGGTCGAATACAAGGACCAGACCCCGCCGGCCGACGCGGTCGCGCCGATGGCCGAGTTGCCGCCGCACGCGGCCGATCTCGGCCTGACCTTCTACAACGGCAAGCAGTTCCCGGCCGTCTATAAGGGCGGGATCTTCATCGCCGAGCACGGCTCGTGGAATCGCACGGAGCCGGTAGGCGCCCGGGTGATGTTCGCCAAGCTCGGGGCCGACGGCAAGGTCGAGTCGGTCAAGCCGTTCGCGGAAGGGTGGCTCACCGGCGACGGCGAGTATCTCGGGCGACCGGTGGATGTAGCGGTGATGCTCGACGGCTCGCTGCTGGTCTCCGACGATTCCGCCGGGGCGATCTACCGGATCTCGTACGAGAAGTAGTTTTTTGCGAATGGGCGCCTTCCTGCGCGGAATCCGCTGCCGTCGCAAGCAAGCGCAACGCGCCCCCTCTCCCGATCGGGAGAGGGTTGGGGTGAGGGACGAGAAGGTTCAGGACAGAGCACAGCCTCACGGCACGTATCGGTCGCGCCGCGTTCTGAGAGTTCTCATCCCTCACCCTGTCCCTCTCCCGCACGGGAGAGGGGACCCGCGCGCCATTTGGAGGCGAGCGGGCTCGTATACACTGGTCTTTAGAGTTTGCTCGATGATCCGCCCGCTGCTCCTTCTTGCCGCCACGCTCGTCCCGTTCTCGGCCCAGGCCGGCGACGCGGCTGCGGGCCGGAAGCGCGCGACCGCCTGCCAGACCTGCCACGGGATGGACGGGCTCTCGAAGCTGCCGGAGGCGCCGAACCTCGCCGGGCAGGTCGAGCCCTATCTGGTGAAGGCGCTCACCGAGTACCGCGACGGCAAGCGGCAGAACGAGATCATGAACGTGGTCGCGAAGGAGCTGTCGGACACCGATATCGCCAATCTGGCGGCGTATTATGCGGGGATTCAAGTCGACGTGCTGCCGCCGGGGTAGTGCGCGCGCCTCTCCCTCCCCC
>NZ_JAKSYH010000157.1 GCF_022829295.1 Methylobacterium sp. J-088
GCGGGTCCGACGGCGAGCGCGATCCAGGCGGGCTCGGAGGTGGCTACCGCCGATGGCGGCCTGCTGGCCCGCTACGAGATCATCGACGTCAACCCCGCCGTCGTCGAGGCCCTGCGCGGTCGCCCGCTCGACAGCCTGCTCGCCTCCTTCGGCGATCACCGCCCCTCCGCCGAGCCGGTCATCGGCATCGGCGACATGGTCTCGGTCTCGATCTGGGAAGCCGGGTCCGGCGGCCTGTTCTCCGGTCCGCTGGTCGCCGACCGCTTCTCGGCCGGGTCCAAGTCCGCCCTCATCCCCGAGCAGCCGGTTGGGCGCGACGGCGCCATCTCGGTGCCCTACGCCGGCCGCATCAAGGTCGACGGCCGCAGGCCCCAGGACGTCCAGACGCTGATCGAGAGCGAGCTCGCCGGCAAGGCCATCCAGCCGCAGGTGCTCGTGTCGGTCACCCGCCCGATCAGCCAGGCCGTGACCATCACCGGCGAGGGCGCGGCCGGCGCCCGCCTGCCGCTCTCGGGCCACGGGGACCGCATCCTCGACGTCATCGCGGCCGCGGGCGGCAACCGCTCGCCGGTCTCGGAGACCTTCGTGCGGCTCTCCCGCGGGCCGGTGACCGCGACCGTGCCGCTGACCACGGTGGTGTCGAACCCCAAGGAAAACATCTACCTGCGGCCCAACGACGTGCTCACACTCGTACGCGACCCGCAGACCTTCCTGGCGGTGGGTGCGCTGGGACAAGCCACCGAGCTGCCGTTCCAGGCGGACGGGATCACGCTGGCGCAGGCGCTGGCCAAGGCGCGTGGCTTGTCGGACTTCGCCGCCGACCCGTCCGGGACGTTCATCTTCCGGTTCGAGCCGGCCAGCGTGGTGCGGCGGCTCAACCCGGGCTCGAAGCTGCTCGGCACGCCGCTGGTCCCGGTGGTCTACCGGATCGACATGCGCGACCCCAACAGCCTGTTCGTGTCCCAGGCGTTCCGGATGCGCAACCGCGACCTCGTCTACGTCTCGAACGCGCCGTTCACCGAGCTGTCGAAGGTGCTGACCGCCTTCAGCGGCGTCACCGGCCCGATCGCCTCCGTGGCCACGGCCTACGCCTACACGAAGTAGGCAAGGCGCCGGCCTCCGGGCCGGCGATCAGTCCGACAGATCCCGAACGAGAAGGGGGCGCGGATGATCTCCGCGCCCCCTTCTCGTTTTCAGCGAAGACCGATCGCGATCCGGGGCGCGCGGCCCCGGACGCATTCAGGCCCGCTTGGCCAGCAGCTGCTCGATCAGCGAGCCGCCCTTGTCGATCGCCGTCATCTCCTCGGCCACCGCGTTCACGGTGTCGCGGATCTGGTCGGCGGTATGCTCGGAGGTCAGGAAGAAGCGCAGGCGCGAGGCCCGCTCCGGCACCGCCGGGTGGATGATCGGCTGCACGTTGATGCCGCGCCGGAACAGACGGTCCGACAGGGTCACAGCCTTCAGCGAGTCGCCCACGATGATCGGCACCACCGCGAGACCCAGGCTGAAGCCGGTGTCGAGGCCGAGCTTCTTGGCGGTCGCCAGGAACAGGTTTCCGTTCTGGCGCAGGCGCTCGACCCGTTCCGGCTCGGCATGCATCACCGCAAGCGCCGCCTCGGCGGCAGCGGCGAGCGGCGGCGACATGCCGACGCTGTAGACGAAGCCGCCGGCCGAGTGCTTCAGGTACTCGATCAGCGCGATCGGGGCGCAGATATAGCCGCCGCAGGTCGAGAGCGTCTTCGACAGCGTGCCCATCCAGATGTCGACCTCCTTGGGGTCGACAACGCAATGCTCGAACAGGCCCGCGCCAGTCCGGCCGGTGACGCCGAGGCCGTGGGCCTCGTCGACCATCAGCCACGCATCGTAGCGCTTCTTGAGGGTGATCAGGCCGGCGAGGTCCGGCGCATCGCCATCCATGCTGTACAGGCCCTCGACCACGATCAGCGCCCGGCGGTGCTCGTGGCGGGTCGACTGGAGCAGGGTTTCCAGGGCGTCGAGATCGTTATGCGCGAAGGAGCGCCGCTGGGCGCCCGAGAGCTGCGCGCCGGTGACGATGCTGTTGTGGGACAGCGCATCGTGGAAGATCACGTCGCCGGCTTCGAGCAGGGCGCCGATGGTCGTCACGTTGGTGGCGTGCCCGCTCACCATCACGACGCAACCCTCGGTGTGGTAGTGCTTGGCCAGCGCCTGCTCCAGGCTGATATGACCCGGCCGCTCGCCGGCCACCACACGGCTCGCCGACGCGGAGGTGCCGTAGGCGTCGATCGCCTCGCGCGCCGCGTTGCTCACCCGCGGGTGACCGTTCAGGCCGAGGTAGTCGTACGACGAGAAGTTGGTGAAGCTCTTCTGGTCGATCCGGGTGGTCGCGCCGGCCTTGGCGTCGTGGACGCGGAAGAACGGGTTGCCCAGGCCGATCAGCTGCGCCGCCTGACGCTGGAGCTGCAATTCGCGGTAGCCCGGCAGGTTCTCGAAATTCTGCGCGGCGGACCGCCCGGCCGGGGAGGCCGCCTTGGCGGGTGCCGGGCGCGGCGTCGCGCGCCCGAGGCGGTTCGTCACGAAGCCGGCGAGCGCCGCGCGCCCGCCGTCAGGCCGTGCCGTATCGGTCATGTGTTGGTCTCTTTGATCGGGCTGGACGTCTGCTCGATGAGTTCCCGGAGCGGCGCCATCATCGCCGCATCGATCTCACCACCGATATGCTTCGAGACGAGGCTCATCGCGACACCGGCCGCCTCGTCCATGGGCGCGGAAACCGCCTGAATTAAGGACTCCGACAGCTCGTTGACGGTCATGCCCGAGGACAGGCCCGCGGGCGGCGCATCGAGGGCGAAGCGCTCCTGCAGGCTGGCGCCGAGCTCGACACCCATCAGCGAGTCGAGGCCGATCTCCGAGAGCTGGCGCACGCGGCTGATGTCGTCCTTCGGCAGGCGCAGGATCCGGGCGATGTCCTCGACGATCGCGTCCGACACGGTCTTGCGGACCGAGTCGAGGTCGCCGCCCTTGAGCAGCGCCCCGATGTTGATCGCCTGGACACCGCCGGCCTCGGCCTGCTGGTCGGAGCCCAGTTCGGCGTAGCTCGGCGAGCGCATGGTGGCCAGACGCTCGCGCGCCTTGCCCCAGTGCATCGCCGCGATGGCGATGACCGCCTCGTCGGGGGACGCACCCTGGTGCCCCAGTGCCTCGGCCATCAGGTCGAGACAGCGGCGGGCCTCCATCGGCGTGACGCCGACGCGACCGGCGAGGCCTTCCATGACCGCCTTGTTGCGGGCGAGCATGCCGACATCGCCGATCGCACCCCAGGCCACCGCCAGAGCGGGCAGGCCGCGACGGCGGCGCTGGCGGGCGAGGCCCTCCATGAAGCCGTTGGCGGCCACGTACGAGCCCTGACCGGGATTGCCGATGAAGGTCGTCGCCGAGGAGAACAGGACGAAGTAGTCGAGGCTCCGGTCGCGGGTCGCGGCGTCCAAGTGTTGAGCGCCCACCACCTTCGGACCGATCACGGCGTCGAGCGCAGCCGCGTCGATATTGGCGATCAGGCCGTCCTGAAGCACCGCCGCGGCGTGGAGCACGCCCGCGAGCTTTTTGCCGCCCTGCTCGATCCCGGCGATCAGGCGATCCACCGAGGCACGGCTGGTGATGTCGACGGCCTTGGCCTCGACGGTCACGCCCCGTGCCGTGAGTTCGGCGACGATCGCCTTGGCCTCGTCGGTGGCCGCGCCCTTGCGGCCGGCGAGCACGAGGTGTTTCGCACCCCGGTCGATCAGCCAGCGCGCCGCCTCCAGGCCGAAGCCTCCGAGGCCGCCGGTGAGCAGGTGGACGCCCGTCTCCGAGACCACGAACGGCTTAGCCGTATCCTTCATGATCGTGCCGGCCTTGGGCGGGCTGATCACGATCTTCCCGATATGGCCGGACTGCTGCATCAGCCGGAACGCGTCCGAAGTCTCGGCCGCCGTAAAGGGCTGATAGGGCAGGGGCTTCAAGCCGCCGTCGTTGAACAGGGCCATGACCTCGCGGAACATCCGCGCGCCGTCATCGCCCTGGTGCTGGATCACCTGATCGAGATCGACGCCGAAATAGCTGAGGTTCCGCCGGAACGGGCGCAGGCCAATATGGGTGTTGGCGACGTAATCGCGCTTGCCCAGCTCGACGAAGCGGCCGAACGGCCGCAGCGCGTTGAGCGAGCGCTCCATCGCCTCGCCGAACAGGCTGTTCAGCACGATGTCGACGCCGTCTCCGGTAATCGCCCGGATCTCGTCCACGAAGGCGAGGGAGCGGGAATCGAGCACATGCTCGGCGCCCAGCGCCTTGACCAACGCCCGCTTCTCGCGGGAGCCGGCCGTGGCGATCACCCGCGCACCCTTCAGCTTGGCGATCTGGAGCGCCGCCAAGCCGACGCCGCCAGCGCCACCATGGACCAGAACCCATTCGCCGCGCCGCATCCGGGCGCAGGAAACGAGTCCGTAATAGGCGGTGAGGAACGCCACCGGCACGGTGGCGGCCGCCATCGGGTCGAGGCCCGGCGGCATCGGCGCGACCACGAGGTCCGGCACCACGATGTGGGTGGCGAAGCCCGACTGGGCGAAGGCGACGACCGGATCGCCGACCTTGAAGCCCTTCACGCCCGGGCCGACCGCGGTGACGCGGCCAGCGCATTCAAGGCCGAGTCGCGGACCGGCGAAGCCGTCCTCCAGGATCTCCTCGGGGAGCATCGAGAGCGCCCAGAGCACGTCGCGGAAGTTGAGGCCGGTGGCCTCGACCGCGATCTCCATCTCGCCCTTGCCGGGGGCGCGGCGCTCGGCCGGACCCCAGACCATCTCGCTGAGACCACCGGTGTTGCTGCGCTCCAGGCGCGCGGCATCGGCCGGGATCAGATCCGCCGGATCCCGGTGCTGCGGCTTGCCGGCATGGAAGCGCACGACCTGGGTCTGCTCGTCGTCCAGCACGATCTCGGTCTCCGGAGTGCCGGAGAGGATGAGGTCACGCAGGCGCTCGGAGGCACGCTTCGACGACATCTCGGGGGAGAGGTCGATGCGGCGAACGTCAAGGTTTGGGGCCTCGTTGGCGAGCGTGCGGGAGAAGGCCCACACGCCGGCCTCGATGTTGGTGGTCTGGCCGCCGCGATCGCGGGTGGCGCCCGGCGCCACGACCCACAACCGGGTCTGGCGCGCGCCAAGGTGCTCGGTGCAGCGCTTCAGGCTGAGGCAGCGGTCGCGCAAGCGCTCGGACGCCTCGCCGCCGCGGGTGAAGGCGCCGGCCAGGAACACCACCGTGTCGGGGGTCTCCCGCTCCAGCTCCATCAGCGAGGTCTCGGAGTCGAGAATGATCGAGACATGCACGCCGCCCGCGACCAACAGGGTCGCCAGGGAGGAGGCGGTTTCGGCCGCGAACTCGTCGTCGGAGCCGATGATGAAGGCGAAGCTTTGGGCCGGGGCCGGGCCCGGGCGTACCGGGGCCTCGGCGGTCAGGAGCAGGTCGTCGCCGTTGGCGGAGGTCGACCGCTCGACCTCGACCTTGACGAGGCCGTGGGCGCTCAACGTGCGCTGCCAGCCCTCGATATCCTCCAGCCGGCCGACCGGCAGGCCGCCGACCGCCTCCTCGAACCAGCCTGAGGTCAGGCCGAACACGAGGTCGCGGAACAGGGACGATCCCGGCTCCACCGCCACCAGCAGGCCGCCGGTGGCGAGCGCCCCGGCGAGCTGGCCCGGCAGGGCCCGGTCACCACGATGCAGGCTGCCGGCCGCCAGGATCAGGTCGAAGCTGCCGGGCGCAAGTTCGTCAGCCGCCTCGATCACGGCAGCGGCGCGGCCCAGCGACAGGCGGGCACGCTCGGCCAGCCTGCGGTCGGTCTCGAACACGGTGAGCCGAGCCTCGGCCGCGGCCGCGAAGGTCGCGGTCTGGGCCGAGAGTGGGCCGAACCCGACTTGGAGCACGCGCAGCGCCCGCTCCTTGGGGAGCTGGCTCCGGCTGCGCTCGATCAGGCCGGCGACCACGTCGGCGCCGTGGCGCGCGGTGGCCGAGCGAAGCACGAAGGCGTCGATCGCTCCCTGCGGCAGGGCCGGCGCGTCGGTGAGCTTACCGGCGAGCAGACGGTCCACAAGGGCGCCGACATCGGCGATCAGCACCAGCTCGGCCGAGAGATCCGGATGGTCGCCCGCGATCCAGCGCATGATCTCGTCGGGGGCCGGCAGCGCGGAGCCGTCGCCCAACGTCCAGTTCTGGCCGGCGCGCTCGGCGAGCCCGCTGCTCTCCAGGGCGTAAAGGGCGTTCAGCAGCCAGGGGCGCAGGGCCTCGGGCACGCGCGGGTCCTGGGCCGAGACGGTCTCGCCCTGCGCCAGCCCGGCGGCGAGGCGGTAGGCCAGCGACGTCGCCCAGCCCTCCAGCAGGAGGTGCCCCGGCGACAGGGCGGCATCGGCCGGGCCCTTCGATTCGGCGGTCAGCGGTCGCAGCCGGGCGGCCACGCTCGGGCGGCGCTCCATCGGGATCGCCGTCGGCTCGGTGGCGAGTTCCGGCACCTGCGAGATCGCGAAGGCCGAGAGGTCACCGCCGGTCTTGGCGCGGAGGGCCTGGAACCGGCCCTCGCGGATCGTGGCGACGATCCCACCCTCGGCATCGAGCAGGGTGAAGTCGGCCAGGATCGAACGCTCGTTGCACCGGCGGGTCCGGATGATCGAGCGGGCGATCACGGCGCCCGGGGTCACCAGCCGGACCTCGCCGAAGCGCACCGGGATGTAGGCCTTGCCGCCATTCTCGCCGAGCAGGTCGGCGAAGAGCAGGATCAGCCCGTGGAAGCAGGCGTCGAGCCGGTTCGGCACCAGCCCGTAGCGGGTGTCGGGCTCGGCCGGCAGCAGGTCCGACACGATGGTGGCGTCGTCCAGCCGGGCGCTCATGGCGACCTGCTGGAAGCTCGGGCCGAAGGCGAGGCCGGAAGCCAGGGCCTTGGCGTAGAGCGCGTCGCCGGAGAGCACGTGCTCGCCGGCCGTGTCGAAGCTGAAACCGTTCAGGTCCGGGACCTTCGGCGCCGAGAAGGTGCCCTCGACGATCTTGGCCTGGGCGTGGAGCTGCCAGGGCGTCTGGGTCAGGCGCGGGCGGCTCAGCACCTGGATGCCGTTGCCGGAGCCCGACAGGCGCACCGCGACCTCGCGCAGCGCCTCCTCGGCAAACACCATCGGCGCCACGATCTCGAAGTCGGCGAGCACGACCTCGTCGTCGCGCATCGCTTCGCGAACGCAGGCGAGCGCCATCTCGACGAAGCCGGCGCCCGGCATGATCACCTGGCCGTCGACCTTGTGATCCTCCAGTTCGGGCACGGTCGCGGGATCGACGAAGCCGTTCCATTCCAGACCGTCGAAGGTCGTGCGGGAGCCGATCAGCGGGTGGTAGGGGCGGGCGCTCATCGCGCCGACGCCCTCGGTGGTGTCGGCGAGGCGGAACGGCCGGCGCTGCCAGGGATAGGTCGGCAGGCGCACGTCGCCCTTCGGCGCGTCGCCGAACAGCAGGGACTCGTCGACCTGCGCACCCTGGACCAGGGCGGCACTGACCGCCTTGGCGATCGGATCGCCGCCCGACGCCTTGCGGTGCATCACGCCGACCGTGGCGGTCTCGATGCCGAGCGGCTCGACCGCGTCGCCGACATGGGACATCAGGGTCGCGCGCGGGCCGACCTCGACGAACACGCGGGCGCCGCGGCGGGTGGCGTCCTGCACGGCCTCGGAGAAGCGGACCGGCTCGCGGATGTTGCGCCACCAGTAGCCGGCGCCGAAATGGGAACCGTCCAGCACCTCACCGGTGACAGTGGAGACCATCGCGGTGGTGCCGGCCTTGGCCTTCAGCCCGGCGAGGTCGCGCAGCAGCGGCTTCTCGGTCGGGTCCATCAGCCGGCCGTGGAAGGCGTAGGCGAGGTCGAGCTTGCGCCCGCGCCGGCGCTTGCGCGACAGGGCCTTCAGGGCGGCCTCGATATCGGCCACCGGCCCGGCGACCGTCACGGCCTTCGGGCTGTTGTAGGCGGCGATGTCGAGGGTCGGGAAATCCTTGAGGAAGGTCTCGACCTCCTCGGCCGGCATCAGCAGCACCGCCATGGTGCCCTGGCCGTGCGTCGTCTCCTGATGGTGGCTGCGGTAGTAGATGACCCGGACCGCATCCTCCAGGCTGAGGATCCCGGCAGCCTCGGCGGCGGCGATCTCGCCGACGCTGTGGCCCAGCACGTAGGACGGGATCAGGCCCTTGGCCTTGAGGGCGGCCGTGGAGGCGCTCTCGATCGCGAAGATCAGCGGCTGCGACACGCTGGTCAACGCGAGGCGCTCGTCGAGATCGTCGGCGTAGAGCGCGTCCTTCAGCGACCAGTCCGAATAGACCTGGAACAGGGTGTCGATCCGGTCGAAGGTCGCGCGGAAGCTCGCGTTCTCCTCGTAGGCCTCGCGGCCCATGCCGGCCCACTGGCTGCCGTTGCCCGAATAGATGAAGGCCACCTCGGCGACGCGGTCGACCGCGGTGCCGGTGAAGGCGTCCTGGGTGTCCTCGCCCTCGCCGATGGCGCGGAGCGCCGCGGCCACGTCGGTCTTGCCGTCCAGCGCGATGGCGAGGCGGGCCGGCATGCGCTCGCGGCGATGCGCGACGGCGGCCGCCACTTTCGGCACCTGAGCCGGCTCGGCCTCGAGACGCTCGGCGTAGTCCAGGGCGAGCTCGTTCAGGGCGGCCCGGGTCTGTGCCGAGAGCAACAGCACCTGGGCCTTTGGCTGCACGGTGGCGTCCACCTGCGTCGCCCAGGCCGGCGCGTCGGTGATGACCACGTGGGCGTTGGTGCCGCCGAAGCCGAAGGAGTTCACGCCCGCGAAGCGCTCGCGCGAACCGCGGCTGATCGGCATGGCCTCCTGCACGACGCGCAGGTTCAACTCGTCGAACGGGATGTCGGGATTCAGCTCCGCCGCATGCAGCGACGGCGGCACGAGATCGTGCTCCAGCGCAAGCGTCGCCTTCATCAGGCCGGCGAGGCCCGAGACCGGCTCGGTGTGGCCGATGTTGGTCTTGATCGAGCCGATCGGCAGCGGCGCCCGCCGGCCGCGGCCGAGCTTCGAGCCGATGGCCGAGGCCTCGATCGGGTCGCCCACCGGGGTACCGGTGCCGTGCGCTTCCATGAAGGCGAGGTCGTCGAGCCCGATCTCGGCCTCGCGGTAGACCTTCTCCAGCAGGGCGCCCTGAGCGTAGCCCGAGGGGAGCGAGATGCCGGTGGTGCGGCCGTCGGAGTTGATCCCCGAGGCCGACACCACGGCGCGGACCGTGGCGCCGTTGCGCCGCGCGGCCTCGGCCGATTGCAGCACGAACACCACGCCGCCCTCCGAGCGCACGTAGCCGTCGGCGTTCTTGGAGAACGCCTGGCACAGGCCGGTGCGCGAGAGCATCTGCGCGGTGGAGAAGCAGATGAAGTTGAACGGGCTCGCCAGCACGTTGACGCCGGCGACGACGGCCGTGTCGACGCGGCCCGACCGGATCGCCTGCACGGCGTTGTCGAAGGCGACGAGCGAGGACGAACAGGCCGTGTCGACCGTGAAGCTCGGACCCTTCAGGTCGAAGATGTAGGAGATGCGGTTCGAGATGATCGACAGCGTGTTGCCGGTGGCCGCGTAGGCGTCGCCCGAAGCCGCGTCGAGGATGCGCAGGTTGCCGTAATCGAGCGAGGAGGCGCCGACGAACACGCCGATATGGCTGCCGGCCACGCTCGACGGGCGCAGGCCCGCATCCTCGAGGGCTTCCCAGGTCAGCTCCAGCAGCATGCGCTGCTGCGGATCCATCTGCTCGGCCTCGCGGGGCGAGATGCCGAACACCGCCGGGTCGAACGACCATACGTCGTCGATGACGCCCGCCGACCAAGTGTAGCTCTTGCCACGCTCATGGGCGCGGGGATGCGCGAACCGCTCCAGGGAGAACCGGTCGGCCGGCACCTTGCTGACGGCGCAGCGCCCCTCGGAGAGGAGTGACCACAGCCCGTCCACACTGGGGGCCCCGGGCAGTCGGCATGCGCGTCCGACAATCGCAATATCTGTACGTTGTGTCACGTTCGGTTCGCACACGCTCGTTATCGGAAGTCGGCTCGGCTCGCGACGAGTGAGTACCCTCTCACCCCTTACTGTGGCACCATTGCGGTGTCCAACCAGCCCGGACGCGAGGTCATCCCCGTGCGGCGAAATTGCCCAAGGCTGTGACATGTATTCATCAGCGTCTTATCCAATCCCGGCGGTCAGAATGCCAAGTTTGGACCGGTCGACCGTCCGCGGAGACGCTGAAACGATCATCAGAAAGCCACAGTTTCGCCCCGCCTTCGGCAGCCCGTCTGACGGCAGCGCGCCGCGGCCGCCAGAAGATCTTCCGAAGTGATCTTCGGATCATCGCGAGGTCAGGACGGGTCCACCACGGCGCCCGCCCCGTTTCGCCCGACGCCGCAATAGCTAAAGCCGTGGCGTGCGGCGCTCTCGGGATCATAGATATTGCGCAGATCGACCAGGACGGGCGCCGATCCGCCGGACGCCATGGCCTCGCGCAGCCGGTCGAGATCGAGCGCCCGGAAGGCGTTCCATTCGGTGACGATCACCAGGGCATCCGCGCCCTCCGCGCAGGCATAGGCGTTCTCGGCGTAATCCACAGCCGGCATCAGCACCCGCGCATGCGCCATGCCCTCCGGATCGTAGGCGCGCACCGTCGCGCCCGCATCCTGAAGGCCCGCCGCGATCGCCAGCGACGGCGCGTCGCGCATGTCGTCCGTGTCGGGCTTGAAGGTCAGGCCGAGGAGCGCCACCGTCTTTCCCCGCACCGAACCGCCGCACGCCCTAATGATCTTGCGCGCCATGGCGCGCTTCCTCTGGTCGTTGACCGCCACCACGGTCTCGACCAGCCGTAACGGAGTGCCGGCGTCCTGGGCGGTCTTGACCAGCGCCAGGGTGTCCTTGGGGAAGCACGAGCCGCCATAGCCCGGGCCGGCATGCAGGAACTTGGTGCCGATCCGGTTGTCCAGCCCGATGCCCCGGGCGACCTGCTGCACGTCGGCGCCGACCTCCTCGCACAGGTCGGCGATCTCGTTGATGAAGGTGATCTTGGCAGCCAGGAAGGCGTTGGCGGCGTACTTGGTCAGCTCGGCGGTGCGGCGACTGGTCACGAGGATCGGCGCGGCGTTGAGATAGAGCGGGCGGTAGACCTCGCGCATCACCGCCTCGGCCCGGGCCTCCTCGGTGCCGACCACGATGCGGTCGGGGCGCTTGAAGTCCGAGATGGCCGCGCCCTCGCGCAGGAACTCGGGGTTGGAGACGACGGCGAAGTCCGCCGACGGGTTGGCCTCGCGGATGATGCGCTCGACCTCGTCGCCGGTTCCGACCGGGACCGTGGACTTGGTGACCACGACGGTGAACCCCGAGAGCGCGCCGGCGATCTCACGGGCCGCGTCGAACACGAAGCTGAGGTCGGCGAAGCCGTCGCCGCGGCGTGACGGGGTGCCGACCGCGATGAACACCGCGTCGGCCTCGGCCACGGCCTCGCGCATGATCGAGCGGAAGGCAAGCCGGCCCTGGCGGACGTTCTCGGCCACCAGCGCGTCGAGCCCCGGCTCATAGATCGGCATGCGGCCGGCGTTCAGGCTCGCGATCTTGTCCGGGTCGCGGTCGATGCAGACCACGCCGTGGCCGAAATCCGCCAGGCAGGCCCCGGATACCAGGCCGACATACCCGGCCCCAATCATCGCGATCCGCATCCGGTCCTCTCGGCAGCTCGGCCCCGACTTGCTGCAATGCAGCATGGTCCGGGCATCACGGGGGTGCAACCCGGTCCAGCCTGGATCGTCTCCAGCCTGTCGCCCGATTGCAACACACGGGAAGAGTGACTGTTTTTTGACGGTCCGGCCGCGGCGGCGAATCGGTCCTGCGCCGGCGCCGCGGTTTTCGGGCCGCATCGCCGCGCATCGCGCTTTCTTGCTCGCATTGGCGCAGGAGCGGCTTCGCAGTGCCGATGCCTTCCTGTAGAAGCGCCACCGCCCGACGGGCGCAGGCGCAATCCCGCCCTCAGGCCCTGACCCAAGTATCGGCGAAGGATCGGCGAAGGACCGCGATGACCGAACTCCCCAACGTCCACGTGCGCGCCGAGGTCCTGGCCCAGGCGCTGCCCCACATGCAGCGCTACGACCAAGAGATCGTGGTCATCAAGTATGGCGGCCACGCCATGGGCGACCGGTCCGCGGCCGAGGATTTCGCCGAGGACATCGTCCTTCTCGAGCAATCCGGGCTGAAGCCGATCGTCGTCCACGGCGGCGGGCCGCAGATCGGCAAGATGCTCGACCGGCTCGGCATCCAGTCCGAGTTCCGCAACGGCCTGCGCGTGACCGACGCGGCCACCGTCGAGGTGGTCGAGATGGTCCTGGCCGGCCTGATCAACAAGCAGATCGTCGGCTGGATCTCGGCCGAGGGCGGGCGGGCCATCGGCCTGTGCGGCAAGGACGGCAACATGGTCCGGGCCAAGCGGGCGATGAAGACCGTGGTCGATCCGGAAAGCCATCTGGAGCAGACCATCGACCTCGGCCTCGTCGGCGAGCCGGACCATGTCGAGCGCGGCGTCCTCGACGCGGTGCTCAAGGCCGAGCTGATTCCCGTGCTCGCGCCGGTCGCCTACGGGGCGGATGGGCAGACCTACAACGTCAACGCCGACACGTTCGCGGGTGCCATCGCGGGGGCGCTCCGGGCCAAGCGGCTGCTGCTGCTCACCGACGTTCCGGGCGTCCTCGACAAGGACAAGAAGCTGATCCCGGAACTCACCGTTGAGGATTGCCGCCGCCTGATCGCCGACGGCACCATCACGGGCGGGATGATCCCCAAGATCGAGACCTGCATGTACGCGATCGAGCGCGGCGTGGAGGCGGTCGTCATCCTCGACGGCAAGGTCAACCACGCGGTGCTGCTGGAGCTGTTCACCGATTACGGTGCCGGCACGCTGATCCGGCGGGGCTGAGCATCGGCCGCGGCAGGGAATCGTGCGGGGCGGCAACCTCCGTCCCGCACGCGCATTGTCCTGCTCCCGATCGGCCCGAATCGGCCAGGGTTGCGAGCTTGACCGCAACGGTCCAGACTTGCCTTCCAGGGGACGAATCCAAAGGGATACGGTGCATCACCCCGACAAGGCTCAGTTCACCACGCCCGGCGCGCGCGGGTTCAGCGATGTCGACACCTGGGTGTTCGACCTCGACAACACGCTCTACCCGAGCGACGCCCGGGTCTGGCCGCAGGTCGATGAGCGAATCACGCTCTACGTGATGGGGCTCTACGGGCTCGACGGGATCTCGGCCCGCGCCCTGCAGAAGTACTTCTATCATCGCTACGGCACGACGCTGAAGGCGCTGATGGTCGAGGACGGGGTCGATCCGCACGACTTCCTCGATTTCGCGCACGACATCGATCACTCGATGATCAAGCTCGACAAGGATCTCGGCGACGCGATCGAGCGGCTGCCGGGGCGCAAGCTGATCCTGACGAACGGCTCGCGCCGGCACGCCGAGAACGTGGCGGCCAAGCTCGGCATCCTCGATCATTTCGAGGACGTGTTCGACATCGCGGCGGCCGATTTCGTACCGAAGCCCGAGCGCTCGACCTACGAACGCTTCCTGAAGGCGCATGACGTCGAACCGACCCGCGCCGCGTTGTTCGAGGACATCGCCCGCAACCTCGCAGTGCCGCACGACCTCGGCATGGCGACCGTCCTGGTGGTGCCCAAGATCATCGATCCCTATCGAGAGGCGTTCGAGCAGGAGGCGGTGCGCGAGCCGCATATCGATCACATCACCGACGACCTCGCGACGTTCCTGTCGAACTGCGTGCTGCCCGAGGCCGGCGCCGTGCCGGCCTGACGGCCATCCCGCGTGGGCTTCGCAACGGCAATCGACAAGCCGGGGACGATCCTGTAGAGAGCCGGCCAACTCACAACAGGATCGCCGAAATCCTGGTGCCGGCCGCCCATGAGGGGCGTCACGGCGCGACGGCTGGAGCTATGCCATGAACATCATCGAGCAGCTGGAGCGCGAGGAAGTCGCGCGCCTGGCCAAGACCATTCCGGATTTCGAGCCGGGCGACACGCTCATCGTCAACGTCCGCGTGAAGGAAGGCGAGCGCACCCGCGTCCAGGCCTACGAAGGCGTCTGCATCGGTCGCCAGGGCGGCGGCCTCAACGAGAGCTTCACGGTCCGCAAGATCTCGTACGGCGAGGGCGTGGAGCGCGTCTTCCCGGTGCATTCCCCGATGATCGATTCGATCAAGGTGGTCCGCCGCGGCAAGGTGCGCCGCGCCAAGCTGTACTACCTGCGCGACCGGCGCGGGAAGTCGGCCCGTATCGTCGAGCGCACCGACCGCTACAAGACCAAGGAAGCCCCGGCCGCAGCGCCTGCCGCCGCCGAGTGATCGCGGCAGGGTCGGCCTTCACGGCTGGCCCTCCACCGCACGTCTTGGATCGAGGCCCGTTCCGATGCATCGGGGCGGGCCTTTTGTTTGCGCGCGATCACGCCGCCCGCAGATTCCGGTGCGCGAGCAGCCACGGCAGAACGCAGGCGGCCGACACCGCGATCGACAGGGTGTAGGCCAGCACCGGATCCATCGCCCCGAGCGTCGCGTGGACGACGATATAGAAGGCCAAGACGCCGAACGCCCCCTGGGCGCTGCCGCGCACCACGTCGAGCGAGGCACCAACCCCATCTTGCAGCCGGGCGAAGACGATGAGCGGCCAGGAGATGATCGGGATCGGCGCCAGGACGCCGCTCAGTCCCGGTCCGAGCAGGGGCGCCAGGGTCGAGACCAGCAGGACCAGCGTCGTGGCCGCCGCCAGCCGGGCCGGCATGTCCCAGCGCGGCGGCCGGCGGGCCGAAACACCGGACGCGGCGCGCCGCCGGCACAGGGCGACGACGAGCGCCATCGCCGGGAGGTCGATCGCCGTGGCGAGCCACAGGCCGGGCCGGACGAGCCCGTGCAGCACGGAGCCGCCCAGGACGAAAGCCGCCAGGGCGAGGCCGATGGACGCGACGGCGCCCATCCGCGGGGCGCAGAGGGCGTAGGCGAGGTAGCAGAGCGTCACCGCCCCCAACCCCTCCACCGAGCCGATGGCCGCCTCGGCGGCGAAGCGCTCGCCCTGCTCGACCGTGAGGTAGATCGAGATCGGCGCTGAGGTCAGCGGCAGCCCCGAGAGGACGCCGCCGACGAGGCTGCCCCAACGGCGCGCCGCCGCCGAGACTGCCCACATCAGCGTCGGGGTGATGGCGATCTTGGCGGCGATCAGGCTCATGACCGGTCTCGGGCCGGCTCAGGCCGCCGCGGGCGGGCCGTCATCCTCCGGCCCGGCGGGCGAGTTGAGGATGTCGTCCAGCTCATCGACCAGCCGGTCGATCTGCTCCTCGGTGGCGAGCACCTTCAGAACCTCGCCGGTCTCCGTCTCCACGGCCAGCTCGATATGCGGCCCGACCCGGGCGGTGAGGATCCGAGCCAGGATCTTGATGGCGCTCATGCGACTGTTTCCTCCGCGGCGATGAGGCCGATCGCCACCGCCGGCCCACAGGTCGAGATCCAGTCGCGCGGGCCGGCGATCCGGTCGTCCAGAAGATCCACCAGCGGCACGGCTCTGCGGCCGAGCCGGTCCGCGAGGCGCTCCCCCAGGAAGGCCCCGGCCCCGCAGGTGATCAGGGGGGCCGTCTCGGAACAATCCGGCCGGCCGAGCAGAATCGCGGCCGCGTCGTGCAGCAGGCGCAGCTGCGCCTCGGCGAAATACCCGGCCAGCGCTACCCAGGCCGAGCCCGGGGCCTCCGCCCTGTCGCGCCCGACAATCCGGGCGAGCCGGGTCCCGCTCTCGGCGACCGACTTGCCCTTGCGGTCGCCGCTCGTCTGCTGGTCTGCCCCCTCGGGGAGCAGGCCGAGGATCCGGTAGGCGTCCGCCATATGGGCGAAGGTCTCGGTCATCAGCCGGGTGCGCCGGCCGGCAAAGGGCGCGTGGTCGGCGAGCGCGATCACCGGCGTGCGGACCACGCCCGTGTAGACGAGTTCCCCCGTCTCCAGCCGCTCGGAATCGCTGTAGCCCGCTGCTGCCGGCCGCCCCCCCACGATCGGGATCAGGTCGGTGGTGGTCGAACCGATATCGACCAGCAGCGCGTCCGGGGCGATCCGGCCGGCGAGCGCCGCGGTGGCGTGCCAATTGGCCGAGGCCACCGCGGCGGCAACCTCCGCGGCCGCCTCCGGGGCGACGAAGCCGGAGCGGCCGGCATAGATCCGCGCGGGTCCATCGAGATGCGCCGCGGCCCAGCCTGCGAGCGCGGCCACGCCGGCCCGCCGATCGGCGAAGCAGTCGGTCAATTCGCCCGTCATGGTGACCGCGTGCCGGGCCTCCGTCCGGGCCCAGTCCGGAAGCCGCGCGAGGGCCTGATCGAGGGCCGGCAGCCCCTGCCAGAGGGGGCAGGGTACCTGGACGGCCGCGACCACGCGCCCGGCCTCCACCAGCGCGGCCTTGACGTGAACCCCGCCGAGGTCCCACCCGATCGTCTTCAGGGATGGTGAGAGCATGGGACCGCGATGAACGCCTCGATGGACCACGGATTCGGGCGCCCCGGCTTCGCGGTGATCCCGGTGCTCGATCTCCGGGGCGGCCGCGTGGTGCGGGCGCGCCGGGGCGAGCGCTCCTCCTATGCCCCGATCGAGACGCCGTTGGCAAAGGGGTCTGCGCCCGACGCGGTGGCGCGCGGCCTGTGTGACGCCTGGCCGGCCAAGATCCTCTACGTGGCGGATCTCGACGCGATCATCGACCACGCGCCGCCGGATCTGGTGGCGCTGACGGCGATCGCCCGCGCCTGCCCGGGCGTCGCCCTGTGGGTGGATGCGGGCTTCGCCGATCCGGAAGGCGTCGCGGACTTCCTGACGACCGGCCTCGGACGGCCGGTGATCGGCAGCGAGAGCCAGGCAGATGCCGGCCTGCCGGCGCGTTTCGGAGACCGCGCGGTGCTCTCCCTCGACACGCGTGGCGCTGAGCGCCTCGGCCCCGCGGCCCTCCACGACGACCCGTCGCTCTGGCCGCCCGAGGTGATCGCCATGACGCTGGCCCAGGTCGGCGCCGGCAGCGGCCCCGACCTCGCGGCGCTCGCGGCCCTGCAGGCGCGGGCCCCGGATCGCCGCCTCTATGCGGCTGGCGGCGTGCGCGGGCCGGACGACCTGCGGGCGTTGCGCGAAGCCGGGATCGCCGGCGCCCTGGTGGCCTCGGCGCTGCACGACGGCACCCTGTCACGGGCCGACGCAGCGAGTCTGGCCTGACGCTTCCGGCGGGCACGCGGCGCTGATAAACCCTCGGCCGACAGCCACATCGCGCGAGCGTGCAGACGATGGACAAATTCACGACCCTGGAGGGCGTCGCGGCGCCCATGCGGACGATCAACGTCGACACCGACCGGATCATCCCGGCCAAATACCTGAAGACGATCAAGCGGACGGGGCTCGGCAAGAGCCTGTTCGCCGAGATGCGCTTCCGCGAGGACGGTTCGGAGAACCCGGATTTCGTGCTGAACCAGCCGGCCTACCGGAACGCCAAGATCCTGGTCGTGGGCGACAATTTCGGCTGCGGCTCGTCCCGGGAGCACGCGCCCTGGGCGCTGGCCGATTTCGGCATCCGCTGCGTGATCTCCACGAGCTTCGCCGACATCTTCTTCAACAACTGCGCCAAGAACGGCATCCTGGCGATCACCGTCGCCCCGGAGGATCTGGAGAAGCTGTTCGAGGACGCCGAGCGCGGCGCCAACGCCACCCTGTCGATCGACCTGGACGCGCAGACCATCCGGGGGCCGGATGGCGGCAGCCTGCATTTCGAGATCGAAGCCGGACGCAAGCACAACCTCCTGAACGGACTCGACGAGATCGGCCTGACCCTGGAACGCGCCTCGGCGATCGACGCCTACGAGCAGAAGCTCGCACAGCGGGAATGGGCCTGAGCGGATGAGCCACGGGCCTCACCGTTCTCTGGCGAGGCCCGGCCCTTGAACTGTATCCTTGAAGAGATCCCAAAGGGCTCGGCCCAGCCCTTTTAAGGTGTTTGTGGGCGCATGGGGACAGAGGCCAAGCGCGCGCTCCTCCCCAGGCTTACCCGGGATCGCTCAAGCTTGTAGGGAGGCGTTTGGGATTTGCAGATCCCGGGTGGGGGTGGCGCAGACTGCACCGGGGCGCTCCATCCTGCACCACCCCCACCCCCGGGCCCTCCCCACAAGGGGGATGGGAAAAGACTCAGCTCTTTCAGTACGTTAGGGCCGATGATGGCGGCCTTTGCCGCCGGCCAAAACACCTTGAAAAGGCTGGGGCTCGACCTTTCGAAACCGTTGTCACGCCGCCTTCACATCGGCCAGGAAGGTCGCGACCGCGCGGCCCAGGTCGTTCGAGTACTGCGAGAGCCCCCGCGCCGCGCCGAGCACCTGGGAGGCCGCCGAGCCCGTCTCGCCGGCGGCGCGCTTGACCTCGCCGATGTTGCTGGTGACCTGACCCGTCCCCGAAGCGGCCTCCTGAACGTTGCGCGCGATCTCCTGGGTGGCGGCGCCCTGCTGCTCCATCGCGGCGGCGATCGCGGTCGAGCTGGTGGCGATCTCGGCCACCGTCCGGGCGATCGACTGGATCGCCCGGACCGCGTCGCCGGTCGCCGCCTGGATCTCGGCGATCTGCGCACCGATCTCGCCGGTGGCGCGGGTGGTCTGGGCGGCGAGTTCCTTGACCTCGGTGGCCACCACCGCGAAGCCGCGGCCCGCATCGCCGGCCCGCGCCGCCTCGATCGTGGCGTTGAGCGCCAGCAGGTTCGTCTGGCTGGCGATGTTGGAGATCAGGGCGATCACGCTGCCGATCTTCTCCGCGGTCTCGGCCAGGCTCTTGACCGCGCCGTCGGTCTGGACGGCCTCACGCGCCGCCGCGCCGGCGGCCGCGGCCGCGCGGGAGACTTGGCCGTTGATCTCACGGATCGAGCTCGACAGCTCCTCCGTCGCCGCCGCGACCGTGTTGACGTTCGTCGAGGCCTGCTCGGCCGCGCTCGCGACCGCAAGGGCCTGCACGTCGGTCTCCTCGGCGACCCCGGTCATCGACTGGGCCGTCGCCTCGAGTTCCGTGGCGGCGCCGGCCAGCGCCTGCGTCAGCCCCGAAACCTGCGACTCGAAGCCCTTGAGCGTCGCGTCGAGATGCGCGACGCGGCGTGCCTTGGCCTCGCTCTCCTGTGCGGCCGCCGCATCGGCTGCCCGCTTGGCGATCAGCGCCTGCTTGAACACCTCGACCGCCGCCGCCATGCGGCCGATCTCGTCGGTGCGGTCGCGACTCGGCACCGCGACGTCGAGCTTGTCGTTGGCCAGGTCGCCCATCACGTCGGTCATCCGGCGCGTCGGGATGGCGATCAGGCGGGTCAGCGCGTACGCGCTGCCGACGGCGCTGCCGAGCAGGACCAGGAAGATGATCACCATCGACAGGTAGGAGACCGAGAACGCCTCGGCCGCATCGGCCTGACGCGTCTTCAGCAGGGCGCGCTCCGTCGCGTCGCTCTCCGCGACCTCGGCCCGGATGCCGTCCATGAAGGTCTTGCCGCCGCCGGCAGCCGCACGGGCCCGCGCCTCCGCCTGCGTGGCCGCCTGCCCCATCAGACCGATCTCCGGATCCGCGACCTCCGCCTGCCAGCGGCGCGCCAGGTCCTCGATGCGTCCGACACGCGCCTGCTGGGCCGCGTTGTCGGCCGTCAGGGTCCGCTGGCGCTGCGCGGCCGCCGCGAAGGCCTGGGCGCCCTTCTCCACCGGTTCGAGGAACTTGCGGTCGCCCGATATCAGGTAGCCCCGCACACCGGTCTCGCGATCGATCATGCTGGAGAGCAGGAGCGCGTTCACGCTCAGAACGTCGTAGGTGTGCTCCGACCATTCAATCGATTTTTCGATAAATGACAGCTTTCTATAGTTAAGAGCGCTACCAATTACTGTAATAAAGATCAATATCGCGAAGCAGGCGATGATTTTTTTGACGATCGACATCACTAATGTCCGGATTTGAAGATATGATTCGGTTGCCCAGATACGAAGTTTGCATCTATAAATGAACAAAATTCCCGAGTCCAAAAAAAATCAGATGCGTTTTAATTGGAAACGCCGCCGTGGCGCGGGCGCTCAAATCAATGTCTCGGGATCGTGCCGCCTCTGCTGCGCGGTGCGGGCCGGGACTCTGCGCCGATCGACGACGCCACCTGTTCAAGGATCGATGCCCGGGACTGTGGACACGCGTCTTCCGGCGCTGGAGACGTGCATCAAGACTTTCCTGTGCATCCCGCGTGCGGACCGAAACGGCCCGGTCGCGTGTCCGCCCAACGTGAGCTGCGCTAACGCGCGGTTAACCCTGGTGCTGCCTGATTCGGCCGCTACACCAGGGGCGACATACGGGAACGCCAGGATGCGCCATCAGTGCTTCGGGCCGGGCCTCGCGCTCGGGTTCGGTCTCCTCGCCGTGAGCCAGCCGGCGCGGGCGGATTTCGACGGTTGCCTCGCCGGTATCCAGGCCCAGGCGGCAGCCGCCGGCGTGTCCGCCCAGACCTTCCGGTCGGCCACCAGCGGCATCAGCTACGACGACAAGGTGATCGAGCTGTCCCAGGCGCAGCCCGAATTCAAGACGCCGATCTGGGACTACATGGCGGCCCTGGTCGATGACGAGCGTGTCGAGGACGGGCGGGCGGCGATGCGCCAGAACGCGGCCGCCCTGGCGCAGGCCGAGGCGCGCTACGGCGTCGATCGCTACACGATCACGGCGGTCTGGGGGGTCGAGTCGAACTTCGGCAAGAACCTCGGCAAGATGCCGCTGGTCCAGTCGCTCGCGACCCTCGCCTGCTCCGGCAACCGCCGCCGCGACTTCTTCCGCGGCGAATTGATTGCCACGCTGCGGATCATCGAGCGCGGCGACATCGCGCCGGAACGGCTCACCGGCTCCTGGGCGGGGGCCTTCGGCCAGACCCAGTTCATGCCGACCACCTATCACCGCCTCGCTGTCGACGGTGACGGCGACGGGCGGCGCGACGTGGTCGATTCGGTGGCCGACGCGGTCGCGTCCACGGCGAACTTCTTGCACGTCGCCAAGTGGCAGAACGGGCAGGTCTGGGGCTACGAGGTGAAGCTGCCGCGCGGCTTCAGCGTCGCGTCCGCCGGGCGCAAGAACAAGAAACCGGTCGCCCATTGGGCCTCGCTGGGCGTGACCCGCATGGACGGCCGCCCGCTCTCGGGGGAGGGGCCCGCCGGGATCATCGCGCCGGCCGGGATCGATGGTCCGGCCTTCCTGGTCACCAAGAACTTCGACGCGATCTACTCGTACAACGCCGCCGAATCCTACGGCCTCGCCATCGCGGTTCTGTCGGACCGGCTGCGCGGGAAGGCGGGTGTCCAGGCGGCGTGGCCGACCGACGATCCGCCCCTGTCCCGGGCCGAGCGGCGCGATCTCCAGACCCGGCTGGCTGCCCGCGGCTACGATGTCGGCGAGCCGGACGGCAAGGTCGGCCAGAAGACCCGCGACGCGATCAAGGACGTGGAGCGCCGCCTCGGCATGACCCCGACCGGCCGCCCCGGCGGCAAAGTTCTGGAAGCGCTGCGCGGCAGCTGATGGCTTCCAAGCTCCGGTCAGCCCACGCCCCGGACCCTTTCCCGGGCGCAGGCCGCGTAAGCCGAATGCGAGACCCGGGACCCAGCACAAGACGTCGCGAAGCGTCCGCCTGGATCAACGCGGGCCGCTTGCGCTGCGCTTCCTGCGCCAGGTCCCGAATCAGGTTCCGCTGGCGCTCCACCTGTCCGGGAAAGGTGGGGCGCGTCAGCTAAGAGCATACCGCAAACTCGGCCCGACACCCCGAAAAAGTAGAACCCGCGGCCTTTCGGCCGCGGGTTCGAATTCCGTCCGTGCCGGGCCGATCAGGCGGCAGTGCGCTTGCGGGCTTCCTGCTTGGTGTCGACGCCGGCCGCTTTGATCTCGGACAACTTCTGCGCGACGTTGCGCGAGAACACGAACTCGGCGGGGCGCTGGTTCTCCAGGCTGACCTCGGGGGCCATCGCGCCGTCGGTCTTGATGCCGCGAATCGCATGCACCAGCGGCTTCCACGGCTTGCGGACCGAATCGACCACCGAAGAGGCCTCGTAGCCCGAATGGACCATGCAGTCGGCGCACTTTTCGTAGTTGCCCGTGCCGTAGGAATCCCAGTCGGTCTCCTCCATCAGCTCCTTGAAGGTCGCCGCGTAGCCCTCGCCGAGCAGGTAGCAGGGCTTCTGCCAGCCGAACACGGTGCGGGTCGGGTTGCCCCACGGGGTGCAATGGTAGGTCTGGTTGCCGGCCAGGAAGTCGAGGAACAGGCCCGACTGCTGGAAGGTCCACTTCTCGCGGCCCTTCTCCTTGCCGTGCCGGAACACGCCGCGGAACAGATCCTTGGTCGCCTTGCGGTTCAGGAAGTGCTTCTGGTCCGGCGCGCGCTCGTAGGCGTAGCCCGGGGAGACGGTGATGCCGTCGATGCCCATGCGGGTCACGCTGTCGAAGAAGTCGGCGATCTTCTCCGGCTGGGAATTGTTGAAGAAGGTGCAGTTGATGGTGACGCGGAAGCCCATCTCCTTGGCCTTCGCGATCGCCGCCACCGCCTTGTCGTAGACGCCGCGCTGGCACACCGACTGGTCGTGCATCTCCTTGTCGCCGTCCAGATGGATCGACCACGTGAAGTACGGGCTGGGCTTGTACTCCTTGATCTTCTTTTCAAGGAGCAGCGCGTTCGTGCACACGATCGCGAACTTCTTCTGGGCGATGATGCCCTCGACGATCTGCGGCAGATCCTTGTGCAGGAGCGGCTCGCCGCCGGCGATCACCACCACGGGGGCGCCGCACTCGCGTACCGACTCGAGCGCGTCAGCGACCGGCAGCCGCTTGTTCAGGATCTCGTCCGGGTAATCGATCTTCCCGCAGCCGGCGCAAGCGAGATTGCAGCGGAACAGCGGCTCCATCATCATCACGAGCGGGTAGCGTTTGCGACCCGTCAGGTGCTGTTTCAGGATATAGCCGCCGATCTTCGCGACGTACCGGAGGGGGATACCCAAGATAGCGGCTCCTTCACTTCGTCGGCCCCGGAGGCATCGGGGTGCTTAACACGAAAAAAAACGCGATTTCCAGCGATCTAGCTTGGAACTAATCTCAATCGGCCCTGTTTCGGCGGCACGATGACATCTTATTCCGCGCCTGACGCAACGGTGCCACATGAGCCGCCTAGGGCGACCGCGTGGGCGGGGACATTCAGACGTTGAGGACAGCACGTGCATTGCGTCGGCAATGCGACCGGACATCCGGAATTCCGGCCGCGATGCAACTGACGCCGTGCGCCAGCGCACATATCATCCCCGGCGGCCGGACCGGCTCGGCCGCGTTGCAATCTGGCACCACCCTCTTTACTGAACCTCGGGGCAGCGATGCAAGCCGTGGCCCGAGCCGTGGCCTCTGGTGGATGGCGGCGCCGCGATCCATTTCGGCCGCGATCGGCGCGTGGACGCGTGTCGTGCGTCCGGGGCGGACCACGCGGCCTTCCTCGACCCCGGTCCGCATCCGAACGGATTGCGGGGCGATCGGCACGCGGGCACTGAGCCCTGCCGGAGCCGGTCTCCGGGATCCCGAGGCGTTCGATATGTTCGATGGTATGTGTCGGCCGCGCCGTGTGCGTGTCCGGGGCGAACAGGCAGGGTGCTCGTGATCGAAAGTCTCGTCGCGTTCTCGGTACGGTATCGGTGGATCGTGATCGCCCTGGTGGCGTTCGTCACGGTCGCGAGCGCCGGAGTCGCGGCGCATCTGTTCCGGATCAACACCGATGTCGAGCGCCTGATCGATCCGAAGGAGCCCTGGCGCCAGGACGAGATCAATTTCGAGCAGGCCTTCCCGCAGCGGTCGAACACCATCGTGGCGGTCATCGACGGGCAGACGCCCGAGGAGACCGAGGAGGCGGCTGCCAACCTCGCCAAGGCGCTGACCGCTCATAAGAATCTGATCGAGACGGTCTATCGGCCGGATGGCGGCCCGTTCTTCGACAAGAACGGCTTGCTGCTGATGTCGCAGGCGGATCTCGACAAGACCCTCGAATCGCTGACCCAGCAGCAGGGGCTGCTCGGCCCGCTCGCCGCCGACCCGTCGCTGCGCGGCGTGATGCGGGTTCTGACGCTGGGCGCCCGCGGCGTGAAGACCGGAGACGCCAAGCTCGAGGATCTCGAGAAGCCCATGGGGCAGATCGATGCCACCCTGAAGAAGGTGCTGGCCGGGCAGCCGGCGCGGATGTCGTGGCAGGAGCTGCTCTCCAACGGACAGAGCAGCGTCACCGACAAGATGAAGTTCGTGGTCATCCAGCCGGTGCTGGACTTCAACGCCCTGGAGCCCGGCTACCAGGCGACCAAGCTGATCCGGAACGTCGCCCAGGATCTCAGGATCGATTCCGAGCACGGCCTGCGCATGCGGCTGACCGGCACGGTGGCGGTGGCCGACGAGGAATTCGCGACGCTCTCGGAGGATGCGGGCGTCAATTACAGCGTCACGGTCGGCGCGATCGTCCTGTTCATCTGGCTCGCCCTACGCTCCGCCCCCCTGGTTTCGGCCGTGCTGATCACGACCTTTGCGGGTCTGATCGTCACCGCGGGCCTCGGATTGGCGATGGTCGGCGAGCTCAACCCGATCTCGGTGGCCTTCGCGGCGCTGTTCGTGGGGCTCGGCATCGATTTCGGCATCCAGTTCGCCGTGCGCTACCGGGCCGACCGCTTCGAGCAGCCCGAGATCGGCGCCGCGCTCCGGGCCGCAGCCCGCGGCGTCGGCTGGTCGCTGACGCTGGCGGCCATCTCGCTGCTGGCCGGTTTCTTCGCCTTCCTGCCGACGGCCTTCCGCGGCGTCTCCGAACTGGGCCTCATCGCCGGCGTCGGCATGATCGTGGCCTACCTGTTCGCCCTGACGCTGCTCCCGGCCCTGATCGCCGTGTTCAATCCGAAGGCCGAGAAGGCCGCGGTGCAGACCGACTGGCTGGTCGGCGTCGATCCCTGGATCATCGAGCATCGCAAGCCGATCCTGATCGCGGTCGGCCTGATCACGCTCGCGGGCGCGCCGCTGCTCTGGCACCTGCCGTTCGATTCCAACCCGATGCACCTGCGCAGCGCGAAGACGCAGTCGATCGCGACCTATCTCGATCTGATCAAGAACCCCGAGACCAGCCCGAACTTCATCGACGTGCTGGCACCGAGCGTCGAAGCCGTCCCGGGCCTGTCGAAGACGCTGATGGGGCTGCCGGTCACGGCCTCGGTCAACAGCATCGACACCTTCGTGCCGCGCGACCAGGACAAGAAGCTCGCGCAGATCGCCGACACGGCGCAGCTTCTCGATCCGGTGCTCAACCCTGGACGTCGGCCGCCACCGCCTACCGATGCCGATAACGTCAAGGCGCTCAAGGATGCCGCCACGGCGCTGAACGGGATCTCGAACGATGCCAAGGGGGACCAGACGGGGGCGCAGGCCGCCAAGGAGCTCGCCGGCACCCTCGACAAGCTCGCCTCCGGCCCGGTGACGCAGCGCGAGGCGGCCTCCGTGGCGCTGACCAAGGATCTCGGGCCGCTGCTGGCACACCTGCGCGACCTGCTGCACCCGGAAAAAATCACCCTGGACAACCTGCCGCCGCAGTTGAAGGCCGACTGGGTGGCAGCCGATGGGCGCGCGCGTATCGAGGTCCATCCGAAGGGCGATTCGAACGACGATGCCGTGCTGCGCCGCTTCTCGGATGAGGTTCTGAAGGTCGCCCCGCACGCCACAGGCGCGCCGGTGGCCACGACTCAGTCGAGCTACACGATCCTGGGCGCCTTCGTTCAGGCGGCGGTGACGGCCCTCGTGCTGATCTTCGTCATCCTGTCGGTCGCGCTGCGCAAGCCGTGGGACGTGGCGATGACGCTGGGTCCGCTGGTGATCGCGACCCTCTGGACGCTGATGGCGATGCGCATCGTCGGCATGCCACTCAACTTCGCCAACATCATCGCGCTGCCGCTGATGCTGGCAGTCGGCGTGGCGTTCCACATCTACTACGTGATCGCGTGGCGGGCCGGCGTGACCGACATGCTCGCTTCCAGCCTGACCCGGGCGATCTTCTTCTCGGCGCTGACCACCGGCAGCGCCTTCGGGTCGCTGGTCCTGTCGAGCCATCCGGGCACGGCGAGCATGGGCAAGCTGCTCGCGCTGTCGCTGTTCTTCACCCTGGTGGCGGCTTTCTTCGTGGTGCCGGCAACGCTGGGCGAACCGCCGGCTCAGCCCGATGAGGATCGTCCCGAGGCCGAGAAGGCCGCCGGCGCGGCGTTGCGGAAGAGCACCGGGTTGAAGGATCCGGTGCCGGCCAAGTAGGCCTCGGTTAGAGGGTCTTCTCGAAGAAGTGGTCCGGGTAGGGGTCGTCGTTGAAGCGGTCGATCTCGACCCAGCCCGCCTTCCGGTAGAGCGCGAGCGCTTCGGGAAGGGCGCTGTTGGTGTCGAGACGCAGCGTCCGGATGCCGAGGTCGCGAGCCGCTGTCTCGGCCGCCTGCATCAGACGCTGGGCGAGGCCGAGGCCCCGGGCGGCGGGGTCGATCCAGAGCCGCTTGATCTCCGCCACCGGGCCGCCGTTGCCCTTCAAGCCGACGCAGCCGACCGGGAGGCCGCCCGCGACGGCGAGCAGGAAGGTGCCGCGGGGCCGCATCATGGCGGCGGCCTCCGGATCGCAGGACAGGGCGACGTCGAAGCCGCCGACGAAGCGGGTCGCCAGTTCGGCGTAGTAGGCGGCGAGGCAGGCGCGGGCGGGCTCACTGGTGGGATCGACGTCCGCGATCGTCATAGGGACCAAGCCGGATCTTCCCATCGCGCGCCGCGCATCCTAACCTCTTGGCATGACGACGATCGCTCTGGAAGAAGCAGCCCCGACCCTCGCGGAACTGGCTGCGCGTGTCGAAGGCGGTGAGACCATCGTCGTGACGCGCAACGGTCGACCGGTGCTCGACCTTGTACCGCATCGCCGGAAGGGTGGGCTCAACCTGGAGGCGGGCGCAGCATTCCTGCGCGCCCACGGGATCACAGATCCGTTTCCGTCCATACCCGATGACTTTGACGATCCATTGCCGGAGGATTTTCTGATTCGGCCGCTGCCCGAGCCATGAAATTCCTATTCGACACGCATATTCTGCTCGCCGTGATCGGTCGACGCTTGCATTTACGGAGTCCGAAGATTGCCCGGTTGCTGAGCCAAGACGACAGCGATCCCTATGCAAGCGTAGCGAGCCTTTGGGAGATTGCGATCAAGACACGCCTTGGTAAGCTCAATCCAAGGATGTCATTGGCTCTGCTGCCTTCGGCGTTGCAAGCTTTGGAGATCGGGATCGTGCCCATCACGCAAGCTCACGCCCTCGTTTCTGTTGAGTCACTCCCGCCGACGAAGGATCCGTTCGATCGCATGTTGCTCGCGCAATGTCAGGTCGAGGGCTGTCTTTTGGTTACGGTCGACGGCGCTCTGCACGATCATCCGCTTGCGGCGCGAATTTAAGCTGAAACGCTACGCGAAATCCGAGAACCCGCCCGTAACAGTCCCAAACGCCTCGACGGCCGCGATCGACGCTGGCGCTATCAGCGCGTCACGTTCCTGCGTGTACCGGTAACCCGGCGCCTCGCCCGGAAATCCACCCGCCGTAGCCGGATGCGTGTAGAGTTCGGTCAGCCCATCCGGGAGATGCCGCAAGAGAGCCGCCACCCGGGCCGGCGTCATGGCGCCGGACCATGCGAGCCCGAAGGTCCGGTCCGGGATCAGCAGGCCGGCCTGCCGGGCGCGGACGGCGAGCAAAGCCGCCCAGGGCGCGATGTCGAGGGCCGGGCGGGGGCGGGCGCCGGGCTCGGCGCGGCGCAGGATCTCCCGCGGCTCCCGGGGCACCCGCAGGGCACGCATCCCGAAGGCGCGGCCGATGCGCAGCACCGCACCCGCGATCAGCGGGTGGACGTGGAAATGCTTGTGGGCGTTGACGTGGTCCAGCGGCAGGCCGGTCGCGCGATAGGCCTCGAACTGCGCCCTGATCTCGGCGGCGAGCTGGCGCCGGGCCGCGGGCCTGCGGGCGAAGTCGAGGCCGAGCTTGGCCATGTCGGCCCGCATCAGGCCGGCCGCATCGGTCAGGTCAGGCAGCTCGGCGGCCGGTAGGGTCGGCCACGCCTCCACGAGGACGAGGTGCAGCCCGACCTGCAGGGACGGCATCCGCTTCGCCCGCGCCACCGCATCGGCGGCGGCCGGCGCCGAGACCATCAGGCTCGCCGCCGTGAGGATCCCGTCGCGATGGGCCTGCTCGACGGCCTCGTTGACCTCAGGGCTCAGCCCGAAATCATCCGCGGTGACGACCAGACGCTTCACGGTTACCTCGGTCATGGGTGTCGAGAGGGCAAGCCCTCTCGCGGGTCCAGGGCGGAGCCCTGGGAAGAGGGGCGGGGCTCTGCCCCGCTCCCCGCCGGGGCCGCGGGCCCCGGACCCCTGACTTACGCCGCTTTCGCGGTGCCCTGGCGCTCCTTGAGGAAGCGGTAGAACTCGACGCCCTCGCGCAGGCGGCGCTTCATCATGTCGGGCGAGCGCACCATCTCGCCCACGATGGAGGCGATCTTCGGCGCCCGGAAGTAGAACTTCTTGTAGAACTCCTCCACCGACGTGAAGATCTCAGTATGCGAGAGGTGCGGGTAGTGCAGCGGCGCGACCTGCACGCCGTTCTCGTCGACCAGTTCGGCGTTCTCGATGTCGAGCCAGCCGTTCTCCACCGCCTGCTTGTACAGGAAGGTGCCCGGGTAGGGCGCCGCCAGCGAGACCTGGATCGTGTGCGGGTTGATCCGCTTGGCGAAGGCGATCGTCTCCTGGATCGTCTCCCGGGTCTCGCCCGGCAGGCCGAGGATGAACGTGCCGTGGATGGCGATGCCCAGGTCGTGGCAATCCTGGGTGAACTTCTCGGCGACCTCGACCCGCATGCCCTTCTTGATGTTGTGCAGGATGGTCTGATTGCCGGACTCGTAGCCGACCAGCAGCAGGCGCAGGCCGTTCTCCTTGAGAACCTTCAGGGTCTCACGCGGCACGTTCGCCTTGGCGTTGCACGACCACGTGACGCCGAGCTTGCCGAGCTCGCGGGCGATCTCCTCGGCGCGCGGCAGGTTGTCGGTGAAGGTGTCGTCGTCGAAGAAGAACTCCTTGGTCTGGGGGAACTCCTTCAGGCAGTACTTGATCTCCTCGATCACGTGGGCGACCGAGCGGGTGCGGTAGGTGTGGCCGCCGACCGTCTGCGGCCAGAGGCAGAAGGTGCAGCGGCTCTTGCAGCCCCGGCCCGAGTAGAACGAGATGTAGGGGTGCTTCAGGTAGCCGATGAAGTACTTCTCCATCTCCAGGTCGCGCTTGTAGACGCTGGTGACGAAGGGCAGCTGGTCCATGTCGGTCATGATCTCGCGGTCCTCGTTGTGGACCACGACACCGTTGGCATCGCGATAGGACAGACCCTTGATCTGCGCCATCGGCACGCCGTCGGCGACTTCCTTGACGGTGAAGTCGAACTCGTTGCGGGCGCAGAAATCGACCACCGGGGCCTGGGCCATGGCGCCGGCGGCGTCGACCGCGACCTTGGCGCCGATCAGGCCGGCGATCAGCTTCGGGTTGGCGGCCTTGAGCGCCTCGATCGTCTTCACGTCGGACTTGAACGACGGCACCGAGGTGTGGAGCACGACGAGGTCGAAATCGTTGGCCTGCGCCACGATCTCGGGGAGTTTGATGTTGTGCGGCGGCGCGTCGATCAGCTTCGAGTTCGGCACCAGGGCGGCCGGCTGGGCCAGCCAGGTCGGGTACCAGAACGACTTGATCTCGCGCTTGGCCTGGTAACGGGAGCCGGCACCGCCGTCGAAACCGTCAAAGGTGGGGGCCTGGAGGAAGAGCGTGCGCATGGGGTTCAAGGCCTCAGGGCAATGCGGGGGAGGGGGCGGAGGAGAATTGGGTGCGTTCAGCGGAGCGGCGCGCCGGCGTCGCTGCCGAGCTCCGCGTCGGGGATCAGGGTGCCATCCGCAACCACGTGATAATCATGACCTTTCCATGTCACCGCCCCCGACACGAAGGCCCAGGCGAAGTTCAGGAAGGACAGGCTGTCGCGAATCGGCAACAGTCCGTAGGGATGCGGGGCGAGGTTGAAGGCCCGCTCCAGCTGCCGGCAGAGGAGGATGCGGCTCGCCAGAGCCAGGACCGCCACCCCGAGGGCGACCGGGCTTCCGCCGGACAGCAGGGCGCCCAGGACGGCGAGCGGGAAGGCGTGGGTGACGATCGAGCCGGCATAGCCCGCCGGGTCGACGGTGCGGATGGTGCGGTTCCAGCGCAGTTCGTGCCGCCACAGGCCGCCGAGATCGGTATCCACGCTGGTATGGCCGATGGTGAAGCTCGGGATCGACACCCGGCCGCCGAGGCCGCGCAGCGCCGCGCCGATCGCGTAATCGTCGGCGAGGTCGTTGCGGAAGGTGCGGAAGCCGCCCACCGCCTCCAGGCTCGCCCGGGTGAAGGCGACCGTGGAGCCGAAGCAGGGCTTGGCCAGCCCGAGGCTCAGGCCCATCACGACGTTGGGCAGGAAGTGGGTGTCGATCGCCAGCGTCGAGAGCCGGTCGTAGAGGCCCCGGAAGGCCGGCACCCCGTGGTAGAGGCAGGTGACTCCGGTGACCCCGTCCTGCGACAGCTCGGCGACCAGGCGCTCCAGATAATCGGGACCGACCACCATGTCGCTGTCGGCCAATACCACCACATCGTGGGCAATCCGCTCGGACATGTTGATGAGGTTCGAGACCTTGCGGTTCGAGCCGTGCTGGCGGGCGTCGATCACGAGGTCGATGCGCGCCGCCGGATAAGCCTGTTTCAGTTGCTCCACCACGCCGATCGCAGGATCGGTGGCCTTCTGGACGCCGAACACGATCTGGACCGGGCCGGCATAATCCTGGCGCAGGACACTCTCGAGATTCCCGTAGAGCGATGGCTCCAGCCCGCACAGGGGCTTGAGCACCGTCACGGAGGGCCGGGGGGCGCCGGGCGTCAGGGCGGGGACGGGTCGGGCCGCGTAACGGCCGGCGCAGAAGGCGGCCGCCAGCCCGTAGAGGCAGCCCCCCGCCGCCAGGATCAGGCAGAGCAGCGCGAGCCACGAGAGGGCGTTCAACGTCAGGGCGGTAACATCCATCCGATCGGGTCCGTGCGATCGTCCCGCCGCCTCAGGCAGCGATGGCCGCGAACGGCCGGTTCATGGCGGCACTCTCGGCGGCGTTCACGGCGTGGGCTTGGCGGCGAGCATGCCGTCGGCCCGCTGGCGCAGGAACTTCACGGCGCCGTCCGCGCCGCCTGACTTCAGCGGCGCCGACAAAGCGGTCCGCTGCGCCGCGACCTCGCTCACGTCGCCGTTGAGCAGGACGTCCTGGATACGGTTATTGGCATTCACGACGAAGTCGACCGCGGAATCGTCGCCGTCCGCCGCAGTCACCCGGGTCGCCACCACCCGCTGGGCGCCGCGCTCCTCGACCTGCGGGGTCACGTCGAACTTGCCGCCGGCCGCGCGGGCGAGGCGGTTGGCGTAGGTGACGGTCAAGCTGCGCTTGAACGCGTCGGTGATCGCTTCCTGCTGTTCCGGGGTGAAGCTCGACCATTTCGAACCGACGGCGATGCGCGCCATGGCGGGGAAATCGAAGGCCTTATCCATCGCCGGACCCACGGCTTCGACGCGCACGGGCAGGGGGGCCGGGCCGTCCTTCAGGGCGGCCGTGAAGGCAGCGTAGAGGTCGCGCACCGTCTGAACGGCGGGATCATCCGCGGCCCAGGCCGGAACCGGAACGAGCAGGGGAACGGCGATCAGGGCGGCCGCGAGCCGTCGGGTCAGGCGCACTTCTTCAACTCCTCGCCCTCGCCGAGCCGCGCGCCCATGCGGGGCGGGGCGTAGCTGTAGAACGGCCCGAGCGTCGCGGCCTGCGGCACCCGCTTGGCGCTGCGTGCGGTGTCCACCTCCGCCTCGCGCTCCTCGTCCTCCGGCGCTTCCGCGCGCAGCTTGGTCTCGATCCGGTGCCAGAGCAGCAGGCTCGGAAGGCCGACCCCGAGATCGGCGAAGCGCTTGACCAGCGAGAGGGCCAGCGCCGCCTCGGCCGGGATGTTGAACAGGCCGCACAGGGCGATCAGGCCACCCTCCTGGGCCCCCAGGGCGCCGGGCACCGCGAAGGCCGCGCCGCGCACTGCCTGGGCCAAGCTCTCGATCATCAGAGCCTGCGCAAAGTCGATCGGGTAGCCCATGAAGTGCAGGCAGACGTAGACTTCGAGCGTCCCGATCACCCAACCGATCAGGTGGACGCCCAGCGCGGCGGCGAAGCGGCCATGATTGGCGTAGAGGCGGCGCAGGCTGTCGTAGAGCTGGTCGATCGCCCCGAAGGCGCGCCACTCGCGGCCCGATGCGAAGCGGCTGAGAAGGCCCTGGATCAGGCGGTGCCCCGCCCGGCGCTGGATCAGGTAGAAGGCCCCGAGCGCCGGCACCGCAAGGGCGAGACCGCCCGCAACCGTCCGCGCGATCGGCCCGTCGCCGCAGATCACGATCAGCAGGGCGAGGCCGAGCACGGTGAACAGGAGCTGCGTCAGCGCCTGGGTCATCAGGTCGACGAACATGCTCGCCCCCGCGAGCGCGCCCGGCACGCCGCGCTTCGACAGGAGGCGCGCGCCGACGAAATCGCCGCCGACGGTGGCCACCGGCAGCAGCGTATTGATACCCTCGCGCACGAAGCGCAGCGACACGCAATCGACGAGCTTGGCGGTGCCCCTGGGGAACACGACGTGCCAGCCGAGCCCCGCCCAGGCGACGGCCACGATGCGGGCCAGCACCACCAGGGCGGTACCCCAGCCGGCAGAGACGACGGCGGCCGAAACATCCTCAAGACCGGAGGACATGAACAGGCCGACGACCGTGCAGAGACCGGCGATCGAGGCCAAGGTCGTCAGGCGCTTCATTGTCGTCTTTCAAGCTCGCAAAAGGCTTGATGCGGGAAATCGGCCACGGTCGCGGCAGAAATAGGTCCGACGGGCCGAGAACGTTTCTGCCACGTTGCAGCACGGATGAGCGCTGTCTATCACCCGTTTAACACACCGGGGGCCAAAGCGGCGGCGGCGCTGAAGCGCCTGCGTAGAAGGCCGCGGCACGTCGCAGAAGGGGCACACGTCATGGAGCGCGAATCACCGATCACGGCCCTCGAGGCCGTGAGCGACGACACGCATGCCGGCCATTATGCGGGTGGTGGAGCGGCGCCGGGCGTGCCGGCCCCGCACGCGCCCGTGATGGCGTGGAACGAGTGGGATCCGCTGGAGGAGGTGATCGTCGGCTCGCTCGACGGCGCCACGATCCCGACCCACCACCTGACGGTAATCTTCAATCTGCCGCGCGCCGCGCAGCCGTTCTACCGGCTTGCGAGCGGCTGGAAGTATCCGGGGTTCATGAAGAAGCTCGCCCAGGCCGAGCTCGACAACTTCATCACCATCCTGGCCGGCGAGGGCGTGAAGGTCCGCCGCCCCGACACGGTGGACTTCTCCAAGAAGTTCAAGGCGCCGCGCTGGTCCTCCCGGGGCTTCTGCGTGGCCTGCCCGCGTGACCCGTACCTCGTCATCGGCGACGAGATCATCGAGAGCCCGATGTGCTGGCGCTCGCGCTACTTCGAGGGCGACGCCTACCGGTCGCTGTTCAAGGAGTATTTTCGCGCCGGCGCCCGTTGGACCTCGGCACCGCGTCCGCAGCTGACCGACGACCTCTACAACTACGATTACCGGGTGCCGAACCTGAAGGCCGGCGAGCCCATGCAGTTCACGGTCAACGAGTTCGAGCCGGTCTTCGACGCCGCCGACTTCGTCCGCTGCGGCCGGGACCTGTTCGTCACCCGCTCGAACGTGACCAACCTGATGGGCATCGAGTGGCTGCGCCGCCACCTCGGCCCGGGCTTCCGCATCCACGAGATCGAGAGCCGCTGCCCGCAGCCGATGCACATCGACTCGTCGTTCATGCCGCTGGCCCCCGGCAAGGTGCTGGTGAACCCCGACTACGTCGACGTCGAGAAGCTGCCGGCCGTGCTCAAGAAGTGGGACGTGCTGATCGCCCCGCGCCCCGACCCGGTCGAGGGCTTCATGAGCAAGATCTCGATGTGCTCGCCCTGGACCTCGATCAACGTGCTCGCGATCACCGAGAAGAAGATCGTCGTCGACCAGAGCCAGCCGACGCTGATCAAGGCGCTCAAGGATTGGGGCTTCGATCCGATCCCGGCGCCGTTCCTGAGCTACGGGCCGTTCGGCGGCTCGTTCCACTGCGCGACCCTCGACGTGCGCCGCCGGGGTGTGCTGAAGTCGTATTTTTGATAGTCGAGCGGGCCGCTTCTCACAGAGGAGCTCTCCTCCCCCTTGTGGGGAGGAGCCGGAGGTGGGGGTGGTGCAGGATCGAGCGATTGGGTGCCTTCTGCACCACCCCCACCCCTAACCTCTGCCCGCAAGGGGTAGGGGAAAAGTGCCCATCGCTCACGACGTCGGCGTCAGACTAAGAAGTATACATCTGCCGCCCGCGGCAGCGACCATCCGCGCTCACCGCGCCCCGATCCCCTCGATCAGCGCCTTGTTGAAGCCCTCCGGGTCGGACATCTGCGGCGCGTGGCCGAGATCCGGGAACTCGACGAGCCGCGCACCCGGGATCGCCTGCGCGGCCGCCCGGCCCAATTCGGGATAGTGGCCGAGACTCGCCCGCACCTCCGGCGGAGCGAGGTCCTTGCCGATCGCCGTGTTGTCCTTCTGGCCGATCATCAGCAGCGTCGGCACCGCGATTTGCGGGAACCGGTAGACCACCGGCTCGGTGACGATCATGTCGTAGACGAGCGCCGAGTCCCAAGCGACCGCCTCCTTGCCGGGCCCGGTGTTGAGTCCGGCCAGCATCGTCACCCAGGGCTCGTAGCGGGGCTCCCACTGACCCGCGTAGTAGGTCGCGGTCTCGTAGGCGCGGATCGATTCCGCCGAGGTCTTCAGCTCCCGCTGATACCACTGCGCCACGGAGATCGGCGGCAGGCCCTTGGCGTTCCAGTCCTCCAAGCCGACGGGATTGACCAGCACGAGCCGCTCCACCGCCTTCGGGTAGAGCAGGGCGTAATGGGCGGCCAGCATGCCGCCCGTCGAGTGGCCGACCAGAATGGGGCGCTCGACCCCGAGCTGCGCCAGCAGTGCGTGCGTATTTTCGGCGAGTTGCCGGAAGGTGAACTGGTAGGCGGCGGGCTTGCTCGATTTGCAGAAGCCGATCTGATCGGGCGCGATCACACGGTAGCCGGCCGCGCTGAGCGCGCGGATCTGGCTCTCCCAGGTGGCGGCGCAGAAGTTCTTGCCGTGGAGCAGCACGGCGGTGCGGCCGTTCGGCGTCTCGGCCGGCACGTCGAGATAGGCCATCTGGAGCGTCTGGCGCTGCGATGGGAAGGTGAAGCGCTTGACCGGGAAGGGATAGTCGAACCCTTCCAGCTCCGGTCCAAAGGCCGGGGTGGCGACACGATCCGCCGTCGCCGCGCCGGGGGAGGCCAGCGCGAGGAGCGCGGCGGCGAGGATGGGTCGGAGCATGGCCGCCTCGTGTGCCAGCGGCGTCAGGCGCCGCGTCGCCGGCACAGATCGGGCATTCGAAGGGCGCTGTCCATGATGCGGGCCCGGTCCGTCAGCCACCGGGCCCGGACAGCGCGGAGCAACCTCAAGCCGCGGCCGGCTGCGCCACGGCAGCCTGATCGCGCTTGGTGTACCAGGCGTCGGACATGGAGAACGACGCGAACCGGCGCTCGTACCCGTTCCGGGTCATAAGTTCGGCGAGCGCTTCGTTCTGCTGCGGATCGGTATGCGCGACGCTGAGCAGCGTCACATCGTGTTCGGCAAAATCGAAGCCCTCCAGAAGGTCGAGCGTATCCTCCTTGGCGTTGATGCTCAGGAAGTCGATCGTGCGCGGCGCATTCGCCGCCTGCAGAAGACTGCGCAGCGTGACGGTCTCGACCTCGTACCTTCTTCCACTCCGCCGCGTGCCCGTCCCCGGAGCGGTTCCGGCCGACGCATCCTCGGCACTGTCCGGGTCGTTGAACAGGATCTTCAAGCCATCGTCGGTGTAGACGAACTTGTTCGTGACGTAGCAGGTCCGGTCGGCGCGCAGCTTCTCGTGCCGGCTGCGTGCCGGTTCCGCGATGGCCCCCTGCCAGCCATAGAGTTTCTCGAGCAGGCGCGTGGTGCTGGCACCCCGATCGTCCGCGGCACCGAACTCGACGAAATAGCCGTTCCGCTTCTATCCGAGTTCGAACAGGACCCAGAGATCCTGCAGGAGCGGCGCGCTGGAGAGCGCCGCACGCCGGGCCGCGAAGGTGAGGAAGTCGATCGCTTCGGCGTGAGCCTCCTGGCCCGGACCGACGAGGCTCTTGATCTCCGCGATCGATCCTTCGAGCGTCTCTCGGACACTCAAAACCGTCCTGAAGACGATGCCAAGCTCATTTTCCACGATCAACTCCTCTACATACGCGTCCGAGCGATCGGTCCGCCGCGGATTTCCGGAACCTTCCAGGCCTATACTCATCGATCAGCGTGGCATTCCGCCTGTCCCGCCCAGGCCGCTGCCCGGACGACTCGCTGATAAACAGCACCAGATAAGAACTATCCACCTCGGATGAAGTCATCCAAAACAAAATACAGAGGCCGCATTCAGGACAACCCAATATTATTCTGCATGTATCGACGGATAAGATCGATTCAAGCAAATCATAACGCGGTATATTTTGTCCTTCTTGCGGCCAAGCCTATGACGAGCTTTTGCAAAGGATTAGGAACAAGTCAATGACACGAACCACGAAAACGATCTTAACGCTTGCTATCCTGACCGGCCTCAGCACAGCTCCGGTCCTTGCCGCGGATGCGTGCGATCGCCTGGCCGCCCGGGTGATCCACGACACCGGCGTTTCACTCGCCGGCCGGGCCGGCCCCTACGCGGTGTTCCGCGCAGAGGACGCGGAGCGGATGAGCCTCGATTGCCGGGCGCCCGCGCGGATCACCGTGGCCTCCCGGGATCGGGAGCCGTCCCAGGCCTATTTCATTCTGGTCGGCCGCGCGGCCCGGGCCCTGGCCGGGGCGGATCCCGCCGCCGCCGAGGTGCTGGCGCTCAACCTGCATCAGGCCAGCCTCCTGGCCAACGCCCCGCGCCGCGGCAGCTCCGGTCGCGTGGTGATGCTGTGCGAGACCGGCCCGCGGACCGATGGCCTCCGGGAGGATCTCACGGTCTGCCGGGTCGCGCCCCGCACCGGGCTTTCGCGGATCCGCCGTGCGGGCTAGACCGCACCCATGTCGAATCCCGAACACCCCGGTCCCATCGTCCAAGTGGGCCAAACGCGCTTCGCCAACCACTTGCCGCTCGCGCTGATCGCAGGCCCGTGCCAGCTGGAGGGGCGAAACCAGGCCCTGGAGATCGCCGCAGCCCTCAAGGAGATGACGGCGCGCGCCGGGATCGGACTCGTGTTCAAGACCTCGTTCGACAAGGCCAACCGCACCTCGGGCAGCGCCGCCCGCGGCGTCGGCCTGGACGAGGCGCTGCCGGTCTTCGCAGAGATCCGCGAATCCCTGGGCTTGCCGGTGCTGACCGACGTGCACGCGGCCGAGCACTGCGCCCGGGCCGCCGAGGCGGTGGACGTGCTCCAGATCCCGGCCTTCCTGTGCCGCCAGACCGACCTGCTCCTGGCGGCGGCCGCGACCGGCCGGGCGGTCAACATCAAGAAGGGCCAGTTCCTCGCGCCCTGGGACATGAAGCACGTGGCCGCCAAGGTGACGGAGGCCGGCAATCCCAATGTCATCGTCACCGAGCGGGGCGCCTCGTTCGGCTACAACACCCTGGTCTCGGACATGCGCAGCCTGCCGATCATGGCGCAGGTGACGGGCGGCGCGCCGGTGGTGTTCGACGCGACCCATTCCGTGCAGCAGCCGGGCGGCCAGGGCGCGAGTTCCGGCGGCCAGCGCGAATTCGTCGCCGTGCTGGCCCGGGCCGCCGTGGCGGTGGGGGTGGCGGGGGTGTTCATCGAGACCCATCCCGACCCCGACCGGGCGCCCTCCGATGGCCCCAACATGGTCGCGCTGAAGGACATGCCGGCGCTGCTCGCCGAACTCATCGCCTTCGATAAGCTGGCCAAGGCCCGCGCCGCGTAGACGGGGATCCCAAAGGGCGAGCCCTTTGGTGGGTCGTCAGGGCAAAGCCCTGACTGAGTTCCAAGGCTCCCTGAGTCCCAAGGCTCCCTGAGTCCCAAGGCTCCCTGAGTCCCAAGGCTCCGCCCTGGACCCGCGAAAGGGCTCGCCCTTTCGAAACCCCGATCAGGGACGCGCCAGCACCTGGATCCGCAGGGGTTGGACGAGGCCGTAGCGGCCATCCGCCTCGCGTTCGGCCGCCGTCTCGAACGCCGCCTCCACGACGGGGCGCCGGGCCTCGACCGTCGCCGCACGGGCGGGGTCCACGGCGCAGACCCGCGTCAGGAAGGCGTCGAGGGACGCGAAGCTCTCCCGCCGCTCGACCGTGACGTCGCGACGGCACGCGAACGTGCCCCGGGACAGGGCTGCCGCGATCGCATCCTGCGCGGACGCGCGCACCGTAGTTTCGTCCTCGATGGGCTGAAGGGCATCGAAGAAGCTACCCGCCGCGAGCGGTTCCACCACCACGAGCGACCCGCCCGGGACGAGCACGCGCGCCGCCTCGACGAGGGCGGCGGCGGGGTCGGGCACGTGGTGCAGGGCGTTGAGCAGGACGGCCCCGTCGAAACTGGCATCGGGGAAGGGCAGGGCTTCGCCCGAGGCGGCCTCGAACTGCGCCTCCGGGACGGCGGCCCGGGCCTGCGCAAGCGCCGCATCGCCCGGGTCGATGCCGGTCACCGCAGCACCGTCCTCGCTCAGGCGCTTCGCAAGCGTTCCGCCGCCACACCCGATGTCGAGGATCCGCTTGCGGGACAGCGGCGCGAAGGTCTCGCGGATCAGAGTCAGGGCATCCATGCGGTCAGTCCTCCAAGTCTGCCATCATACGGGCCGCACTGGGCGGAGGCGATCTCGGCGTGCTTCGCGCTGAGCCGGTCCCTGCCGTCGCGGATTGGCGACCCGCTTGGGCGGAGATGCGCGCGCATCGGAATATTTTCGCAAGGTTTCGGATCGGACGCTCTTCGGAACGGCGAGCAGCGCCGTACGGCCGAGGCATCGCGCATGATGAACCGCGGTTCATAAAACCGACTGTGTGCGGAGCCGCACGCCAAGACCTGTGAGAACTTGGAACTGTCCCGCTGTGGCTACGTTATTGGGCAGGTTCGATCGAGGATCGAGAAGGAACATCATGCGCAAGATCGGTATCATCGCCACCGCCGCCGCTCTGGCCCTCGGCAGCGTTGCCGCCACGTCCAGCGCCGAGGCACGTCCCTACGGCTACCATGGCGGCTACGGCGGCTACGGTCACGGCGGCTACTACCGCGGCGGCCGTCGCGGCATCGGCACTGGCGCCGCCATCGGCCTCGGCATCGCCGGCCTCGCGGCTGGTGCAATCGCCGCCGGCGCGGCCCGTGACAGCTACTACGGCGGCGGCTACGGCTATGCCCCGTCCTATGGCTACGGCTACGCGCCCGTCTACGGCGGCGGCTACGCGGCCCCGGGCTACGGCTACTACGGCTACGGCTACTGAGATCGGGCAACCGTCAGGGAAGGGGCGACCGGCGAGAGCCGGTCGCCCTTTTCGTTTGGCGGGGTCCGCGGCCCATCATCGGCCGCGATAGGGCGGGACTCCGGGATCGGGCAGCCAGGCGTTCTTGGGCACATCGCCCGTCTGCCAGAACACGTCGATCGGGATGCCGCCGCGGGGATACCAGAACCCGCCGATGCGCAGGTAGCGCGGCTCCAAGAGGTCGCGCAGCCGCTTGCCGATCGCCACCGTGCAGTCCTCGTGGAACGCGCCGTGGTTGCGGAACGCGCCGAGGTAGAGCTTCAGCGACTTCGACTCCACCAGCCAGTCCCCCGGCACGTAATCGATCACCAGGATGGCGAAGTCCGGCTGGCCGGTGACGGGGCAGATCGAGGTGAATTCGGGCGCGGTGAAGCGGGCTACGTAGTCGGTATCCGTGTGCGGATTCGGGACCCGGTCGAGCCGTGCCTCCTCGGGGGAGGTCGGGAACGGCGTCGGCTGGCCGAGTTGGAGCGTCTCTGGTGCGGTCATGGCAGCGGTATAGATCCGGAGAGTTCTGGATTCAAAAGGGCTGAGCCCTTTTGCGGGTCCGGGGCAGAGCCCTGGTCCATGGGGGCTCTGCCCCCAAACCCCGGCCAAAGGGCTAGCCCTTTGGGATCCCGCTACCGGGCGCTCTCCCGTTCGGGACGCCTGTCACGACACGTGCACAGGCCTGGCCTACGCCGGTGCTTGCCGCCGAACGCGGCTTGACGGATAAGCCGCCGCGATGCGCCGCACCCCGAATCGGGGCTGCCGCCGCCGACAAGCGGCCCCGCGAGAGGACGTTCCATGACCGCGATCACCAATATCAGCGCCCGCGAGATTCTCGACAGCCGCGGTAATCCCACGGTCGAGGTCGACGTCATCCTGGAGGACGGCTCGTTCGGTCGCGCCGCGGTCCCCTCGGGCGCCTCCACGGGCGCCCACGAGGCGGTGGAGCTGCGCGACGGCGACACGAACCGCTTCCTCGGCAAGGGCGTGCTGAAGGCGGTCGAGGCGGCACAGACCGAGATCCTCGACGCGATCGGCGGCATGGAGGCCGAGGAACAGGTCGCGATCGACGAGGCGATGATCGAGCTCGACGGCACGCCCAACAAGGCGCGGCTCGGCGCGAACGCGATCCTGGGCGTGTCCCTGGCGGTGGCGAAGGCCGCGGCCGAGGCCTCCGGCCTGCCGCTCTACCGCTACGTCGGCGGCGTGCAGGGCCGGGTTCTGCCGGTGCCGATGATGAACATCATCAACGGCGGCGCGCATGCCGACAACCCGATCGACTTCCAGGAATTCATGATCCTGCCGGTGGGCGCCGATTCGCTCGCCGAGGCCGTGCGCATGGGCTCCGAGGTGTTCCACACCCTCAAGAGCAAGCTGAAGAAGGCCGGCCACAACACCAATGTCGGCGATGAGGGCGGTTTCGCCCCGAATCTTCCGTCCGCTGAGGCCGCCCTCGATTTCGTGATGGACGCGATCAGCGCCGCCGGCTTCAAGCCCGGCCAGGACATGGCGCTCGCCCTCGACTGCGCCGCCACCGAGTTCTTCAAGAACGGCGCCTACGCGTACGAGGGCGAGGGCACGAGCCGGACCATCGAGGCGCAGGTCGACTACCTCGCCCAGCTGGTCGACGCCTACCCGATCGTCTCGATCGAGGACGGCATGTCGGAGGACGACTGGGCCGGCTGGAAGCTGCTGACCGAGAAGATCGGTGACCGGTGCCAGCTCGTGGGCGACGACCTGTTCGTCACCAATGTCGAGCGCCTGTCGCGCGGCATCGCGGAGGGTACGGCGAACTCGATCCTGATCAAGGTCAACCAGATCGGCACGCTCACCGAGACCCTGGCGGCGGTCGATATGGCCCAGCGCGCCGGCTACACCGCGGTGATGTCGCACCGCTCGGGCGAGACCGAGGATTCGACCATCGCCGACCTAGCGGTCGCCACCAATTGCGGGCAGATCAAGACCGGCTCGCTCGCCCGCTCGGACAGACTGGCCAAGTACAACCAGCTGATCCGCATCGAGGAGGGCCTCGGCCCGCAGGCGCTCTACGCCGGCCCGTCGGCGCTGAAGCAGCTCGCCCGTCGCTGAATCCGGCGGATCGGTTCTGGGTTCCTTCCGCGGGGTAGGGGCCGGGCTGGGACGTCTGCGACGGCACCGGCAAGACACCCCGTCGCCGCGATGCGCGCTCCCTCCCCCCTCTGCGGGGGAGGGTGGCCCCCGAAGGAGGCCGGGAGAGGGGAGCGACGGCACAGGACGACGCTGTCGCCTTCAAACCTGCTCCACCCAATCCGGAAGCCGGGTTCCCCTCGCCCGACCCCTGCTCACGCAGGGGCCACCCTCCCCCGCAGAGGGGGGGGGGAAAGGCGCGGAAGGCCCATCCTGCACCGGAAAATCCGGTCCCGCCTAGGTCTCCCCCGGCACGCTCCAGACCCGCATCGGCCGCGACAGGCCCCGCAACTCGATCGTGCCGACCGGCCCCAAGCGCCGCGCGCACCGCTCGCCAAAGGAACC
>NZ_JAKSYH010000170.1 GCF_022829295.1 Methylobacterium sp. J-088
GAGATCCTACCGGCTTGAGCCTCATGGTCGGCGATAAACGATGAAGGGGCCCGATCGGGCCCCTTCATCGTTCAAGCTGCGGCCGCCATTGGCCTGGTTTTACTCCGCCACAGCGGCCTGGAATTGGTCCGCCCTTTACACCTCGACCCGACAGGGTGAATCACTCCACGCTTGCCGAAGGATCTGTGTTGAAGCGTCGACCCGCGGCATTTCCCCGGAGTCGGTCGACCGGGCGGGAGCCCCGACAAAAGTGGGTGCGCCTCGCAGGATCCCCCGCGCGGACAGCCCGCAGGATCGGCACGGGAGCGACGGCGAAGCTTTCTAAGCTCTGCTGTAAGTTCTTCCTCAATATCTCTCGTACGAACCCGAGATAAAACCGCATTCATGATATAAGAGTTGGATCAATGACCCGCTTCCGTGCTCCTCACCCGCAATCTATCCTCGTGCCTGATCCCCCGCGAAGAGATCAGCGTTAAATTTTCAGGGTGTCTGCGTAAAAAATTCTCCCGATGCCGAACATATGAAAAGCTTGTGCTCGGAATTTAAGCGCGTTCGGAATGGATCCAGACTGCATGCCAGCTAAGATGCGAGTCGCAAACGCGGGGTGAACCCGCGTGATCTTAAGACAGGCAGGCTCAGGGTCTTTGAGGGCGCCATGATGGGGGCTACGGCACTTCACAAAAACGCATCCGTTCTCGATCTCTTGTTTAGAGAACACAACCAATGGTTGACGCGGTGGTTAAATCGGCAGCGCTGGACCGTCGCGGCCTCGGACGACCTGACGGCGGATGTCTTCATCGCCTTGTTGCAGTTGCCCGATCTGGAGCGGGTCCGGCAGCCGCGCGCGATGATGAACACCATCGCGCGGCGGCTGATCTGCGACGCGCGGCGCCGCAGCGATCTCCGGCTGGCCTACGAGGCCGAGCTGGCGGCGATGCCGGAAGCGGTCGAGATATCCGCGGAGGACCGGCTGATCCTCGCGCAAGCACTCCAAGCCATCGACACCATGCTGGCGCGCCTCTCACAGAAGGCCCGTGCGGCATTCCTCATGAGTCAGATCGACGGCCTGCCCTATGCGGAGATCGCCGCGGAGCTGAAGGTCTCGGTAAGCATGGTGCGCAAGTACGTTGCGCAGGGGCTGCGCGCCGCCTACGAGGCGCAGATGCGCCAAGAGTAACCGGGGTATCTGTGGTGACCGGGTTGGCTGTGATCAAGGTGAGCGTGAGCACGTCGAGCGGATCGTACGGAGATCGGGGATGACAAGATCCGCCAACCACGACGATGAGCCGGGCGAGGCCGCGATCGGCTGGATGGTCGAGCTGTGTTCCGGAGTGACCTCCGAACGTCAGAAGCGGGCCTTCGAATCGTGGCTCGCGGCCGACTCGCGCCATGTGGAAGCGTGGGCGCAATTGCAGAGGGGCCTCGCACCCTGTGGGCTCGCGGCCGAGCAGAAGCTGCCGGCGGGCCAGCTGAGGCAGCAGCTCGTCGAGCGGCGACCCGATCGGCGCGCCGTGCTCGCCGGCCTGATGGCCGCGCTGGGTCTCGGGACAGCCGGCGCGGTGGTAACGGACCGGTTCGTGCCGCTCGGCAGCCTCCTCGCCGATCACGTGACGCGGACCGCCGAGCAGACCCGTGTACACCTCGACGACGGCAGCGAGGTCGTGATGGCACCACGCACCGCCCTCGACATCGCTTACGCGCCTGGCCGGCGGGGTATCCGCCTGATCGAGGGCGAGGTTCTCCTGCTGGTCGCGTCCCGGGCCGCGCCGTTCCGGTTCGACGCGGGGGCGCTCCGCCTCACGGCCACATCCGGCCGCTTCCTGATCGAGAAGCGACCGGACAGTCTCGCGGCGACGGGGCTCGAGGGGACGGGGCAGATCGCCTTCGCAACGCAGGCCTCGGGCCCTATCGGACGGGGCGAGCGCATCGGCCTTCGGGCGGGCCAGCCCGATCGGCAGCCGGTGGAGGTCGAGGACGCCGCGGCCTGGCTCGATGGACTCTTGGTGGCGAAGAACCGCCCGGTCGCGGCGATCGTCGACGGTCTGCGTCCCTATTTCCCGGGCGTCATTCGCCTCGATCCGGCCGTGGCGGAGATCCGCGCCACCGGCGTGTTCCCGCTGCGGCGCCCGGACGACGCCCTCGACATCCTGGGTGCTTCCCTCAACCTGTCGGTCACCCGGGTGGCGCATTATTGGGTGGCGATCGGGCCGGGCGCGCCCGGAGACGCCCGACCCGGCTGAAGCCGGTGTTTTGTCGGGCCTGCTTGCGCCGAACCGGCTTCCAATCCGGGAGCAAGCACGCGAATCACTGGGCCGGGTCGAGATGCCCGTCGATGAAGGCGCAGACCCGGGTCTTCGACATGACGCCGGAAACGCGCCCGACCTCCGCGCCACCACGGAACAGGACCAGGAGCGGGATGCCGCGGACCGCCAGCCGCTCGGCGATCGCCGGATCGGCCTCGATGTCCGCCGCCCGCACTGCGATCTCGCCCGCGTACTCGGCCGCGACCTCCTCGATGATGGGTTCATCGCCCGGCAGGGGCCGCACCAGGGCGCCCAGAGCTTGAGGAGCACCGGTGCTGCGGCATCGAGAATCTCGGCTTGGAAGGTGGCATCGGTCACGGAGGCTACAGTCATGCGGCTTTCTCGCGCGCGTCGTTCGACTCGCCGAGGACGAGCCGGTGGGTGTGGAAGTCATCGAGCACGTCGGAATGTGCGACGCTGATCAGGGTCAGGCCCGGCAGCGCGTCGAGCAGCAGCGCGTACATGGCCCGCGCGTTCGACGGATCGAGGGCGCTGGTCGCCTCGTCCAGCAGGATCAGCGCCGGACGCAGCAGCAGGGGGCGCAGAAAGGCGAGGCGCTGCTGCTCCCCCGGCGAGAGGTGCTGGTCCCACTCGGCGGCGCGGTCGAGATCCGCCGCCCGATCCGCGAGCCCAATGCGCCCGAGGAGGTCGCGCAGCACCGCGTCCGGCACCGGATCGGGCGACGGGTAGGTGATCGCCTCCCGTAGGGATCCGATCGGCAGGTAGGGCACCTGCGGCATGAACAGGGTCGCCGCCCGCGGCGGCATGGTCAGCCGGCCTGTCGTCTCCGGCCAGATCCCGGCGAGCGTCCGCAGCAGGGTGCTCTTGCCGATGCCCGAGGGGCCGCGGATCAGCCAGCGCTGCCCGGGTGCCACCTGCCAGGCCGGCAGGCTGAGGAGCGGCGCGCCGCCGGGTCTACCGATCGTCAGCGCCTCGACCTCCAGCGCGGCGGCCTCGGCCCGGGGTGGGCCGGGATCCGGCCGGGACGGGACGGCGTCCAGCACGGCATCGAAGGCGCGCAGGCGGCGGATCGTGCCGCGCAGGACCTGGATCGTCGCGGCGGCCTCGGCGAAATACGCGATCGCCCCGTGGAACTGCTCCATCGACCGCTGGGTCTGGAACAGGTCGCCGAGGGACAGTTCGCCGGCGACGTAGCGCGGCAGGATCAGCAGCAACGGGAACAGGCTGTTGACCTGGCCGATCGTGGCGTTCGTGACCTGGATCTTCACGGTCTGGCCGATCTGGGCGAAGAAGTTCGTGCGGATCGCCGCGAATCGCGCGGTCAGGGCCGCCTGCTCGGCCGCCTCGCCACGCAGCAGCGCCACCTGCTCCGCGGAGCGGCGGACCTGGATCAGCTTGAAGCGGAAATCGGCGGCGCGATGCTGCCCCTCCGCGACGAGGCGCGGCAGCCTACGCCCGGCACCCAGCACCGCGGCCGTGTGCAGGATCGTCCAGGCCACCGTCGCCCAGAGCAGCAGGCCGGGGATGTGCAGGCTCACGGGTCCCAGGGTGATCGCGCCGGCGCCCGACGCCGACCACAAGATGATCCCGAAGGTGATCCCCATCGAGGCGACCTGGATCAGCGCGAAGACGAGCAGAACCATGGTCTTCGTAAAGGCCTGGACATCCTCGGCGATGCGCTGGTCCGGGTTGTCAAGGAGATCGCGGCGCTGGGTCTCGTAATAGGCGCCGCTCTGCAGCCAGCGCGCCACGTAGCGGCCGGTCAGCCACTGGCGCCACTCGAACGCGATGGTTTCGGGCACCGAGAAGGCGATCACCGTCTGAACAATGGCGGCGCCCAGCACGATGGCGAGCAGGCCCAGCACCCCGGGCAGCCGGTCCAGCGCCCGTTCGGCCAGCATGTCGTAGAGCGCCTTGGTGTAACGGGTGCTCAGGACACTCGTGTAGACCATGAGACTCTGGGCGGCGAGGTTCACCCCCACGAGCGCCCAGGCCCGGAGAGCGCTGCGGGTGATCCAGAACGCGAACGTCAAACGGCCGAAATGGCGGAGCTTCGCCAAAAGCAGGATCTGGGTCGGGATCGCGGGTCCGGGCGCCCCCGCGCCCAGCTCCGGTTTTCCGGCGTCGTTCGACTGCACGGGGCTTGTTCTCGGCGGTCGCGTCATGCCGCCGCCGCGCCCGGCGGCCGGGCCGCAGCGAGGTAATCGAGGCAGCGCCGTGCGAGATCGCGGACCGCTTGGAAATAGGCCGCGTTGGCGGCGGCGAGTTGCATGGCGAACCGCCGGGCGAGTTCCGGCTCGCGCGCGTGGAAGAGCGGCGGGAAGGCGAACGCCTCGGGTTGCCCCCCCGCCGCCAGGCTCTCGCTCCGGCAGGCCTGGAAGCAGCGTTCGACGGCGGCGTCGTCCGCCGCCGTCCAGCCGGTCGCCGCCGACGCGGCGTGGGCCGCGATCTCGAGCCAAGCCATCGCGACCTCCTGGAGGATCGAGGAGGAGGCAGCCGGGTCCCAGGCCACCGCTTCGACCAGCCGGCCGAAGCGCTGTCCGGCCGGCTCCCGGGCGGCATCGGTCGCCGTCACGGCCGCCGCCCGGGCCGCGCGCCACGCGGTGGCTCCCGGCCGGTGGCCCGCCAACGCGGCGCGATGCAAGGCCTCGATGCGGTCACGAGCGGCGATGATCTCCGGCTCGTCTCCAGCGTGCGCGGACGCCTCGTCCAGCAACGCGCACAGGATGAGACCGGGCACGTTCGTCAGGTCGGCCCCTGGCGTCACGCCCATGAGCATGGCCCGCGCGAGATCGGCGGCCTCGCCCGCTTTGGAGCCACGCTCCTCGTCTCCGCAACGTGGACAAAGGAAGTCGAGGAGCGGCATCAGGGAGGAGGGAAAGCCCGTCGCCCGCGCGAAATCCGCCGGATCGTTCGAACCGGCGATGCAGCCGGCGGGCGTCCCGCCCACCCCGGTCCAGCTCGGACCGGATGGCGTGACTGTTCCGGCGTCGCGGTGTTCGTCAAGGCGCGCGAGCAATGCGGACTTTCGCGCGGCGTCGCCGCCGAAGGCGAGACAAGGAGGGATCGACATGACGGAGGATCCTGGGATCGGAAATCAAACGCTCGACGGCCCACGGGGACATGCTGGCTGCAAGTCCCCGCGGATCCGGGGTCGTGCCCTCGGCGCGCGGGGCGCCGGCGATTGGTCAGAACTTGATCCGGGCCTGAGCCATGATCAGGCGCCCTTGACCAACCGGAATGAATTGTGGGACCTGCGTCGGCTCATAATAGTAATGATCGAATACGTTCTTGACGTTGAGCGAGACGCTGATGTTGTCTTTCGCATAACCCACCATCGCGTCGACGGTCACGTATCCAGGGATCCGCGAATTGCCCTGTTTCGGGCCGAAGCTGCTGTAGGTCCCGGGGACCGCCTCGGTCCCGCCGCCAAACTGGAATCCTTGAAGCGGACCTTCGTTGAAGGTGTAGACCGCAAACAGCGTTCCCTTGTAGGGCGGAATTCCCGGAAAGACTTCTCCGGGTTTAGCGCCCTGGGCACGGATCAGTGTGCGTCCAACGCCGGCGATCAGGCTGATGTTGTCGGTCAGTTGTCCCTGGACGTCCAATTCGAGTCCGTTCGATGAGCTGCCCGGTCCGAGAACGTTCCCACCCTTTGATCGATCATAGATAAGCACGTTGCTGTACTGATTTTCAAAACGAGACGCTGTCACGGTTAACCGGTCGTCGAGCAAGTTGAATTTAAGGCCGTACTCGCTAAGATTGACGAATTGCGGCGGGGCCGACTGACCGTTGGCGAGAACACCTTGATTCGGGGTGAAGCCCGTACCCATCGTTCCGTAGACGCTCATCCACTTGGTGATATCAAAAACAGCACCGCCATTGTAAGTCAGCGCGGGCTGGTCTGCTTTATCCACCGTTCTGCTCAACGTATGGGAGGTCTTGGATCGGTAGAAATCCTGTCTGACCGATCCGAGAACATGAAGGCGATCGAATAAATCGATCTTGTTCTGAAAAGCGATACCGATATCGTCGAAATTGACATATGACTTGTTATGATAGCCGTAGCGGGATGGCAAAGGTAGCACGGCTGGCGGCATCCGAGCGTCGAAGCGCAGCTTTGGAAATGTAATAAGATTCAAGACTGACAAAGAGTCTGTTGTATAATCAATACCAAATCTCATCGTGTTCTTATAATCATCCAGGGTGTGAACCACGATAAGATCTGATTGGGTGACCAGTTTCCGTTCGGTCTGAGACATATAGCTTCCGATCGGCGACACGATCGTGGGACCGGTCATGCTGGGTGCGAAAATATAGCCGACAGACGTGTAGTTATTCGAGAAATACGCGGAGCGGTTGCGAACGGTGAAATCGAATGTCCCGAACCGGTCTGTAACGACCGATCCGAGCTTGTGCTCGAAATCGAGGTAGGGATTGAGGCTTCGGAATGATGCACCGGCGTCGGGTGTGCCAATCGGCCTTTCGCGTGAGACCCGGATCGGGCGCCAGTTGAGCGCATAATTGCCGACCGTGATCGGCGAGAGCCCGACGATCTGATCGGCGTAACGAACGCCGGCCGTCACGGTCGTATCACCGTCATCCCACCGGACTTTCGGCGAGATCAGCCCATCATGAGGAGACCTGTCGCCGCCCGGCGCCGTATCGGCGGTGTTGCCCGAGACGTTGATGCGATAGGTCAGGTTCTCGGTCCCTTCGACAGGGCCGCCCAGGTCGAAGGCGAGCGTTCGGTAGAAGCGGCTGCCGAGATAGAGCGCCGCCTCGCGGATCGGTTCGGCGCTGGGCATCTTGGGGATGATGTTGATGCCGCCACCTGGGAGGCTCACGCCCGTGAGGTCGGTGGTCGGTCCCTTGATAACATCGACGCGCTCGACATCCTCAATCGGCACGTTGATTCCGCGCGGCCCGATGCGACCGCCGATCATCACGTTCTGTACGTCGAAACCGCGGACGCTGTAGCTTGCGACGCCCTGCCCCTGACCTGCGCCGTTACTGACCGTGACGTTGCTGACGTTGCGGGCCGCATCTAGGATCGAAGTCAGCCCCTGTGCCTGGATCACGTCCTTGGTGACGCCGACCACCGAGCGCGGGTTCTCCTTAAGCGGGATGTTAAGGCGATCGGACGTGCTGGTGGTGCCGGCGGCGAAGCCGCGGTCCCCCGTCCCGCTCACGAGGTCGGCTACGTCGATGACGGCGAGCGTGTTGCCGCCCGGCGCCGGAGCGGCTGGGGCGGCGGCCTGCGTCCGCCGGATGATCAGGCCGCCATGCGAACTGGCGACCGCCGTCAGCCCAGTGCCGGCCAGGGCACGGGCAACCGCCTCGCCGACGCTCATCGGTCCGACGATCGGCCCGGTCGTGCGGCCGCGGGTCAAGTCGGCAGGGAAGGAGATCGCCTGCCCGCTGGCCCGCCCGATCTGCGCCAGCGCGCTACCGAGATCGCCCGCCGGGATGTTGAAGTCGATCTGGCTCTGGGCATAGGCCGGCGTTGCGAGCGGCAGCAGCAGCGCCGACGCAGCAGTGGACAAGAGGATGGCGAGCATCGTCCCGCGCCCGCACGATCGATAGCGCCACCCCTTGCCGTGCCCATTCGACAACGCCACCGTCTTTGTCATTGTAGCCCCGCCCGGGACGCGGCTCTCTCCGCGCTCACCTTCCCTGTCGGTCGAGCAGCCGAAAGCGTCAGTTCAGGCGCGAGTTTCTAACCGCAGCGCCGGTACGACTCCGCTGCGCCCTGGGATTGCCCCGGTTTGGTGGCTCTTGCTCACTTTGCGTGGATCAGACGGCGTGGACCATGCGACGCTGTGAGAGATCGAAACCTGCCCACCCGTAGCTACGGCCTGTACGGATTCGATAAGCCCCGGGTTTAGACCCAAATTTCAATTGTCGATCGCTTCGAAGCCAAGGACGAGACCCAGTCGATTTTCACGACGAACATTCCGGCGAAACAGATCTGTACAGGACGCAGTACCCGTATCTTGTGCGCTTGATCAGCTTGAGTTGGTCGATCTAGTATTATCGCTAATAATTTGATTGGCGCCCTCGAACGGCCGAGGCACCTTCGCTCGCGTTTGGCCGCACGCCTGTCATGACCTCCTTGGTCAAGGAGGCGTTCAAATTCAGAGATCCAGCTTCGCGACGCCGAAGCAAGGCTCTCAGCCGTCGTCGATCAATCCAAACAGGGCAAACCGTCGATCATCACGCGCCATCGCCGGCCTGGGGTGTGAACCGAACCAAGGCGTTGCGTAGGCTACGATTTTGTGATTCAGGGCCGCCGTTTGCAGCTTGGAGGTGTCGATGGCAGACCTGTTCTGGCTCTCGGATGAGCAGTGGGCGGTGATCGAACCGTTCATGCCCCGAGATCAGCCCGGCCCCGAGCGCAAGGACGACCGGCAGATCATCTCCGGCATCCTGCACGTGCTCACCTCCGGCTGCCGCTGGCGCGACTGCCCGGCGGCGTATGGGCCACGCACCACCGTCTACAACCGGTTCAACAGGTGGTCCCGCCGCGGCTTCTGGAAGGCGATGCTCGCCGCGCTGGCCAAGGCCGGATGGGCCGGCGATGCGGCCGCCCTCGATAGCACCTATGTGCGGGCCCACCGCTCGGCCCACGGCGGCAAAGGGGGGCGAAAGCGCAGGCCATCGGGCGCTCGCGCGGCGGCCACACGACCAAGATCCACGCGCTCACCGATGTCCTCGGCCGCCCCGGCGTCCTGCTGCTGACGCCCGGCAACGACAGCGACGTGACGACCGCGCCTGCGGTGTTGGCCGAAGCGCCCGGCCGGATCCGGCGTCTGGCTGCCGACAAGGGCTACGATGCCGACTGGCTGCGCACCGACCTGCGGGCGCAGGGCATCACGCCGGTCATCCCGGGCAAGCGCGGCCGCAAGCGACGCATCCGCCACGACAAGCGGCGCTATCGTGAACGCTGGCGCATCGAGGCCACCTTCAACCGCCTCAAGGACTTCCGCCGCGTCGCCACCCGATACGACAAGCTCGCCCGCAATTACGCCTCAGCCGTCGACCTTGCCGCCGTCATCGCTTTCTGGTGCTGATTGAGTCCAGACCCTAAGGCCGTGCTCCTTAGCTTCGAGGAGTGGCAAAGGCTGTCCCAGGCTCCCGTTCATTGGCAGACTCCTCTTAGCTGCACCTATCACGGACGACGACCTCCCCTCCCCGTCCGGCGGACTCACACGCGCCGGGCTGTGACGCCGTGTATCCCACCGGTACCAACGCCCTTATGGCCGGCGCGGTGACCAAGGCCGTTCTCGCCGTCACGCTGCTCGACTGGATGGAGTGCAACAACGCCAGTCTTTACCTCTGGGTGGTGACCCTCGCCGGAATCGGGAGCGACATCGCGAAACTCGGCGGGTACACAACCTTGCTGCTGCGCGTGGAACACGGATCGGCCGTACCAGAGAGACGCGCCGTCATCGCAGGACGTTCAGCATCGACCACAGCCGGCCTTTGGGCTCTTCGTTGCCGATGCCGACGCTGCAGGTCATGCCGGCAGCCAGCATCACGCCCGGCGGTACCGTGTCGATGTGGAGGCGCACGGGGATGCGCTGCGCCAGCCGCACCCAGGTGAAGACCGGATTGACGCTCGGCAGGCCAAGATGATCCGGGCTGTCGTTCGGATCGGCGATCCCGCGCCCGATGCTGTCGACATGGCCGATGGATCGCCGACCCCGCTTTGGCCCAGGACCGCACCGTCGCCGCCCTCGCCGCACAGATGCGCCGCGACGCCCTGGTGATGACCTATGCCGACGGGTTCTGGTTCGTCGGCGTCGGCCTCGCCCTCAGCCTCGCGCTGATCCTGTTCCTGAGGTGGGCCCCGGCCGCGACTACTGCGTGATCGCGGCGGCCGTCCTGCGCACGCCGTGGAGCCCCTGCCAACCGACATAGCCGGTGTAGAGCCCCACCAGCACGATCAGGCCAGCCGAGGCGTAGGGCGCCCGCGCCGCGAGCGTCGAGAGACCCGGCCAGCGCCCGGCCGCGTGCCGCAGGCCGAGCGCGGCCACAATTCCGGCGGCGACCAGGGTCAGGGCGAGGCCGATCCCGAAGCATAGCACCAGGGCAAAGCCGAGGCTGAGCTGCTTCAACTGCATGCACAGCAGCAGCACGGTGATCGCCGCCGGACAGGGAATCAGCCCGCCCGTGAGGCCGAACAACACGATCTGCCCGGTGGTCACGGTGCGGCCGGCGAAGCGGCGCTGGATGTCGGCCGCGTGGGCGCGGGCATGGGCGTCGTCCGCCTCGCCGAGGTCGAGCGCGCCGGGGTGATCGTGGTCGTGCTCCGCGAAGGCGAGATCGTGCGTCTCCGCGCCGAGGGCGAGGCGGGCCGTGAAGGCGTGCGGCTCGGGGATGGTGTCGCGGCTCTCGAGGTATCCGTCGTGCTCCACGAGGGCGAAATCCTGGCGCGCGCCGTCGGGCCGGATCGTGCTGAGACGCAGCGCCTGCGCGTCGGGCAGCGGCCCGTCCGCGGCCTGGATGCGCCAGCGCGGCGGCACGCCGTCCTCGACGATCGCCAGGGTCAGCGTCCCCGCCCGGGTGGCGATCCGCCGGAGCTCGGACGCGTGGTGGTGATGCGCGTGGTCATGGTGATGGTGGTCCCGCCGGATCTGCCACGCCGTCCAGCCGCCGATCGCCAGGATGAGCGCTCCCGCGATGAGCTGAAGGCGCGCTTCCGCCGCCTCGCCCATCCAGGCCTGCCCGAAGTGCTGGCCGATCAGGGCGACCGCCCAGACTATCGCCGTGTGCGAGAGCGCGGCGCACAGGCCGAGGAGCACCGCCTGCCGCACCGTGCCCCGGATGGCGATGATGAAGGCGGCCATCAGCGTCTTGGAATGGCCGGGTTCGAGGCCGTGCAGCGCGCCGAGCAGGATCGCGGTCGGCACGAACAGCCAAGTGTGCCCGGTGCCCTGCTGAAGGAGTTCGGGAAGGCTGGGCACGGGTGGCTCCTCTCACTTGAGATAGGTGCGGATGAGCGCGATCAGCTCCGTCGCGCCCTGGGCGCGCTCGGCCTCGGTCGGGGGATCCACGACGTGATGGCGGATGTGATCCTCCATCAGTTCGGCGGTCAGGCCGTTGATGGCGCCGCGCATGGAGGCCACGAGCATCAGCACTTCGGCGCATCCGCGCTCGGCCTCCAAGGCCCGCTCCACGGCCTCCACCTGCCCTTTAAGGCGACGGACCCGGCCGAGCAGCTTCGTTTTGTCCTTGATCGTGTGCGACATGGAACGGTGAACCCTATAAGATAGGGGGGTACCCTATGCAAGCAGAAACGGATGAGCCCAGGCTAGCCCGAGGCCGGCCTGGTACAATGCGGCGGCGCTGTGCGGCTGCGGATGAAGGAAACCGCGCCTGCGGCCGAGGCCCCGCCGGCAGGCTCAGCGCAGCCGGGCGAAGCGGGAGGGACTGAGCCCCTTGTTCTCGCGGAAAATCTCTCTGAAATGGCTGAGGTTCCCGAACCCGATCGACACGGCCGCATCGGCCACGCTGACGCCCTGCCGGATGAGTCGGGCCGCCGCGTCGAGGCGGAGCGCCGTCAGATAGGCGTGGACCGGCTGACCGACGAGGTCGCGGAACCCGTGTTTGAGCTGCTTCTCGTTGATGCCGACCTTGCGTGCCAGGCGCTCGATGGTCCAGCCGTTCCGGAAGTCGCGGTCGAGGATCGCCCGGGCCCGGAGCAGCCGCTCCCGCCCCTGCGGCCAGGGCGCGCGCCGCCCCCGCGGCACACCGTCGAGGGCGTCGAGGGCCACGCCCAGGGCTTCGACCGCCTTGCCGTGCAGGAAGAGGCGGCGGCCCGGCGCGCCGGAGGCCGGCATCCGGGCGATGTCGTTGGCGATCTGAAGCAGCGAAGCGGGCGCGGGAAAGCCCGAGCGGAAGACCCCACCGCCCGCGGCGCGGCTTTCCGCGAGGCCCGACAGGCGCGCATCGCCCGCCCGGATCAGGAACCCCTCCTCAAAGCGTAGATCCACCACCCTGACGCGCTGGCCGCCGCGGATCAGGTCCTCGCCCGAGGCGGGACCGCGGCAGGCGTAGAGCAGTGCGGTGCCGGCCTCCGCGTCGACTAGCGGCAGGCCGTCGACGCGCAGCCGGCCACTGCCCTCCAGCACGACGCTCAGGGAGAAGGTCGCCGCGCCGGTCAGATCGACCGTGATGTCGCGATCGAGGAACGCGTCCACGATCACGACCGCGATGTCGGCGGCAACCGACTCGATCCGCGCCATCTCCAACCAGCCCAGCCGGGCCGGGCCAGTCCCTCCGCGATCGCATCCTGCCAGGACGGGGGCGGAACGGGGGCCGCGAGGGCGCTGTGTGGATTCGACAACGCGCCCTACCGATCCTCCGCAAGCTTTGATTTTGTGCCGATGGCGTCAATGCCAGACCCGAAAGTGGCAGACAAGATATTCTGAAACCTTGATGACGCACGACGTAGTTTTTCCGGCGTAGTAGTAGTTTAGAAATGCTGTCAATAAGACTAATTGCGTCCGGGTCCGCTGCCGTTCTTGCGCTGCTTACCGGAACACCTGCCCTTTCTCGGCCGGAGGGGGAGACGCTCCAGCTCGAAGAGCTTGTGGTCACGTCGAACAAGCGCGAGCAGCGCCTCGATCGGGTCGACAGCGCCGTCTCCGTGGCGACCGAGGCGCGGCTGGCCGACAATGACGTCCGCGACGTCGGCGACCTGCATAAGGTGCTGCCCAACACGGTCATCGCGAACCGGGGCAACAGGGCCTACGCCAACTTCACGCTTCGCGGCATCGCCGCGCCGAATTTCTACAATCCGGCCGTCCAGGTCTATGTCGATGGCGTGCCGCAGGCCTCGGCCAACCTCGCGCAGGATCTGTTCGACGTGAGCCGGGTCGAACTGCTGCGCGGGCCGCAGGGGACGCTCTACGGGATGAACGCCTTTGCGTACGTGCTCAACATCATCACCGAGAAGCCGCGCGTCGACCGGGTCGACGTCTTCGCCACGGCCTCCGAGCGCCTGTTCGAGATCGGCACCGCGACGACGCGGGTGCTCGTCCCCGACACCCTGTTCCTCGATCTCGGTCTCAAGGAGCGCTATGGCACCGGCCAGATCCGATCAACGATCGCGAGATCCAACGCGCGCTCGGCGCGCTGGCCCGCGGACGGACGGTGCTGGTCATCGCCCATCGCCTCGCCTCCATCGTGGATGCCGACCGGATCGTGGTGCTGGACCAGGGCCGGATCGTCGAAAGCGGCGACAACGCCGCGCTGCTCGCCCGGGGCGGCCGCTACGCCCGCTTCTGGGCCCTCCAGAACCCCGATGCGCCGGGCGTCGGCGACGTTGCGAGAGCGCCGATGCCGTCAGCTCCTGAGACATCCCAGGCCGCGGGCGCTGCCGGTTCCAGAGCCGTGCCGTGGGGGCGCGACCTGACCACGCGGATCGCGCCGCGGCAGCGGATCCGTTACCAGGTCGGGCTCACCGTGATGGCGGCGGATACCGGGCTGGCCGGTCTGCCGCTCTTGACCGCAGCCTGGGTGATCCACGGGCCGGCCGGCGGTACCTGGACGGATGGGCAATCCCGGATCGCCGGGGCGCTGGTGGCGGGCACCTTCCTCGCCCGTCTCGTGGTGATGCCCATTGGCTTCGTCCGCGGGTTCGAATCCGGCTACCACGCGGTCGCCGGCCTGCGGCTCGCCGTGTTCGCGCATCTGCGCCGCCTCGGCCTCGGCGCCCTGTCGCGGATCGGCGCGGGCGGCCCGTCCGATCTCGTCACGAACCGCTTCCGCTGGATCGAAGAAGAGGCGGGCTACGGGTTCGGCCGGCAGATCCGCCAGGGCGCCCTCGCCCTGGTGCTGATCGCGGCGCTGACGATCCGGCACCATACACCTAGGTCATGATCTCATCATTCCGGTCGATCGAACACCCGCCCGTCGCGGAGGATCCCTCGGACCCCCGATGATGCGGATCCTGGGTGAAACGTCCGATGCCCTGCGTGGGTGGCCTCTGCTGCTTGCACACGGCCCGGCGGACCCTCCCAGCCTCGTTTTTCCTCTCGAAGATGAGAACGACAAGTTTTCAAAGGACTTGCAGTCCTCTGGCGGCGTTCAGGGGCGGAGCTCCTGCGGTTTGCAGGACGCAGCCCCGCGCCCGCAGAAGATCCCTGACATTTTGAATCCTATATTGAATATTTGCGCTTTAAACCACTTACGGCGCACAAGCGTGTGGGCCTACACCGGCAGCTTCCACGCGTTGCAGCCTCGAAACCGCTCTTGACACTCGATTGACACCGTGGCGCGATAAGCCAACTGGCGGGTGGCGCACACCTGACGAAGAAGCCGCTGGCAAGGCTGACGGGGCATCCCCGTCATCAACTCCCGCAATTGGCCGCCGATGCAAACAAGATCTCACGCCTTGTCATGCTCAAGTGAAAGATCGAGCAGCCGTTGGGCCAGGAGCACCGCCGTCGCCGCGTCCACCGCGGATGCGTCCGCTCCGACCTGATGGACCAAGTCCGGGTTCTGCAGGAACATCGGTCCTCCGACCATCACACCGATGGATCGGTTGCACGACGCCTCGCGCACGGAGCGGATCGCCGTCGCGATGTGATCGACGCGGGTCTCGCTGCTGAGTGTCAGTCCGACGACGCCGAACCATTCGGACGCCACCAAATCGGTGATCTCCTCTGGACTGGATGAGAGGCCAAGGGACACAACCCAGCCGGCCCGCGTCAGAAACTGCTCGACGATCTGCACGCCCAGCGTGTGCTGCTCACCAGGCGCACCCATCAGGAGCAGACGGCGCTTCCCATCGAGCACAGCCATCCCGTCGTCGGCCCGGAAGCGCGCCACGAGATGCTGAAGCCGGGCGACCCCGGTGGTGACTTCGACGAAGTCGCACAGGTCCTCGTCCCACATGCGGCCCAACAGGGCGGCAGAGGGCGCCAGCAGATCGAGAAACAGGCGATCGACAGGATGGCCCGCCGCGACCAGGGCCGAGAAAGCCTCGGTCACAGCCCCGTGGTCCGGCAAGAGCGTGAGGTCGGTGAAGGCCGCGACCTGCCCCGCAGTCGGCTTGAACGCCTGCTTGACGAGTTCGGTCCCCGCTTTGCGGTGGAGGAGAACCAGTTGAGGGATGACTTCTGTCTGGACGACCTGCTCCAGGGCAAGGCAGCGCTCGCGCGCCGCCTCGGCGGTCCGCTTGCGTGCGTATTGCCGACGCGCTTCTGCCGCAGCCTCGCTATCGTAACCGAGGCCGTCGCTCCACAGATGTTCGGACGCACCGAAATCCTGCATCGTCCCCCCCTGGGCGCTCTCGCGTCGACGGCCTTGCTGGTCGCTCGGTCACTGCTCGGCATGAAAAACTCAAATTACGACGATGTAAAGGACGAGCCGGATATCCTACTATCGGACTGTAATCAGCCGGCGATGTCTGCGCCTGCGGCGCCGATGGCGTATCCAACGGATCTTCTTATCCGAGCTTGATTATTTTCGTCCGAGCGCGTGAAAGGGCCCTGAATCGGGTTGCAGCAGGATCCGCTTGAGCGCCGCGGCGTTGTTCTGGTCCTCGGTGCTATCCAGCGCGTCCTGGAGTACCACCCGGAGATCGTCGGCCTCGACCCGCTCCAGCCCCCAAGTCGGATAGAGGCGCTCCCGCTCTGATCCAGCGCGACCAGATCGTAATGCCTCGGGTCGCGATGCAGGCTGGCGATCAGCATCTTCATCTGGGCCGCCGGCCCTTCGATCCACAAAAAAGAGATGCCGCTGCCGAAAACAAAGGCCTCGGTGATGCCACGCGCGACATTGTGGCGCTGGGCCACCTCGACGATGCGGCCGACTTCGGCGTCATCGATACCCTCGGCGGCACGGCTGCAATCAACACAAAGATAGAGGGCGGGCATGTTGGTTCGGCCCGGCTCGGCCCCGCGTGGGATGCCGTATTCTCGAACATGGGGGCGTCCCGCGTAGAGGCCAGACGGGCCGGTCCACTCGGTGCGTCGGCGGTAGGATAGCGCAGCGGACCCAATTGAAAATTGGACTTCATTTAGCGGGCAGGCCCGCGGAGATTTTCGTTCAGCCCGTTGTGGCGCTCACCCTCGACTCGAGCCAGTCGGCTCGTCGCGATCGCTCCTGTGCCTGGAGCAGCGGCAAACGGGATAGACGGCCCGCGGGGCCTACGCGTTTTTCTGAGGTGCATTGTCAGATAGATTGTGCAAAATCGATTTAGCCGGCGTGCCCGGTATGCCCGAGCCAGTGTCTCTCAACGCCCTCGATCCGCTGGCATAGGCATCTGCAACTTAAGGCGGTGATCATCTGTATGGTCCCGTCCGCACCGGACCACTCATCGCGTGTCAGGCTCACCCACCAGTATCGATGAGCCTGATCCGGGGCCGCGGATGTACCGTGTATTCAGCCTCAGCGTCGATGGCCGAGTGGGAGAAAGCCGTACGATCCAGGCTCAAAGCGATGATGACGCGAAAGAAATCGCCGCGGCGCTGCCCAACGGCCATGGGATCGATCTTTGGGAGCGCGCCCGGTACTTAGCCAGCTACCCCCCTCGTAGCGCGGCATATCCTGAGCAAGAGCCGTCGTGATCCAAGACAGATCGGTATTTCGGAAATCAGCTTCGGATCATGAGCGTGCGCCGAGCGATGTTCGCGCGACCGCTTTTCCGCTTGGAAGCGGATAATGGTGAAACCACCCCGTCTGAGACACTGATGCGTGCAAACTGTAGCGGCCGATGCGGGTCAGAAGCCGCCCGCCTGATTCGGAGTTGATGGGACGGTAAGACGGACATTCGATGCCGCACCGGCCCTGTCGTAAAAATCGACTTTGACGCGGCGTCAACGCGAGCAAAGCTTTTGGATCGAGCGGGGTGCCTACCTTGAGGGACGCTGGCGACCGCGTGGCCCAACGGATGTTGGTGTGTTGTCCCGGTTCTCTTCGAAAAGCTTGCGCCACCGGTTCAATCGATCAGGTTCGATCTTGCCTTCGGCGATCGCGGCCGTCACGGCGCAGCCCGGTTCATGGGCGTGGGTGCAGTCACGGTATCGGCACGAGGGCGCGAGCTCGACGATCTCAGCGAATAGGGTTTCGATTCCTTCTGCGGCGCCGCTGAGATGCAACGTTCGCATTCCCGGCGTGTCGATGACCCAGCCGCCACCGGCCATGGCATGCAAGGAACGCGATGTGGTCGTGTGGCGTCCCTTCGCATCATGCTCGCGAATGCCTCCGGTCAGCTGAGCAGGCGCCTGACCTGGGCCCACCAGCGTATTCACCAGAGTGGATTTGCCGACACCGGAGGATCCGACCAGCGCCACGGTTCGCCCCATTCCGCACCACGCAGCGAGCATGTTTGCAGCCGCGGGCAGACGTGGATTGAGGGTCACAACGTCGAGCCCGCGTTGCAACTGGGACGCCTGACGCTGGTAGACGCCCAAATCGTCGGCTGTGTCCGCCTTGGTAAGCAGGAGCACCGGGGTTGTGCCGCCTTGATTGGCCAGAGCCAGATAGCGCTCTAGGCGCGCGGGATTGAAGTCGGCGTTGCAGGAGGTGACGATGAACAGCGTGTCGACATTGGCCGCCGCGGCTTGAAGAATCCGGCTGCCTTCCGTGCGTCGCTCCATCACCGTCCTGCGGCCGAGACGGCGATGCAATGTCTCGGTCTTGGGGTCGACGAGAATCCAATCGCCGACCGTGACGTCGCCCGCGTTGGCACGAACGGTCAGAGTCAACTCAACCGAGCCGGCCTCCGATAGGGCAGTCAGGCGGGACCGGTGAATCGCGGCAACCCGCATCGGGGCGAAATCGGCCTCGTGGGGTTCACGCTGGTCCTCGAAGAAATCGGACCACCCCAGGCTTGCAAGCGATACGGGTTGGAAGGCGGTGGGATGCTCGATCACCGATCGGCCCATGCCATGACATCAAGCGCTTGGCCAGCCCTCTGCTTCGGGCTCCCATCGGATCCAGATGGAACGCGAGGACCGTTCCGCGACAAGGCCTCGCTTGAACATGCCAAGCGAATCGGATGGTCGTACCGATGCGCAGGTCGATCCGAGTCGCACCGAGACGAGCCGACGAAAGCGACCGGTTTGATACCGCCCTGACAGGACTGAGGCGGCGGCAGGGCGCGGCACACCACCCTCTCAAACGCGGGTCTCGACCCTCAGACATGAAATTAGCACTTCTACGATGCGAGTGCTAATGGTGCGCCGATCGAGCGGCCACACACGCTTCAGCGCCGCTACTCTTCCCGCGACAGAGCCCGCCATGTCGGTTGGGCCTCGCTTGGGAACGATCAGGATCTCACGATGAAATTCCGTCCGCTGCACGACCGCGTGGTGCTCCGCCGCATCGAAGGCGAGGAGAAGACCAAGGGTGGCATCATCATCCCCGATACGGTCAAGGAGAAGCCGCAGGAAGGTGAGGTTGTTGCCGTCGGCCCAGGTGCACGAGACGAGGCTGGCAAGATCAACGCGCTCGACGTGAAAGCGGGTGACCGCGTCCTGTTCGGCAAATGGTCCGGCACCGAGGTCAAGATCGACGGGCAGGACCTCCTGATCATGAAGGAATCCGACATCCTGGGCGTCGTCGCCTGAGTTCGGATCAGGCCGCACGGCCTCGATGCGCGATCTGCCCCTTGAGGCGCCCGCCGTGGCGTGCCTCGGGGCCACACGACAGATGATGAAGGCTCCACCATGTCCGCCAAAGACGTTCGCTTTTCAGCCGATGCCCGCGAGAAGATGCTGCGCGGTGTCGAGCTGCTCGCCAGTGCGGTGAAGGTGACGCTCGGCCCGAAGGGCCGCAACGTCGTGATCGAGAAGAGCTTCGGCGCCCCGCGCATCACCAAGGACGGCGTCACCGTTGCCAAGGAGATCGAGCTCGTCGACAAGTTCGAGAATATGGGCGCCCAGATGGTGCGCGAAGTGGCCTCGCGGTCGAGCGACACCGCCGGTGACGGCACCACGACGGCAACCGTGCTGGCCGCGTCCATCGTTCGGGAGGGCGTGAAGTACGTCGCCGCCGGCATGAACCCGATGGACCTGAAGCGCGGCATCGATCTGGCGGTGTCCGCCGTCGTGAAGGATATCGGCGAGCGCTCCCGCAAGGTCGCCTCGTCCGATGAGATCGCCCAGGTCGGCACGATCTCCGCCAACGGCGACACCGAGATCGGCCAGATGATCGCCCACGCGATGCAGAAGGTCGGCAACGAGGGCGTGATCACGGTCGAGGAGGCCAAGACCGCCGAGACCGAGCTCGACGTCGTCGAGGGCATGCAGTTCGACCGCGGCTAC
>NZ_JAKSYH010000178.1 GCF_022829295.1 Methylobacterium sp. J-088
GGGCATGGGCTGCACCCATAGGGACTCCTCCGAGTCGTTCACAAACACCAACAAGAAGTTGACCGCCTACCTCAATGCCAAGTACATCGTGGGGAAGGACCGCTTCGTCGAGGAATCCGCCACCGACCTCAAGGACGGAACGGACGACAATCTCGACGTGAATATCTGCGCGCTGGTGAAGTAGGGGGTCGAATCCACGGTTCCACGTCTCTCCCTCCCCCCTCGGCGGGGGAGGGAGAGACGTGGCAGGCCGTTAGGCCGATCCCGAAGCCATCGCGCCCTGATCGGACAGATTGCCGCTGCCCCGCGCGCGCCGGAACAGCGGCGCCGGCTGGCGGATTCGACCGCTATGCCCCTCGCCGATCTCCGCTCTGAAACCCGCCCGCGGACCAGCCGCAAAGCCGCCCCCGCCCCCGGCGATCCCGCCCTCGCCGACAAGGCGCTCGCCGTCCACGCGCGGCTCTGCCCGGTCTATGGCTGCCCGATCCCGTACTTCCACAGCCTGGATCCGGTCAGCGAACTCGTCTCCTCGCTCCTGTCGCACCGGACGCGCAACGCGGAGTCGGGCCGGGCCTTCAAGGCGTTGCGCGTGCGCTTCCCGGATTGGAACGCGATGATCGACGCGGATGTGCCGGAGATCGAGGCCGCCATCGCGGGCGTGACCTGGCCGGAGCTTAAGGCGCCGCGCATCCGCGACGTGCTGCGGGCCCTGCGCGACCGTCGCGGCAGCCTCGACCTCGCCTTCCTGGCCGACATGGAGGTCGAGGCCGCGCGGGCTTGGCTGCAGGCGATCCCGGGGGTCGGCCCCAAGACCAGCGCGGCGGTCTTGTCGTTCTCTACCCTGCGGATGCCTGCGCTGCCGGTCGACAGCCACCATCACCGGGTTGCCCAGCGCCTGGGGTTGATCGGCCCGCGCGTCGATGTCGGCCCCGCGCACCCGATCCTGCGGGCGCAACTCCCCGACGACTGGAGCGCGCAGGATCTCTACGACAACCACGAGATCCTGATGCTGCATGGCCAGAACGTCTGCCATCATCACCGCCCGGCCTGCGGGCGCTGCGTCCTGGTCGATCTCTGCCCGAGCGCGAAAGTGTCGACGCGGGAGCCGTGAACGCATCCTTGACCGGTCCAGCCCACGGGTGCGAGTAACCTTCGCCCGGCTGGCGCGGAGCCCCGGTCTTATCTTGCTCAGGATCGGCGCCGATGGCCGCGTTCACCGAATTGGTCTTCTCGGGCGTCCAGCCCACCGGCAATCTGCATCTCGGCAATTACCTTGGGGCGGTGAAGCGCTTCGTTGAGATGCAGGAGCGCGACGCGCAGTGCCTCTACTGCGTGGTCGATATGCACGCGATCACCGTCTGGCAGGATCCCGAAGCCCTGCGCGGCCAGATCCGCGAGGTCACGGCCGCGTTCCTGGCCGCCGGCATCGACCCGAAACGCTCGATCGTGTTCAACCAGAGCCAGGTGCCGCAACACGCCGAGCTCGCCTGGGTGTTCAACTGCGTCGCCCGCCTCGGCTGGCTGAACCGCATGACCCAGTTCAAGGAGAAGGCCGGCAAGGATCGGGAGAACGCCTCGATCGGGCTCTACGACTACCCGGTGCTGATGGCGGCCGACATCCTGGCCTACCGGGCGACGCATGTGCCGGTCGGCGAGGACCAGAAGCAGCACCTGGAGCTGACCCGGGACATCGCCCAGAAGTTCAACACCGATTTCGGATCCTCGATCGCGGCGCACGGCCACGGCGACGCGTTCTTTCCGATCACGGAGCCGCTGATCGGCGGCCCGGCCGCCCGGGTCATGTCGCTGCGCGACGGCACCAAGAAGATGTCGAAGTCGGACCCGTCCGACAACGCCCGCATCAATCTCACCGACGAGGCCGATACGATCGCCCAGAAGATCCGCCGGGCGAAGACGGATTCCGAGCCCCTGCCCTCCGAGGTGGATGGCCTGAAGGAGCGGCCGGAGGCCGACAACCTCGTGGGGATCTACGCGGCGCTCGCCGGGATCACCCGCGAGGACGTGCTGCGCGATTTCGGCGGGGCGCAATTCTCGACCTTCAAGCCGGCGCTCGCCGACCTCGCGGTGACGAGCCTCGGGCCGATCGCCGGGGAGATGCGCCGCCTCACGGCCGATCCGGGCCATATCGATGCGGTCCTGGCCGACGGCAGCAATCGGGCCGAGACCATCGCGGCGCAGACGCTGGATGCCGTCAAGGATATCGTCGGCTTCGTCCGGCGCGGTCCGAGCCTTCAGGCGGTGCGGTGACCGTCCGGGCGCTGGTCTTCGACGTCTTCGGGACGCTGGTCGACTGGCGCTCCGGAATCGCCCGTGAGGCTGCGCGGCTGCTCGCGCCTATCGCGCCGAACCTCGATGCCGGAGCCTTCGCGGATGCCTGGCGCGCCCGCTACAACCCCTCGATGGAGACGGTGCGCTCCGGCGCCCGGCCCTACGTCGACCTCGACACGCTCCAGGCGGAATCCCTGCCCGACGTGCTGGCGCAGTTCGGCATCGCGGGCGTGTCGGACGATGTGCAGCGCGAACTGGTCCAGGCGTGGCACCGACTCGATGCGTGGCCCGATGTGCCGGACGCGCTGCGGCGCTTACGTGAAAAACACCTCCTGGCGCCGAATTCGAATGGGCCTGTCCGGCTGATGGCCGACCTCGCCCGCCGCAACGGCCTGATCTTCGACGCGGTGCTCGGGGCCGGTTATTCGCGCGACTACAAGCCGAAGCCGGCGCTCTACCGCGATGCGGTCGCGGCCTTCGGCTTCGCGGCCGGAGAGACCATGATGGTCGCCGCCCATTCGAACGATCTCGCATCGGCCGCGAGCCACAGTCTCGCCACCGCCCACATCGCCCGCCCGCAGGAGCACGGCCCGGCCGGCGGCGAGACCGCGCCGACGGTACCGGTCACCTACGCGGCGCGGGACTTGGCGGATCTCGCCGACCAGCTCGGCTGCTGAGGCTCGTCCACGGAGGGTTTGCGATGGCCGATTGGAACCCCGCCCTCTACACCCGCTTCGAAGACGAGCGGACCCGCCCCGCCGCCGAACTGCTCGCCCGCGTGCCCCTCGACGCGCCGCTTCTGGCCTATGATCTCGGCTGCGGACCCGGCAATTCCACTGCGTTGATCACCGCGCGCTTTCCCGACGCCGAGGTGATCGGCCTCGACACCTCGCCCGCCATGCTGGAGAGCGCTTGCGCCCGCCTGCCCGATCTCACGTTCGCGCAGGCCGATGCCGCGACCTGGGTGCCCGAGCGCGGGCCGGACCTGATCTACGCCAACGCCGTGCTGCAATGGCTGCCGGACCACGCGACCCTGCTGCCGCGGCTGCTCGGTCTCCTCGCCCCGGGCGGCGTGCTCGCCGTGCAGATGCCCGACAATCTTGCCGAGCCCACGCATCGCCTGATGCGGGAAGTCGCGGCCGCAGGCCCCTGGGCGGCGGCGATTGGCGATCCCGCCGTGGCCGGGCGCCTCGGGCGGATGCTCGATCCAGCCGCCTATTACGACCTCCTGGCACCCCACGCAGATGCAGTCGATGTCTGGTGTACCACCTATCACCACGGGATGGCGGATGCCGCCGCCATCGTCGACTGGGTCAGCGCGACGGGCCTGCGCCCCTTCCTCGACCCGCTGAACGCCGCGGACAAGGCCGGCTTCCTGGCCGCCTACCAATCCGCCATCGACGGGGCCTATCCGCCCCGCAGCGACGGACGGCGACTGCTCGCCTTCCCGCGGGTATTCATCGTGGCGCGCCGGGCGGGCTAGCGGATCAGGCCTCGCCGCGGGCGACGAGCGCCTCGTACTCGGTGACCTCCAGCTTGCCCTCCTGGGCGACGCGGGCCTTGTCGGCGTCGCTGATCACGTCGCCCGCGAGGTCGAGGCGCTTCCAGGCGGCGAGCGGGGTCTCGCGGCCGGGCCGTGGCACGTACTTGTTCTGCTCGAGCTTCTGGTACTTGTGGATGTAGCGCGGGCAATTGACCCAGATCTTCGTCACCGCGACCTTCACCAGGTATTTCGCCTCGGTGTACTCGGCCATCAGGGCGTCGTCGCGCAGCAGCGTCGCGTGGCCCTGCACGCGGATGCGGTGGGGCGTCTCGAAATCGATGAACAGCAGGCCGACCTTGGCCTGCCCCTCGATGTTGCCCATCGAGTAGAACATGCCGTTGCCGTCGAAGCCGGGGAAGACGAGCGTGTTGGCGTCGAGCACCTTCACGAAGCCCGTGGGGCCGCCCTTGTAGGAAACGGTCGGCATCCCATCCGGGTCGACGGTCGAGAGGAAGAACATGTCGCGGGAGCCGATGAAGGCGGCCTCGTCCGGCTGGACGCTCTCATGGACCCAATCCTCGTCGAGCCGTACCGCGAGCTTGGTGGTGCCGAACTCCTCCTGCAACGCCCGGTGCGCGTTGGAATAGAGCGATGCCATGGGTGTCCTCTCCGCTTGCCGGTCCTCGTATGGGCGGGACCGCTGCGGGGCTTATGGCCGGGAAGCGCAGCCTTGGGCAACCTGCAACGCGAAAGGCTGGCCACGCCTTCGCGTGACCGGCCCCTCAAGGCTGCGGCCGAGCCAAGCCCGGCCGCAAAAATCCCGAATTAATTGCGGGTCTTGTCGACCAGCGCCTTCTCGGAGATCCACGGCATCATGCCGCGGAGCTTGGCGCCGACCTCCTCGATCGGGTGGGCGGCGAGCTTGGCGCGGGTCGCCTTGAACGAGGTCTGGTTGACCTTGTTCTCCAGCATCCAGTTGCGGGTGAAGGTGCCCGATTGGATGTCGTTCAGCACGCGCTTCATCTCGGCCTTGGTCTCGGGCGTGACGATGCGCGGGCCGGTGACGTACTCGCCGTACTCGGCCGTGTTGGAGATCGAGTAGTTCATGTTGGCGATGCCGCCCTCGTAGATGAGGTCGACGATCAGCTTCACCTCGTGCAGGCACTCGAAATAGGCCATCTCGGGGGCGTAGCCTGCCTCGACCAGGGTCTCGAAGCCGGCCTTGATCAGCTCGACCAAGCCGCCGCACAGCACGGCCTGCTCGCCGAACAGGTCGGTCTCGCACTCTTCCTTGAAGGTGGTCTCGATAATGCCGGCGCGGCCGCCGCCATTGGCCGAGGCGTACGACAGGCCCAGGTCATGGGCGTTGCCCGACGCGTCCTGCGCGATGGCGATCAAGGTCGGAACGCCGCCGCCGCGGAGGTACTCGGAGCGCACGGTGTGGCCGGGGCCCTTCGGGGCGACCATCAGGACGTCGAGGTCCTTGCGCGGCTCGATCAGGTTGAAGTGAACGTTGAGGCCGTGGGCGAACAGCAGCGCGGCGCCCTGCTTCATGTTGCCTTCCAGCGACTCACGGTAGATGTCGCCCTGCAGCTCGTCCGGGGTGAGCATCATCACGACGTCGGCCCACTTGGCGGCCTCGGCCACGGAGAGGACCTTGAAGCCTTCGTGCTCGGCCTTCTTGGCGGTGGCGGAACCCTCGCGGAGCGCGATGACGATGTCCTTCACGCCGGAATCGCGCAGGTTGAGCGCGTGGGCATGGCCCTGGCTGCCGTAGCCGACGATGGCGACCTTCTTGCCCTTGATCAGGTTCAGGTCGGCGTCGCGATCGTAATACACCCGCATGTCTGTCTCCTTTTAAGTTTGGTGGTTCGGTTCGGGTTTGACCTGGCCGTAGAGGGCCAGGAACTGGTCCACGGCGCGGTCCGCATCGCGCCGGATCTCATCTCCGCAGAGGTCGAGCGCCTCGCCGAGCAGAAGTCGGATCTGAATATCGCGGCCGACGAGGCCGAAGAAGGTGCGGAAGGCGGCCTCGCTGTCGGCGAAGGCCAGAAGCCCCACCGCGCGCCCCGCCTCCAGCACCGGTTTCACCCGCTCGCCGATGGCGAAGCGCCCGTTCGCCAGGACGATACCGCCGAGATTGCTCTTGTGCGACCCGGCATGCGCGATCGCGATGCGGTTCAGCGCGACCGAGGTCGGGCCGGTGATCACCTCCAGCCACGTCACGGCGAAATCCTGCAGGCGCTCCCGCAGGGTCGCGCCGTCGAGCACCTGCGCGGTGTCGTACCCGGCATGGACCCGGGAGGCCTGCCAGCGCACCGTCGCGGTCAGCAATCCGTCGCGGTCGCCGAACCACTTGTAGAGCGTCTCCTTCGAGCAGCTCGCCCGGCGCGCCACGGCGTCCATGGTGAGCTGGTCCCGGTCCTCCACCATGAGGCCGAGCACGGCATCCAGCACCGCCTGCTGGCGGGCCGATGGCGCGTCCTGCTCTGCTGTGGGGCTGGGTTGCATCGTCTCGAAAGGGCGTACCGTACCGTACGGTACGCCCTTTAGGCCGATTCGTTGGTCGCGGCAAGTCGGTGCCGCGACCGTCGAGGCTCAGCGCGGCAGCGGCAACCCTTCGCGGGCGAAGACGGCCTGCACGGCCGGGCGCTCGGCAACGCGGCGGGCATGGGCGGTCCAGGCCGGGAAGCGGCCGGCCATGTCGAACCGGAGCGTCGGGCCGTTCGCCCAGAACCAGAAGACCATCAGGTAGGCATCGACCACGCTGAACCGGTCGCCCACCGCCCAGCCGCCGTGCGAGAGGCGCACCTCGGTCATGGTGGCGAGATCCGCGTAGGTGTTGGCGGCCTTGGCCTTGATGCCGTCGAAGGCGCTCTCATCCTCGCTGTAGCGCTCCGGGCGGCGGACATGGGCGTAGGTGACGTGGTGGTTGCAGGCGAGCCAGCCGAGCCACTCGTCGGCGGCCCCCTGCTCGCGCAGATCCGTGGGCCACAAAGCCTTCTCGGGCACCGAGCGGGCGACATGGCGCAGGATGGCCGCGCATTCGGTCAGCACCCACGCGTCCTCGGTCAGCGCCGGCACGCGACCGCGATCGTTGATGGATAGATATTCCGGCCGCCGCTGGTCGCCCGCGGCGAGGTCGAGCTTCACGCCCTCGTAGGGCAGCCCGGATTCCTCCAGGATGATGTGGGCGGCCAGCGAGCAGGCGCCGGGGGCGTAGTAGAGGGTGCGAGCCATGCGGTCGGTCATCCTTCGATCAGGGAAGCGGGTTGAATCCGAGCAGGTTCGCGAGCTTCTGGCGAACGGCGTCGAGCGTTTCGAGCGAGACACGATCGATGCGGCGGAGACCGCGTGCGGCGCGATCGACGTTCCGGATCTGATCGGTCAGGACCGCACCGGAAATCGCCAAACCTTGCGGAAGCATGATTTTTGTCGGCCAGGGATCGACGTTGCGTGTCACCGGGCAAACGATGGCGGTCGCGTTCCGCGCGTGGAAATCGCGGGTTGTCAGAACGAGAGCAGGTCGAACACCGGATTGTTCGCGGCCGAGCGTCGGCCGGAAATCCACCCACACGAGATCCCCGGCCTCCGGCAATTCTCGAGGGTCATGTCCAGTCGTCATGGATGATCTCGGCGCCGACATCCGGCCCCCAATCCACGACGGGAGGGCGATAGGCTGGCCCGAGCCGATCCATCTCGGCGATCATGTCCTGCAGTGTCTCCCTGCGCCGACGCGGCAGGATCTCGACGGCCTGCCCATCCGTCAGACCGTGCCGATCGCCCTCGTTCGCAGGGATCCGAATCACGAATTCGTCGCCGGTGCGCGTGAGCTTGGCTTCCATGAGAGCTTCTCCCACTCTCCCGGCATCATAGTCCAATCGGCCGGATCCTACAGCGGCTCCGCCCCGCGCCCCATCGCGGAGATGCCGGTCCGGCAGATCTCCACCAGCCCGATCACGCTCATGAGGCGCACGAACCGGTCGATCTCCTCGGTGGCGCCGGTCAGTTCGAACACGAAGGAGTTGAGCGTGGCGTCCAGCGTCTTGGCGCCGAAGGCGGCAGCGAGCCGTAGGGCCTCGCTCCGGTGCTCGCCCTCGCCCTTCACCTTCACGAGGCAGATCTCGCGCTCCAGCGCGTTGCCCTGGAGCGTCAGGTCCACCACCCGGTGCACCGGCACCAGCCGGTCGAGCTGCGCCTTGATCTGCTCGATCACCGCGTTCGTGCCCGTCGTCACGATGGTGATGCGCGAGATGTGGCGCGCCTCTTCGGTCTCGGAGACGGTCAGGCTCTCGATGTTGTAGCCGCGGCCGGAGAACAGGCCCGAGATGCGGGCGAGCACGCCGGGCTCGTTGTCGACGATCACCGCCAGGGTGTGCCGGTTCACCGGCTCGACGCGGCCGGCATCGGGATAGTGGGTGTTCATCGCGTTCATCGCCGGCCTCGTCCTCGTCTGGGTTTCCGAAGGACGTGCCCTTCGGCGGGGTGTCGGGGCAGAGCCCCGACGCATCGGGCGAAGCCCGACAGCAGGGCTCCGCCCTTCACCCGCAAAAGGTCTCGACCTTTTGAAACCAGGTTATTGCAGATCAATCCTGGGATCTCAGTCCCTTACACCAGCATCTTGCCTTCCTCGGAGATCACGTCGCCAAGTTCGACGCCGGTCTCACCGAGGTAGTCGGACAGGAGCATCTCGTTATGCGCCTTGCCCGACGGAATCATCGGGAAGCAATTCTCGGTCTTGTCGACGATGCAGTCGAAGATCACCGGACCGTCGTAGGCCAGCATCTCCGCGATCGCGCCGTCGAGGTCGCCGGGCTTGTCGCAGCGCATGCCCTTGGCGCCATAGGCCTCCGCGAGCTTCACGAAGTCCGGCAGACTCTCCGAGTAGCTCTGCGAGTAGCGCGAGCCGTGCAGCAATTCCTGCCACTGCCGGACCATGCCCATGTACTCGTTGTTCAGGATGAACACCTTGATCGGCAGGCGGTACTGAACCGCCGTCGACATCTCCTGCATGTTCATCAGGATCGAGGCCTCGCCGGCGATGTCGATCACCAGCCCGTCCGGATGGGCGAGCTGCGTGCCGATCGCGGCCGGCAGGCCGTAACCCATCGTGCCGAGCCCGCCCGAGGTCATCCAGCGGTTCGGCTCGTCGTACTTGAAGTACTGGGCCGCCCACATCTGGTGCTGGCCGACCTCCGTGGTGATGTAGGTCTCGCGGCTCTTGCAGGCCTCGTAGAGCCGCTGGACCGCGTATTGCGGCTTGATGATCGTGCCCGAGGGCCAGTAGGCGAGGCAGTCCCGCGCCTTCCAGGTCTTGATCTTCTGCAGCCACGGCTCGAGGTTCGACGCGTCGGGCCGCGACGGCAGGGCGCGCCATGCCTCCAGCATATCGGCGAGCACCGAGGCGCAATCGCCGACGATCCCGACATCGACCTTGACCACCTTGTTGATCGAGGAGGCGTCGACGTCGATGTGGATCTTCTTGGAGAACGGCGAGAACGCGTCGAGCCGGCCGGTGATCCGGTCGTCGAACCGGGCGCCGACGCAGATCATCACGTCGCATTCGTGCATCGCGAGGTTGGCCTCGTAGGTCCCGTGCATGCCGAGCATGCCCAGGAACTTCTCGTCCGTGCCCGGATAGGCGCCGAGCCCCATCAGGGTCGAGGTGACCGGAAAGCCGGTCTCGCGGACGAGCTCGCGCAGCAGGCGCGAGGCTTCCGGGCCGGAATTGATCACGCCGCCGCCCGTGTAGAAGACCGGCCGGCGGGCGGTCGCCATCAAGTCGACGGCCGCCCGGATCCGGTCGGAATCGCCCTTCACGGCCGGGCGGTAGGTCTTGTGGCTCGCGATCTCCGGGCGCTCGTAGAGGCCGGAGGCGAACTGGATGTCCTTGGGCAGATCGACCACGACCGGGCCGGGCCGGCCGTTCGCCGCGACGTAGAACGCCTCGTGCAGGATGCGCGGCAGGTCGTCGATCGATTTGACCAGGTAATTGTGCTTCGTGCAGTGGCGCGTGATGCCGACCGTGTCGCATTCCTGGAACGCGTCGGTGCCGATCAGATGGGTCGGGACCTGGCCGGTGATGCAGACCAGCGGGATCGAATCCAGCATCGCGTCGGTCAGGCCGGTGACGATGTTGGTCGCGCCGGGGCCCGAGGTGACCAGCACGCAGCCGACCTTGCCGGACGAGCGCGCGTAGCCCTCGGCGGCGTGGACGGCGCCCTGCTCGTGGCGCACGAGGATGTGCTTGACGGCGTTCTGGTGGAACAGCGCGTCGTAGATCGGAAGTACGGCGCCGCCCGGATACCCGAACAGCGTATCGACACCCTGATCCTGGAAGGCCCGGATGACCATCTCGGCCCCGGTCATGACCTCGCCGCCCATGCTCGTCTCCTCGCGCTCTCCGGAACCACGGCGATCCGCGATCGCCGCCCGGCCCCGTCCTCTCTCCCCGCACCCTCGTCTGATGAAGCGGTGTCCGCCTCGCCCGAAGGTGCCTTTCGCCTCGGATAACCGTCCGTGTCAGTTTCGTCCGCCGGGCCGCGGGCAACAAAAAAGGGCCCCGAGGGACCCTGCATGCGCCACCGCCCGGATTGCGGCCCTAGCTCAGGGCCGCCCCGTCGGTGACGCTACCGCTACAATAAGGACCGTGGTCATCGGATATCCGAACCTGCCCCGCGACGGCCACATGATCCGGAACTGGCTCACGGTCGACGTGCAGGGTGTCGGGCCTATTAGCGGAGAGCGTCGGGCGGGTCAACGCATCCGTGCCCGTTATCGTATCGGCTTGGTCGACGTGACACGCCCTCAGTTCAGAGGCGGCGGGTACCGCCGGACCCAGTTGCTCGCCGCGTCGTAGGCGCCGCCGAGCTGCAGGCAGGCGAGTTCGCCGTGGTTCGGCCCGACGATCTGGATGCCGGTGGGCAATCCGGCCGCGCCGAATCCGGCCGGCACATCGAGCGCGGGCAGGCCCGCCATGGTGACCGGGATCACGGTCTGCATCCAGCGATGGTAGGTATCCATCTGCCGCCCGCCGACCGTCTCGGGCCAGCGCAGGTCCTTGTCGAACGGGAAGACCTGCGTCGTTGGCATCACGAGGAAGTCGTAGGCCTCCATGAAGCGGCGCAGGGTCTCGTACCAGCGCGTGCGGCCTTCCAGCGCCGCGATGATCCGGTCGGCGCTGAGCGCCAGCCCCCGCTCGACCTCCCAGGCGGCCTCTGGCTTCAGCAGCGCCCGGTGGCGGGGCTCGTCGTAGAACGGGCGAAGCGCCGCCGCGACGGTGAGCGCCCGCAGCACCAGCCAATCCTGCCACAGCTGCTCCATGTCGTAGCGTGGCACCGCCTCCTCGACGGTGCAGCCGATCTCCACGAAGGTGGTCAGAGCCGAGCGTCCGAGTTCGAGCACACCGGGATCGAACGGGATCTGGCCGCCGCAATCGCCGAGCCACGCGATGCGGGTGCCGCTGAAATCCCGGGCGCGCAGGCTCGCGAAGGCGGACGGATCCTGGCGGATCGCATTCGGGCAGCGCGGGTCGTAACCCGCCTGGACGGAGAGCATCAGGCCGATATCGGCGGGCGTCCGTCCGATCGCGCCGAGCACCGCGAGCCCGGGGCTGAACACGTCCTTGGCCTCGGCGGGAATCCGGCCCCAGCTCGGGCGCAGGCCGTAGCAATTGTTGAAGGCCGGCGGGTTGCGCAGCGATCCGGCATGATCGCTGCCGTCGGCGACCGGCTGCATCCGCAGCGCCACCGCGACGGCGGCACCGCCGCTCGACCCACCCGCGCTCTTCGTCAGATCATAGGGATTGGCCGTGGTGCCGTAGACAGAGTTGAAGCTGTGCGAGCCGAGGCCGAATTCGGGGATGTTGGTCTTTCCAATGAAGATCGCCCCGGCGGCGCGCAGGCGCGCCACCATGATCGAATCGGTCTCGGCGATCCGGTCCGCGAAGATCGGCGAGCCTTGCGTGAACCGCAGGCCGCGCACCGGATCGAGATCCTTCACGGCGAGCGGGAAGCCGTGCAGCGGCCCGACCGCAGCGCCGCGCGCCAGGGCGGCATCGGCAGCCTCGGCCTCCCGCAGGAGCGCCGCGTCGTCGGCCAGGGCCACGATGGCGTTGACCTGCGGGTTGAGCCGATGGATCCGGTCCAGATAGGCGCGCATCACCTCCACGCAGGAGACCACCCGGCCGCGGATGGCGGCGGCGAGGTCCACCGCGCCCATGGCGGTGATGCCGTCCGGTCGCGTGTCCTGCATCGTGAGGTCTCCAGATCGGTGAGGATGGCCACCGGAGGGCTGAGCGTTGGCAAACCCCTCATTGCCACTCAGGTTACACGGTGTTGCCGACGAGCGAGCAAGACATGCGGCGTGCTTCCACCGCCGGATCCGCACGTGCAAAGGTACGCAACGATCGTGCGCGGCTCCGTGCTCAAGGACTGAGACCCATACAGATCTGGGCGCCTGACGTGCACGCACCCGGGTTCAAAGCCGAGGCGCAACGCCAATCTTGCGCCATCGCCGCCAGCACGCGCGAGCCGGAGGATCAGGCCTTCATCGAAGCCGTGTCCGATCGAGACGATGAATGAGGCGGGGTGCGATCTGGACGGTCGCCGGCGGAAAGGATTATGCGGGCAAACCACGCCCGGCCGAAAACCGATCTGAGTACCGTATTGGACAGCTGGACGATGTGGATCGCCTGCAGCCTAACCGAACGATCCTTCTTCCTTGGCCAGGCAGCGGCGCCGTAGCTATGGCCAACGACCTGCGGACTGCCACCGGCCAAGGTAGCGTCCTCTGTCTCCGGAACATCGTCACGGCCCCCTCGGCCCGGATTACAAGTATCGGCTGAACACCAGCGCCGCGTTGACGCCTCCGAAGCCGAAGGCGTTCGACAGCACGTGCTTCACGGGCCAGGGCCGTGAAGCGGCCTCGACCAGATCGAACCCCGCCGCCTCCGGCATCGGCTCCTCGATGTTGAGGCCCGGCGGAAGGAGCTGATGCTGGAGCGCGAGCGTGGAGAACACGGCCTCGATCGCCCCGGCGGCGCCCAGCATATGGCCGGTCGCCGATTTGGTCGAACTGATCGGGACACCGCCGCCGGCCGGCCCGAACAGCGCCGTCAGGGCGGCGAGTTCGGCCGCGTCGCCGACCGGGGTCGAGGTCGCGTGGGCGTTGACGTAGCTGACGTCGGCCGCTGGGAGCCCCGCGTTCGCGAGGGCGATCTCCATCGTGCGGGCGGCTTCCCGCCCGTCCGGCCAGCCCGACGTTACGTGATGGGCATCCGTGGTGGTGCCGTAGCCCGACAGCACCGCCAGTGGACGGGCACCCCGCCGCTCGGCGTGGCCGAGGCGTTCGATCACCAGCATGGCCGCACCCTCCGAGAGAACGAAGCCATCATGCTCGCGGTCGAACGGACGGGACGCGCGATGCGGCGCATCGTTGAACGCGACGGACAGGGCCTTCGCCGCCGTGAAGCCGCCGATCGCAACGGGATCGACGCACGCCTCCGTCCCGCCGCACAGGGCGATGTCGGCTTCGCCGCTGCGGATCATACGCGCGGCATCGCCGATCGCCTGGGCCGAGGCGGCGCAGGCCGTGGTCGGCGAACCGGCCGGCCCCTGGAAGCCGAACCGGATGGCAATCTGGCCGGCCGCGAGATTGGGCAGGAAGGACGGCACGACGAACGGCGACAGGCGCCGCGCGCCCGAGGTGCGGATGGTCTCGCAGGCGGCGGTGATCGCCGGAACGCCGCCGATGCCCGTGGCGATCACCGTGGCGGTGCGCCGGCGATGCGCCGGATCGTCGGGATGCCAGCCGGCCTGATCGAGCGCTTCCTGCGCGGCGCCCATGGCGTAGTGGATGAACACGTCGTTGCGGCGCAGCTCGCGGGCCTCCATCACACGCTCGGCATCGAATCCGCTCGGATCGTCCGATCGCGTGGGGACGAGGCCGGCGATTCGGCATTTCCAATCACCGACATCGAATCGGGTGTTGCGCCGGATCCCGCTCTGCCCGGCTTTCAGCCGCTCCCAGGTCGCCGCCACGCCGGAACCCAACGGCGAGACGGCCCCGAGACCCGTGATGACGATCGGCTCTTGCACGACGAAACCCCGCGAAACGCGCCCACTTAGGTGTGCATATACACAGCATCGTGGCGGGGCAATGCCGGCGGCGCTTCATTTCCCGCGTGCGAAGTGTTTGACGAGGCGCAGATAGGTATCGGCTTCCGTTTCGTCGAACCCGTCCCGTATGTCTGCCTGGGCGCGTTGCCAAACGTCCAAGAGTTGATCCAGCAGAACGCTCCCGTCCTGGGTCAATCGACACAGGCGTGCACTGGTGTCGGTGTCCGCAACACGCTCGACGAGGTTTTTCTGTTCCAACAAATCCAGATTGCGCGTCAGGCTGGTTCGATCGAGCAGGATGCGGCGTGCCAGCACGGCCACGGGCGTCTCCGGATTGAACCGGATCGCCGCCAGGAGCGAGAATTGCTGGACGGTGACGCCGAACGGCTTGAAGGCGGCGTCGCCCCGCCGCAACAAGGTGCGGGCCGCCGCGACCGTGTTGAGCACCAGACAGTTCGCGAGCGCATCCGGCAACGACATGGTGCAATCCGATAGCCCGCATCCAAACCGCGAGCGATGGATCCAGGCGCAGCGGCGGATGTCGGTTGTGCCGTTCGACCGGCTTCACCCCCCTCTGTTAGCACGCACAAAGCGAAGTGGCTCAGGGCACCGCGAGGCGGGTGGAGCGCTGCATCGGGATGCTGCCGTGCTCCACCCGCAAGAACGGCGAGGCTGAAATCCTGAAGCCGGGAGGGTGTGCGTTCGCGGCGGTGTGGGCTGCGATCCGACCGGATCAGGCCGTCTTCGTGAAGCGGTTCACGCTCTCGGCGAGGCTGGCGGAATAATCGGCCAGGCTCCCGGCAATGCCGCGGACCGCTTCGGCAAACTGGCCGGTCGCGTTGGCCGCCTGCGAGACGCCGCCGATATTGCCCGACATCTCGTGGGTCGAGACCGCCTGCTCCTCCACGGCGCTCGCCACCGCCAGCGTCAGGTTGGAGAGTTCCGCCACCGCCGCGGTGATCATCTCGATGGCGCTCACCGCCTCGCCGGTCGCGCTCTGGATCGCCGAGACCTGCTGGGTAATCTCCCCGGTCGCCTTCGCGGTCTGCTCGGCCAGCGCCTTGACCTCGCTGGCCACCACCGCGAAGCCGCGTCCGGCCGTGCCGGCACGGGCCGCCTCGATCGTGGCGTTGAGCGCCAGCAGATTGGTCTGGTCGGCGATCGACTTGATCATGCCGACCACCGCGTCGACCTTGCGGGCGTTCTCGGCCAGTTGCCGCATCGTCGCGTCAGTGGTCTCGGCCTGCGTGGCAATCTGTTGAGCCCGCTCGGACACGCGCCCGACCTGGCCGGAAATTTCCTGGATGGCGTTGTTCATCTGCTCCGAGTTCGCCGCCACCGAGGTCGCCTTCTGGCGGGCGGAATCGGCTGACTGTGTCAGTCCCTCGGCCGATTGCTGCATCTCCTGGATCGCCGAGCCGACCGCCTCGACCACCCGCGTGACCTCGGAGGCCATCTGAACCTGTGCCGTGACGATGGACCAGGTTGCCATCGGCCCGATGTAGTTGCCCCGCTCGTCGTTGACGGCCGTGACCTGCAGATCGAGCGTCTCGGGCCCGACCTTGATCTTGGTCCGATGCGGCAGGTGGCTGGCATCCGACAGCATCGTGCGCTGATGCTTGGGATTCATGTGGAACACGTCGAACGAGTGCTCCAGCATGTCATCGACCTTGACCGGAAGATATTGCTCCAGCGGCTTTAGCGTTCTGCGGGATGTTTGATTGAGGTAGTCGAACTGAAAATTGTTACGCGGATCGACGGTCATCACGGCGACCGGCATGTTGTCGATCATCGACATCAGCCGATCGATCTGGTTCTTCTTCGCCGAGATGTCGGAGGCGAACTTCACGACCTTCACGGGTTTTCCGGCCGCGTCCAGGATCGGGTTGTAGGTGGCCTCGAGCCAGATCCGGTCCCCGCCCTTGGCCAGGCGGAGGAACTCGCCGGTGACGTACTGGCCGCCCTTCAGCTTGGTCCAGAACTGAGCGTAGTCTCCGGACTTGGCCTCGGCGTCCTCGACGAAGATGCCGTGATGTTTGTTGATGAGTTCGGCAAGCGTGTACTTCATCACGCGCAGAAAGTTTTCGTTGGCATGGAGAACATGCCCATCCATAGAAAACTCGATGATGGCCAACGATCGATCGAGGGCTTCGATCTTGGCTTGCGCCTCGCTGTAGGTGGATCTCTTGAACATGTCTGTGCCCGCTTGTCTGCGCCGGGAAGAAAGACAGAGGTTCCTTAAACGAGTGCTAAATTTTGCGCCAGAGTCTGCATTCGATATGAGCAAGAAGCCAGTAGCCTATTATCTAATGGTTCGATCGCGTCGTTAGATCTGGTAATTGCTTGGCATTGATATTTTCCACCTAAGAACACTCAAAAAATTTTCTTTGTTTCCTCAAAACCAGCCTCGCATCCGAAAATAGACAATCGGCGCGAGCGCACTCAGAAGAATGAGCGCAAGGGCGTAGGGATAACCGTAGGCCCAGTCGAGTTCGGGCATGGTCTTGAAGTTCATGCCGTAGATGGATGCGATCAGGGTCGGGGGCACGCCCACCACCGACACGACGGTCAGCACGCGGAAGACGTTGTTCTGCTCGATGTTGATCAGGCCCAAAGCCGCGTCGAGCAGGAACTGGACGTTTTCGGCAAGCCGCGTCTCGAATTCGTCGAGGGAATCGATATCCCGGCTGATCGTGTCGAACCGACTGTTTTCCGGAAGGCCGAGGGCGTCGCAGGCCGCCGCCACGAACGGGACGATCCGCTCCAGGCCCAGCAGGCTCGCCCGGATCTTGCCCAGGACTTTGCCCCGGTTGCTGATCCCGCGCAGGATCCGACGCAATGCGAGATCCCGGCGCCGGGGTGGCGGGCTCTCCAGCCGGCGACGGTCCGCGCCGCGCACGTCGAAATCGAAGATCCGGGTGGACAAGCTGTCGAGTTCAGAGGCCATGTCCTCCAGCGAGTCCGCCAAGCTGTCCACCAGCTCTTCCAGGACCACGAGGAAGACCTCGCTCGGCGTCGCGCTGCCGTCCCCGTCGACGATTCGCTTGGCCGCGGATTCGAAGGCGCGCAGTTCATGGAAGCGGACCGTGACGAGGTGATCCTTCGTCAGCAGGAAGCCCAGGGGCTTCAGCTGCGATGCGCTGCGCTCGAAGGTGATCATCGGCGTCGACAGCGACAGGCCGCCCTTCACCCGGCGCAGGCGGCTCGACGTCTCGACCTCGGACAGGGCCTCCCGGGACGGGATGCGCAGCCCGGTCGCGGCCTCGACCGCTTCCGCTTCCTCGGAGGTCGGATCGTTCAGGTCGATCCACACGGCGCTGCGCGCGATCCGGCGGGCGGTCTCGGGCGCCACCGGACCTTCGGGGCCGTGCAGGCTCAGCATCGCGGCGTATTTTCCATGAGCGGGGGGGCAGGCATCGCGTCACCCGAAAGGGTGCGACAGACTTGACACGGAACAGCCCCGCGCCTATCTCGCGGCCGTCTTTGGCACTCGCCGAGACAGAGTGCTAACAGTCGAGTTCGCGGCGGTCCCGGTGGCCGCATCAACGCCAACTCCGGACCTGAAGCAAGAGGGCAGCTCATGAAGTTCCGTCCGCTGCACGACCGCGTGGTCGTCCGTCGCATCGAGAGCGAGGAGAAGACCAAGGGCGGCATCATCATCCCGGACACCGCCAAGGAGAAGCCGCAGGAGGGCGAGATCGTCGCCGTCGGCCCCGGCGCCCGCGACGAGCAGGGCCGTGTCAACGCGCTCGACGTCAAGGCCGGCGACCGCGTCCTGTTCGGCAAGTGGTCCGGCACCGAGGTCAAGATCGACGGTCAGGACCTCCTGATCATGAAGGAATCCGACATCATGGGCGTCGTCGCCCTCTGATCGGACCACCCGTCACCGCCCTTTGAGGCCGTCTGAGGCCTTGGGGTTCAACCAGTAGCGAAGAGGCACACAATGGCAGCGAAAGACGTACGTTTCTCCGCCGACGCCCGCGATAAGATGCTGCGCGGCGTCGACATCCTGGCGGATGCGGTGAAGGTGACGCTCGGCCCGAAGGGCCGCAACGTCGTGATCGAGAAGAGCTTCGGCGCCCCGCGCATCACCAAGGACGGTGTGACGGTCGCCAAGGAGATCGAGCTCTCCGACCGTTTCGAGAACATGGGCGCCCAGATGGTGCGCGAAGTGGCCTCGAAGACCAACGACATCGCGGGTGACGGCACCACCACCGCGACCGTGCTGGCCCAGGCCATCGTCCGCGAGGGCGCCAAGTACGTCGCCGCCGGCATCAACCCGATGGACCTGAAGCGCGGCATCGACCTCGCCACGGCCGCCGCCGTGAAGGACATCATCGCGCGCGCCAAGAAGGTCTCGACCTCCGACGAGGTCGCCCAGGTTGGCACCATCTCATCGAACGGCGACACCGAGATCGGCCAGATGATCGCCCACGCGATGCAGAAGGTCGGCAACGAGGGCGTGATCACGGTCGAGGAGGCCAAGACCGCCGAGACCGAGCTCGACGTCGTCGAGGGCATGCAGTTCGACCGCGGCTAC
>NZ_JAKSYH010000233.1 GCF_022829295.1 Methylobacterium sp. J-088
CTTTCCCGTGCGGAAGAGGTCGTGTTTCGCAGAAAGCCGGGTGAGGGATGAGACCTGTCCGGAAGAGGCGTACGCTGTCGGCGCCTTGAAGGTGTGCTCGATCCTGAACCTTCTCGACCCTCAGCACAAGCCTCCCCCGCACGGGCGAGGGGGCTGGTCGCGCTTGACGACCCAGTGTGTGGACAAATGGCGTGTCCCGTGGCCGCGGCGAACGGGAGGCGCTCTGTACGTTCGGTCTGCGTGTCGCAATCAAACTGCATTAGGTACAGGTTACAGTTAAGTCGTGCCCCGGACGTGGGCG
>NZ_JAKSYH010000187.1 GCF_022829295.1 Methylobacterium sp. J-088
ACCCGAGACGGTCATCGCCCGCTACCGCGAGCACGTGGCTGCAAACACGAAGCGCTTGCTGGCCGTCTGAGCACAGCCCCCACGGTCCACGACACTTGTCTGCCGCCTGGGTCGGCAAGCGCGACCTGTCCCCTCTCCCGTTCGGGAGAGGGTTGCGGTGAGGGTCGAGAACTCTCAAAATCGAGCGCACCCTTGAAGCCCTGACGCGGCAGTCTTTTCCGGACAGGTCTCATCCTTGCCCCGGCTTTCTGCGAAAGCAGACCTCTCCCGCACGGGAGAGGGGACCCGTGCCCTATTCGGCGACGGTGGCGTCACTGTTGTCTACCGTGCACAGCCCCCTCGCGCGCTTCGCAGAACACTGGAGACACCCAGCGAAGCTGGCGACGGCACAAACTCACTAGTGCTCTGACGCATTCACTTCGTTCATGCGAACGAGCACGAGTTCTTTGGTTCTGCATCAATTTTTCCAGACTCGGCTGACGCCTCCGTCTGGATCGATGCACTAGCCCGAGCGTTGAGCGCTCCAGCTGCCGCTGCACGCCACGAGGCCGCCTGATGTGCGCCACGTCCCGCTGCCGTTGCCCTTCGCGGTCAAGCTGCCGGCGATCGGCACCTTGTTCGAGCCCTGTGTGATCGTGGCCTGCACGGCGCCACCGGCGGAGACACCGCCATCAATGTCGATTTCCTCGCCGGGGATCGAGGCGTCACTGTCCTTGATCCGCACGCGATAGCGCGTGTTGGCCGCGCAGGGCCCGTCGACCGTGGTGGCCACGATGGTCCAGGAGCCGTCGAACTGGTTCGGCACACGCAGGTTCTTCGACGCGGCGTAAACCGGGCTGTGAATGCCTGCAGTCAGGCCGGCGACGAGGATCAAGAGAGAGGTACGTGCCACAGATCGCTCCGACGGTCGCGCCGCCGGTAGTGACCACGCCTCGGCAGAACGGGGGGGCCGGCTCAATAGTTTCAGACACGGCAAGGTTTGTGCTGCGAGCAAAAGCTTAGAGCGCGCTGGCCGGCGTCAACGATCTGTTAACCATAAGCGTCCAGGGAACTGCCAGCGATCGGCTGGGGCTGAGCGCCGGACGAGCAGCACCGGAACCGAGGTGCCGCCGCGTCGGCGTCGTCGCAACAAGCCCGCACCTGGAACACCAGGGCGGGCTTTTCTCATCGTATTGAGCGGCGGGGCGCCAGCCAGGGAGAGGCGCATCTTCGCGCGCTATCGCCTCAATGCTGCGATCAACGCGGCATGGGGCGGACTGCCTGCCGGGGAACACGCTCGACATCCTCGGCAGCTCGGCTTGACCGCGATCGACCGAAGCGTCCGCTATTCCAAATCAGATAACCGAGGCCAAAAGCTACCCCGGCAAGCGTGGCGACGAGGGTAACCTCGTTCGACATGACCCCGGCCGCGCGGCCCCGCCTGCGGGTCCGAAGGGCGTTCGTCTTCGCGCGCACGAAAGCCCGTGTGGCGGCCGCGACCTCCTCGGGGGAGAAGAGTGCCTGAGCTGCTGGGATCAGTTCGTGAACGTGCCGGTGCAGGTGCTGGTCCACGAGGAAAGTCGCATCCTCAAAGGTGTCGAGCCAGCCGGCCGAGGCCTTTGTGCGGTCATGGGCGAGCTGTTGGAGTTGACGCCTGAACTCTGCGTGGCCGCGGTGCAGTTCTTCGATCAATGCGCGTGTCTGGCTCTCCCGGCTCAGGGGACCGGTGAGGCTTGCATCGACGGCGATCGCATGCAGCTTCAATTCGTCCATGAGATCGGCCAGCATCTGCTCCCGGCCGCCAACGGCACGGGGATCATTGAGCGCAAGCGGGATATCGCGGATCAGCCCCCCGATGTTTTGGTGATCGCGCTCGATGAGCTGCCAGAGTGTCACGCGCTTCTCCCTTGTCCGTGTCATGTCAACGACTGTGAGCCTCTGAAGTTTTCTGTAATGTGCTATGATCTAACGATGGTCAGCTCCTGAAGGCGAAGATCAATTGCGCGGACGAGTTCCTCGGCAGCCCTGGCAAGGGTAGCATTGCGCGATAGCGCACCTGCGGCTTGCTGCAGCGTGCGAAACTCCTGAAGGCGCGCGACTGGATCGCCCCCTTTGGCGATCGCTGACTGTACGAGGCCTCGGACCAGCTCTTGCGCCAAGTGCGCATCAGGGCCCGGCGCGACCCAGCCCGACGACGGCGGAATGGCCGTGTTCATGCCCGTTTCGGAGGTCGAGCGGATCAGCCTTCGCCACTTCGGATATCGTCGACCACCCACGCGCTCGATCAGGCCTTCACCCTCCAGGACGTCGCAGGCCAGTTTGACGACCTCAGCCCGCCGCCGCGCCGTGATGCTGGCCCGCTCGGCAAGCTGCAGCGTGCTGATCGGCTCGTCGGTCAGAGCGATCAGGATGCGGGCGCGGATCGAGAGATGTCGGCTTACGGTCACACGAACTCAATTTGCCACGAAAGCGACCGTTCACCGTTCACCGTCGCTGGATCCGCACCGGTTTGGCAGTCTGACTATTGAGGGATCCGTTGAAAGTCCGCGCCAACCCATGTTGGGCAACCGCGCTTCCAGCCGCATCGTCACAGTACTGGCCGTGCCATGGCTCGGCGGCATGGCCGCCGAATTTGCTCCCACCATGCTTCCCAACGCCGCCGCGGTGTGACGCAGCGCCCTTGAAGACCCGTCTCCGCACGTGCCGCGGTATCTCACCTCAACCCGGATCGCGTTTGAGCGTGGCTCGGGTCTCGTGGCCAGACGGCCCGCAACACGCATCTCACCGGCCTCATTCACACGCAAGCGGACGCGCCCCGATTGGAACCGGAAACGATCCGTTAATTTAACCTACGTGTAAATTGCGGTGGAGCGTCAGTGTGAGCTTTACGGTTGTAGGCCCCAGGGACGACCACGAACTGGAGGACGCGGTACGTCGCGGTGTCGCTGACGGATTAGCCCGGATGCTCGGCGTGCCGAAACACCCAGTCGGCGTTCAAGCGTTCCTCGATAAGAACGCCCATGAATCCGACGAAGGCCGTGAGGATCGGAGCGAGCCAACGCGCCGCCTCTCCAAGGCCGTAGCCGAAGTCTGAACCGCTCATCCCTGGAGCGGGAAGCCCATGAGTGTGGCGGTCTTCGCCATCGGGCGGCGCAGGTCCGGACTGGTCGCTGCGTCGGCCAAGAGCTTCTTGGCCTGCGGGTGCATCTCGATCGCTTTAGACACGTCGACGGTGTGGCCGGACTTGAAGGCGAATGGCTCGGTGTTGTCGTCCTTCAGGTAGGCGGTTGTCGCCGCTTCGATCGCCTCATCCATCACCTCAGGCTTGCGACGCAGGTCGCTTATATTGGGGATCTCTTTGGCCATGACGGTGAGCTATGGCGGAGCCCCTGCCCCGTCCATCATGCTTCCTCTACAGCCTGTGACGCACTTCCAGGCGCCACACCCGGATCAGGCTTCTCGACGAGCGTTCCAAAACACGAACTGATCCTGGACGATGTCGCGGATCTCGCGCCGGTAGGCGGTCCGGTAGAAATACTGACCGGTCGGCAGGTATGGGACGTGCGTCATGGCCGCTACCTGTAGGTCGCGGGCGATTGCCTGCCGAGCGGTATTGTCAGGCGCCTCGATCCAGGCCTCGCGCAGGGTCTCGATCTCCGGGATGTCTGGCCAGCCGAAGAAACCCCTCTGGCCGCCGCAACGCAGGACCTGCTCGGCGACCGGGTTGGTCATGTCGAGGCCGGTCCAGGTCGTGTTGAAGATGCTCCAGCCGCCCTGGTCCGGCGCGGCCTTGCTGGCGCGGCGGCTCACCACGCTGCCCCAGTCGGTGACGACGTATTGTACGTTCATCCCGAGCCGCCTCAACAGGTCGTTCATGACTTCACCGAGCGCCCCGAGCACCGGATTGTCGCTCGCCGCCATCAGCACGACGCGCTCGCCCTTGTAGCCGGCGGCGATCAGGTCTCGCTTGGCGCGCTCCAAATCCCGCTTGCGCGTGAGCACGTCGAGGCCAGACTCGTTGGCCATAGGCGTGCCCGGGGTAAAGATCCCGACGCCGGTGCGCCAAAGCTTCCGATCATCGCCACCCGCCGCGGCCATGAAGTCCTCCTGCGACAGGGCTTCGAGCACGACTCGCCGGACCGCCGGCTTATCGAAGGGCGGGTGAAGGTGGTTCATCACCGCGGTGCCGAGATTGCCCAGGCGGCCGGCGAGCTGCGTGACGATCTGCGGATTGCTCTGGAGGCTCGGCAACAGGTCGTTGATCGGGTTCTCCCACCAGTCGACTTCGCCGTTCTGGAGCGCGGCGGAGGCGGTCCCGGGATCGGGCATGATCTGCCACTCCACCCGCTCGAAATGGACGCGCTCCGGTCCGGCCGCCCACGAGACGTCACCGCTCTCGCGGGGTCGATAGTCAGGATTACGGTCGTAGACGACCCGGGCGCCGACCAGCCGCTCCTTGGTGTTGAAGCGGAACGGGCCGGAGCCGATCACCTCCGGGATTTGCTGCGCCGGGTCGATGCTGGCGAGGCGCTCCGGCATGATCATCAGCGCGGGCGGGCCGAGCTTGGCGAGGGTGTCCAGCATCAGCCCGTAGGGCCGCTTCAGGCGGATCATGAAACTGCGGTCGTCCAGCTCGCTCATGGTGTCCGTTCGAGCCATCAGCGCTTGGCCAAGGCTGTCGCGCTGGGCCCAGCGCCTGATCGACGCGATGCAGTCGCGGCCGCGAACGGCCTCGCCGTCGTGGAACCTCAGCCCCTCCCGAAGGCGAAAGGTCCAGATCAAACCGTCCGCCTCGACGTTATGGCCCTCGACCATCTGAGGCTGCGGCCTCAGCTGCGCGTCGAGGCCGTAGAGCTGGTCGAAGACCATGAGCGCGTGATGGCGGGTGATGTAGGCGGTGGTCGTCACCGGATCGACGATGGTCAGGTCGGATTGCGGGACGAAGCGCAGTACGCTGGCGCGGCTACCCTGGGCGATCGCCGGGCGCGCCGGCAGGAAAGACACGGTGCTGGCCGCCTCCGCACCGCCGAGGAAGGTTCGTCGCAGCATGGTTTCGAACTCCGGACGTCGCGCGCGAGGAGGGCGCCGGATCGAACTGCAAGACACGTTCCCAGTCCGCGCAGACGCAGTCCATGCCCCTGCTCATCCGCGTCGAGCGCAGGCCTCCGCAGGCTGCTGGCCGCGCGGCCACATCATCACCGCTCGCCCGGCTTCGTGTGCATCCCGACCGCGTCCGCAACTGGTCGCAAAACGCCGGGTCTCCTTGGCTGTCAGAGCGCCGCGTAGCCCGATCGTGACGTGGCGGGACCGTCCGGCTGATCAATCCTGCACGAGATCGTTGCGGCGCCTGGAGGCGAACACGCGCAGGCCATAGCCCGGGAGCTCATCGCATCACAGGAAGTCGTCGCCACCCGGGGCTCGGCCGCGGTCACGGTGCGCTTCGTGATTTTCGTCCTGGCTACCATCCGGAATTACTGAAGCAATCTGCGTCCATACCCGGTGATAGTAAAAAATACGAGTATATAAGCAAATCTCTTTAGGGCAAAAACTTCGTAGTGATTGGCTGTCTCGGGCCATCATCGGAAAACGTGTCAGGGTAATACTTCGAGGGCAAAGGTCACACGTTCGAGCCGTGACGGGGGCGCCGATCTCCTCGACGCCGGAGCACGGCCTGCTGTCGCCGCCTTTCGACCCGGGTTAACGCCGTGCCGCCGGCCTGTTTGGACAGGCGGGGATCACGGCACCCCTCGGCTTGAGAGTTTGTGGCTCCCGTGATGGCGTGAGCCATGGCGCCCCTTCCCTAGTGCTCTGACGCATTCACTTCGTTCATGCGAGTGAGCACGAGTTCTTTGGTTTTGCATCAATTTTTCCGGACTCGGCTGACGCCTCCGCCTGGATCGATGCACTAGGGCCAATGGCCCCCACACAGGGACTGTAGGAGGGGCCAGCGGGGGGCAGGGGCGCTATGTGGGACCCCAAAATAGGGAGGACCCAAAACCAGGCTTGGCCCTAAGGGTCAAGGTCGGACGTGCTCAAAGAGGCTGAAGGTTCGAGTGTTCAGGCGATTTGCTAACGACTCGGGCCGTCCGCCCGATGCCGGGCTGCCAGTTTTTCAAGACGCTCGATGATGACGTCATGCAATCGGCTCGCAAGGTCGTTCATTTTATCGATCACGGTATTGAGTTCGTTCAAATTAATCTCGCGCTTGCTGAACATGCTGCTGGACGATGGGTTGGGCGATTCAAGGAAGATCCGTCCCGTTTCGTGGGTCCACCAGATCCCCTGCGCGTAGTCGCTGCGGCTTTCGCTGATAGACGCGAAATCATCGATGATGAAATCCCAAGTCGCGCCCCGGCTCTGGTTTACCTGCGCCTCTTCCAACAAGGAGCGCATGACATTGATGCGGGCCTGCTGATCGGTGATACTATAGAAGATCTGTCGCACAGGCGCGTCATAGCCGCCGATAAGCTCGGACATGACCTCGCTCATGCTTCGCTCGAGCAGCGGGAAAAACGTGACGATCCGGCCAATCGCCAGGACGAAATCGTCGTTCGCGAGTCCCGATTCGAAGCGCCCGTCCGGCGTGTGGCCGACCTGCTTCGGCAGCCGGCCGAACCGCGTAGGAAGCTTGCTGCGGGGTGTGTTCATCGGCGGGAGACTAGAACCGGGCCCGATCGCGTTGCAATCGGTCACGGCTCTAGGGCGTCGATGACCCGCGAAGGATGAAGCCCTTGGCCCGGTCGGTCCGGGGTGCGGTGAAGAAGTCGTGCGGGGTCGCGACCTCTCGGATGCAGCCCCCCTCCATGAACACGATCGTGTCGGCCACGTCGCGGGCGAAGCTCATCTCGTGGGTCACGATCACCATGGTCAGTCCCTCCCGCGCGAGTTCCCGGATGACGCCGAGCACCTCGCCGACCATTTCGGGATCGAGGGCGCTGGTCGGTTCGTCGAACAGGATGACCCGCGGCCGCATCGCGAGGGCGCGGCTGATCGCGACGCGCTGCTTCTGGCCGCCGGACAACGTGTGCGGGTACATGTCGGCTTTCTCGGCCAGGCCCACCCGCGCCAGGATGCTCCGGCCCTCCGCCTCGGCCTCCCGCCTCGGACGTCCCAGGACGTGGACGGGCGCCTCGGTCACGTTGCCGAGCACCGTCAGGTGCGGCCACAGGGCGAAGTGCTGGAACACCATGGCGATGCGGGTTCGCGCCGCGGCCAGCGCGCGGCGGTCCATGGGCCGTGCCGCCTTGCCCGTCCCGATCCGCCCGATCGGCGCGCCGTCGATGCGGATCGAGCCTGCGCTCGGCTCTTCCAACCAGTTGAGGCAGCGCAGCAAGGTCGACTTGCCCGAGCCGCTCGGCCCCAGGATGCAGGTCGTCGTGCCGGGGGCGATGTCGAGGTCGATGTCGCGGAGGGCTTCGAAGCCGCCGAAATCCTTGCACACGCCGCGCACCGCGATGGCGGGAACGGTCTCAGCCATAGCGCAGCCTCCTCACCCGCTCCATCCGGCGCACGCCCTCCTCGACCACCAACGACAGGAGCAGGTAGAGGCCGACCGCCGCCGCGAAGGGCGCGAACGGCGTGAAGTGGTTGGCGCTGACGAAATTCGCCGCGAAGGTCAGTTCCTGCACCGTGATGATCATCAGGAGCGCGCTGTCGCGGATGGTCGTGATGATCTGGTTTCCGATCATCGGCGCGGCCGTGATGGCGACCTGGGGGAGGATGATGCGCCGGTACAGCAGGCTGCGCGACAGGCCGAAGGCCTGGGCGGCCTCGATGTCGTCCTTCGCCACGGCGCGGAAGGCGGACCGGAAGATCTCCGCCAGATAGGCCGTGGTGTAGAGTGTCAGCGACACGAGGCCCGCCCACCAGGAATCGAGCCGGAGGCCGAGTTCGGGCAGGCCGTAATAGACGACATAGGCGAGCAGCAGGAACGGCACGCAGCGCAGGAGATCGACCAGCTCCGCCAGAAGGCGGCGCAGAGGCGCCGCCGCTTCCGTGAGGACGACCGCACCGAGGACGCCCAGGGGGAGGCTGAGCAGGAGGCAGCCCAGCACCAGCGACACGGTGTTGCCCGCGCCCCACAGGAAGACGGCCCGGTTCTCCCAGACGACCTGAAGTCCGTTCACGGGCTCACCGCTCCGAAACGCCGGCCGATCCTGCGCTCGAGGACGCGCTGACCGCGGACGATCGCCGCGATCAGCGCGGTGTAGATCAGCGTGGCGACGAGGAAGGGCGGCAGGGGCTCGTAGGTCTCGGCGCCGACCCGGCTGGCCGCGCGCGTGATCTCGACGACCCCGATGACCGCCACCGCCGGGGTGCATTTCAGCAGGATCGTGACTTCGCTGACCAGCGGCCCGAGATTCGCCCGCCAGATCTGCGGAAAGACGATGCGCGTGAAGGTGCCGGCCTCCGACAGGCCGAAGGCCAGGGCGGCCTCCCGCTGATCCCGCGGAAAGCTCTGCAGGGCCGAACGCCAGATCTCGCTGCTGAACGCCGCCGTGTTCAGGGTGAGCGCGAGGATCGCGGCCGGCACCGGGTCCAGCTCCAGGCCGGCAGAGGGCAGGATGAAGTAGACGAACAGGACGAGGGTCACGAACGGCGTCGCCCGCACGACGCTGACGACGGTCGCCAGGAGGCCCGCGACGACCGGGACGCGGCGCCAGCGCAGGAGCGCGATCAGCAGCCCGAGCGGCAGGCTCAGGAGGATGCTGACGGCGGCCAGCGCGGCGGTGACCACCGTGCCGTCGAGGATCGTCCGGATTGCCGGCCAGGTCATGGCCCGTTCCCCCGCGCGTCACGGGACGTCGCCGCGCGACGTCCGCCTCCCGGGTCCCCGCCTCCCGGGTCCCCGCTTACTTGGTCGGTGCGGACGGCATGTCCCTGAAGGCCCGGCCGAGCCACTTCTCCTGCAGGGCGTAGAGTTCGCCGCTCGCCCGCACCTTCGCCATGAACCGGTTCAGGTCGTCGAGCAGGCCGTCATTGCCCTTGGCCACGGCCCAGGCCGCGTAGGTCGGCGCGCCGACCGCCTCGCCCATCCTGAAGCGCTTGGGCTGATCCTTCGTCAGGCTGACGAGGTTCACGACGCCGTTGATCACGTAGTCGAGCCGCCCGTTGGCGAGGTCCTGATAGGCATCCGGAAGCGAGGTGTACTGAACCACCTTGCCGAGCTTGCCCCCGGTCTTAGCGAGGGTGGGTTCGAGATCGGCCAGGGCCGCGTAGGATGCGCCGCCGGACTGCACGCCCACCGCCTTGCCCGCGAGATCCGGCACCCCCTTGATCCGGGTCTCGTCGGCGCGGACCACGTAATACTGGGTCGCCTCGGCGATCGGCATCGTGAACGCGAGGCTCTGGATGCGGTCCGGCGTGATCACGGCGGCGGTCAGCGCCACGTCGTATTTACCGGTCGCGACGCCGGCCAGCAGCCCTGTCCAAGGGATGATCTGCTGGTCGATCCGGAACGGCACGTCCTTGCGCAGCAGCGCGAGGAGCGCGTGGTCGAGACCCATCGGCTTGCCGTTCTCGACATATTCGAACGGCTTGTAGCTGTCCTCGGTCGCGACGACCATCGTGCCCCTGGCCTTGATCGCGTCGAGGCTCGCCGCGGACGACAGGGCGGTCCCGCCCAGAAGGATGGCCGCCGCGGCCGCCGCGATGCCGATGATGTGGCCCCGAACAGGAGACATGGCTCAGTCCTTTCGCGCGTTCGATGCGGGAGCCGGTGCGGTGCCACGACGGGCGATCAGGTCGATCTCGACCAGGGCGTCGTAGGCGAGACCCGTCGTGCCCACGCAGGTTCGCGCCGGCAGCCGATCGGGTGGGAAGAAGGACTTGTAGGTCTCGTTGAACGTCGCGTAGTCCCGCTTGAATTCCGTCAGGAAGGCACGGGCGACGACGACGTCCGCGAGGCCGAGGCCGAGGCCGACCAGGACCGTCTCGAGATTGGCCATCACGTTGCGGGTCTGCGCTTCGATCCCGTCGGGCAGGATGCCGGGGCAGGCCGGCGTATCGGGCATCTGTCCCGTCACGAACACGAAGCCGTCGGCCTCGACCGCGTGGCTGAAGGGGGCGACCGGCCGCGGCCCGCCGGGGATCATGTGAAACACCGTCGCCGAGGCCGATGAGGGCTGCTGCACCGCGATCTCCGTTCCGCGGGCCGCGCCCGCACCCTGTCGCTGGCCCCGCGTCTGGGCCACATTGTCATGGTCAGGCTAGGCGGTATTGTCCCGATTGGCGCGACGATATTGGCGGCATCGCGCGCGAATTTCGGCCTGCGATGCGCGCCGACCGAGACAATCACTGGGACAATCGGAGCGGGGATGAGACCCGGATGGACGGAGGCCGTCGCGCGGACGGCAGGGCCCCGCTACCGCGCCATCGTGGGCGCGGTCGAGATCGCGTTGCGCACGGGCGCCCTGCGACCGGGCGACCGGTTGCCGCCCCAGCGCGACCTGGCCGCGTGGCTCGCCCTCAATATCGGGACGGTCGGCCGGGCCTATGCCGAGATGCAGGCAACGGGTCTCGCCCGCGGCGAGGTCGGCCGCGGCACCTTCCTCAACCCGATGCAGGAGCCGGACGGACCGTCATCGCTGCGGGGGCAGAGCCCGCGCCGGACCTTCATCGACCTGTCGCACAACTTCCCGGCGCATGCGATGCGCCACCCCGCGCTGGAGCTGATCCGTCCCGAATTCGAGGGTGCTTGCGATATCGGGACGCTGCTGGCGAGCCAGGTCGATATCGGCCTTCCCGCACATCGCCTGATCGCGGCGCGATGGCTCGGGCGCTTCGGGATCGCGGCCGAGCCCGATGCGGTGCTGATCACGTGCGGCGGCCAGCACGGCCTGCTGCTCGCGCTCATGGCGCTGACCCGCCCGGGCGATGCCGTCCTGGCGGAGGAACTGGCCTTCTACGGTCTGAAATCCGCGGCCGGCATGCTGGGCCGCGCGCTGGTCGGCGTTCGCATGGACCGCGAAGGGATCGTGCCGGACTACCTCGATGTGGTCTGCCGGCGGACCGGCGCGAAGGTTCTGGTCTGCACGCCGACGCTGCACAACCCGACGACCGCCACGATGTCGGACGACCGGCGGCGGCAGGTGGCGGACGTCTGTGCGCGCCACGACGTCCTGATCGTCGAGGACGATGTCTACGGCTTCCTGGGCGATCCGCCCCTGCGGCCGCTGGCTGCGCTGGCGCCGGACCGGGTCGTGCACATCTCGAGCCTGTCGAAGCTGGCGGGCCCGGGCCTGCGCATCGGGTTCCTGCGCGTACCCCGCCCTCTGATCGACGCCTTCGGGATCGCGATGCGGGCGAGCACGCTCATGGCCTCGCCGTTCACCGCGGACTGGGCGACCCGCCTTCTGGCATCGCCGCGGATCGACCGGATCGTCGCGGCGATGCGCGCGGAAACCCAAGCCCGTCAGGCCCTGGTGGCCGCGCTGCTGCCGGCGCAGGCCGTCATGGCCCACCCGAACGCCTATTACGTCTGCCTGAAGCTGAGGAACGGCTGGTCGGCGGAGGCCTACACGCAGGCCGCGGAGGCACGCGGCGTGGGGGTGACCCCGCTGAGCCTGTTCGAGGTCTCGTCGACGCACCCGAGCGATGCGGTCCGGATCTGCGTCAACGCGGCGCCGGACCGGGAGACGCTGCGCGGGGCCCTGGAGACGCTTACAACCCTGCTCGATTCAGGGGGGCCCCCGACCGTCCGGTTTCGGGCCGCGGTCTGAAGCCCGTCGAACGGTCGCGATGGGCGCGCCGTCGGAGGTAGGCCTGCCGCCGCGTCACGCGCGCTCAACTCTGGCCGGAGCAGCCTCCTCCCATTCACGATCCTGCTTCGCGAGCAGCGCGGCGCGATGGGCCGCGCTGGCCTCCGGTTCCGTCGGCGGCGCGTCCATGGCCGCCTGGGCGGACCGGGCCGCGTCCGTCCTGCCCCCGCCCAGGACGCGGGCGAGCGTCGTGACGATGCGATCCACATCGTGAGGCATCACGGCGCCTGTCACAAGAAGTGCGAGGCGTGAACGGCCGGCCATCTCCGCGCAGGAGCCTCCGGCCAAGCCCAGCGCCGCGATGGCGTCGGCATCCAGAGGCAGATGTTCGACCGGCATGTCGGCCAATCGCCCGAGCCTGCGCGCGCCCGTGGCCGCGGGTGTATGCACCTCGCGGGCGCCCGGCAGCCACCGCGCGCTCTCGTGGAGGAGGAACGTCCGGACGCGTTCGACGCGGATCGGGCCGAACTTCCGGATGCTGGCGATCGCATCCGGGGATGTCTGAGCCAGATGGCCGAGATCCCGGTACCCGGCCTTGCGCAGGCGCGCCCGCAGGGAGGCCGTCAGGAAACCGCGGCCGAAGCCCGACGCCGAGAGACGCTCAATCACATCGGGGGGCAGGTCGTCGAACAGCGGGAGCCGACCGCTGATCTCGTCGAACAGGCTGTCGGACGTGACGGTGCGAGGGAATCGGCCGGGCATCGCCGCCGATAGGGCGATTTCCGGATTCCCGCAACGGTCTGCCGGCGCAGGCCTTCGCGCTGTCGGCTCGGCCCGCCATCCGACCCGCGACGAACGCGCGAGGCCAGCCGAAAGCCGCCAGTCCGCTTCGGAGACGGTGCGCCGAGGGCCATCACCGGGACGTCGGATCGGTCTCGCGTCGCGGGACCTGAGGTCATCGGGCCGTCATACCATCCGCCTAGGGCACGCCCCTCGCCGGCGCGACCGGCCTGCCGCAGGCTCCGATGTTCACGCATAACTGTCTGGATCCGCACGATCCCTTCGCGGAGCGCGAGGTGCTGGTCGCGTTCACCATCGACGCGTCCGGCATCCGTCTCCTCGCCGCCAGGGATGCCGAGGGCCACGACATCCTGCCCGATCTGGTCGACGCTCAGCGCGACGACCTGCGGTGCGAACTCGCCGCGCAGCATTGGTGCCCAGGTGTGGACGGCGCGACTTCGGGCAGGCCGGATCGTCCGGCCCAGGCGGGCCCTGGTCGATAAGGCGGGATGCCGTCCGGCGGGCGGCTCCGACGCTGCGCTTGTCCCAGGGGGCGGCGATCCCGTCCGGAGGCGAGCCCTGGAGTGAGACTTGGGAGGCGTTCGCGCCGGGGTACCGCGGGCACCCGGGTTGCACGGCGGGACCATGTTCAACCGGGACGGGCGGCTGCGCGTCCAGGACCGAAGCAACCCGTTCCCCGCAGCCGTGTTGCGTAAGCCGGAAGGTTTGAGTCCCGCATGGCCCGTCGCATCCTGATCACCGGCGCGAGCATCGCCGGCAACACCGCCGCGTGGTGGCTCGGCCGTTACGGCTTCGACGTCACCGTGGTGGAGCGTGCCCCCGCGTTCCGGGACGGGGGGCAGAACGTCGATGTCCGTGGCGTCGGGCGCGAGGCGCTGCGCCGCATGGGCCTGGAGCGGGCCGCCCTTGAGGCCGGGACCGGCGAGGAGGGCACCGCCTGGGTCGATGGGCGCGGCCGCGCCGTCGCACGGTTCGGCCTCGACCGGGCCGCGGGCGACGGCCCGACGGCCGAGATGGAGATCCTGCGCGGCGACCTTGCGCGCCTCCTCTACGCGCCGGCCCGGGAGCGGGCGCAGTATCGCTTCGGCGACCACTTGATGCGCCTCGACGAGGAGGAGGACGGCGTGCGCGTCGGCTTCGCCAGCGGCGCCGTCGCGCGCTACGACGCGGTGATCGTCGCCGAGGGCGTAGGCTCGGCCACCCGCGAACGCGTCTTCCCAGGGGAGAACGTGCCGCGGTGGATGGACCTGACCATCGCGTATTTCACGATTCCGAGGACGCCCGACGACGACCGGGACTGGCGCTGGTTCAACGCGACGGGTGGACGCGGCATCTCGCTGAGGCCGGACTGGCACGGCACCACCCGCGCGATGCTGATGCTCCGCCAGCCGCCGGGCGGGGAGCAGGATTGGGACGCCGCCCGGCAGAAGGCCTACCTGCGCGATCGGTTCGCGGATGCCGGATGGCAGGCCGGGCGCGTCCTCGCCGGCCTGGAGACGACGGACGACTTCTACGTCGACGTCCTGCGGCAGGTGCGGATGAAGCGCTGGTCGTCCGGGCGCGTCGTGCTGACCGGCGATGCCGCGTGGTGCGCGACGCCGCTCGCCGGCATCGGCACGACGCTGGCGGTCACCGGCGCCACAATTCTGGCCGGCGCGCTGGCGCAGACGGACGACATCGCGGCGGCCTTCGCGGACTACGAGCACGCCCTGCGTCCGTTCGTCGAGAAGGGGCAGGGCGTGCCGAAGATCGCGCCGAGGCTGATGAACCCGCGCACCCGGCTCGGCATCGGCCTGCTGCACGGCGCGCTGCGGATCGCGAGCCAGCCCGCGGTGCGCCGGCTGGGCGCCAAGCTCTCCGGCGGGCGCACCGGGGAGCCCGATCTGGCCCGGTACGCGACCGCCGTCACACAGCCTCCGCCGCCCCGACCCTGATCGCGTTTCCCCCTCCCCCACGGCCTGAGATGTTCACATCCGGGTTTCTGCGCGGCGGGTCGATCCCCCTCTCTCCACCAGCGGAACGAGTGGGGAAACCGCGTCCGGTCTCGGCGCAGCCGGCACGCTGCGTCTCCGGTCGTCTGCCCGGGAGGGGGCCCGGCGCTCGGGATCATCCGGTCCGGAACAGAGGGGTTGCTGGCACTGGTCGGCCTGCCGCCGCGCCCGGACGGCGCCCGCCCGGCCATGCCCTGGCCGATCCCGGGGCGCGGGGCGCATAACGACGCCCCGTCAAATCGATGGTCCGACCGAGGCATTCATGACCGAGGCATCCATGACCGAGGCACCCCTGCACGAGACCTACGCCACCCTGACGACCGAACGGCCCCACGCCGACGTGCTCCTCGTGACCCTGGCCCGGCCCGAGGCCGCGAACGCGATGAACACCCAGATGGGCCGCGACCTGTTCACGCTGTTCGACGGGCTCATCGCCGAGCCCGGCCGGTGTCGCGCGATCGTGCTGACCGGGGCCGGCGAGACGGCCTTCTGCGCCGGCGGCGACCTCAAGGAGCGCGACGGCATGACCGACGAGGCCTGGCAGGACCAGCACCGCGTGTTCGAGCGCGGCATCCGCGCCCTCGTCGAGTGCCCGATCCCGGTCATCGCGGCGGTGAACGGGGCCGCCTATGGCGGCGGCTGCGAGATCGCCCTCGCGTGCGACTTCATCTACGCGGCCCGGCACGCCCGGTTCGCGCTGCCGGAGGTGACGCTCGGCATCATGCCGGGGGTGGGCGGCACGCAGACCCTGCCGCGCGCGGTGGGGGAGCGGCGGGCCAAGGAACTCCTCCTGTCCGGCCGCCCCTGGTCGGCCGAGGAGGCGGCGGCCTGGGGCATGGTCAACCGGGTCTGCGACGGCGGGGGGCTCCGCGCCGAGGCCCTCGACACGGCCGCCACCATCGCGGGGAACGCGCCGATCGCCATCCGCCAGGCCAAGCACGCCCTGCATCACGGCCTGTCCCTGTCGCTCGCCGACGGCATGCTGTTCGAGATCGAAGCCTACAACCGCATGGTCCCGACCGCGGACCGGCGGGAGGGCATCCGCGCCTTCAACGAGAAGAGGAAGCCGGTCTTCAGCGGCCGCTGAGCGCCTGTTCGACCGGGCTCACCACATCGTGTGGCGGCCCGACCCGACCCCCGCCCACGCCGTGCTCCGGGAGCCCAGCCCTCTCGGCAGCCCTTCCCCTGCCCCACGCAGACGCGCCGGCGGAGGATCGGAACCCCCGATCTGTGTGCGAAATGTCGCATTCATCCGGCAGTCAGGACGATAGTGTTTATATTGGCTGACGCTGCCGGAAACACTTTGTTACGTCAGCGCTGCCTTCGAGTTTGCGCCAATGATCGACAGAGCGTGGCATAGTCCAATATCGAGATTGTTTCGCCGGGTCCGGAACTGGTACGAGAGTTTGCCCGTCCAGGCCGCTTTCTCGTTCCGAACGTGTTTTCTGCTTGTCTGGACCATGATTATCACTGCGGTCACGTACAGCCTGGTTGACCTGATGCCGTCATGATGGTGCGGCGCAATATTGTGGAAGCTTGCTAAGCTTTAACAGATCGGTCTACGTAAGCGCACCGTATCGGCAATCCGGTGGCCGCATGCTCTACATTCTGGTCGCGGCTTTGGGCGTTGCCGTCGCCCGTCAATTCTCTTGGTTCGGCGTCTTCGCCATCAGCACGATCCTGGCCGTCGCCATGGGCGTCGAAGGCGCGCTCCACGATCGGACCCTGGTGAAGGTGCTGCATCGCGACTGGGAAGTGATCGTCACCTTCCAGGCCGCCTATGTCGCCCACATCGTGTGGGACGTGTACGGCCCGCGCCTGATGGCCCGGCTCGGCCGCTAACGGCCCCCTCCTCTCACGCGCTTTCAGGCGCGTCCGACCAGCTGCAGGCTGCTCCGCTGGGGCGCGGGGGCCTGCGTGGCGGCGATGCGGGTCTGGTTGCGGCCGCCCTCCTTGGCTGCGTAAAGGGCTTCGTCGGCCCGGCGATACAGGTCCGGTAGGTCCGCGCTGCCCCCCGGCCCCGCGCAGGCGAGCCCGATGCTGACCGTCACGGACCCCGCCCCGATCCCCGCGGACGGAACTGTCAGCGCGGCGACCTCGGCATGGACCTTGTCGGCGATGCGCGCGGCGCCCGCGCCGTCGGTCTCCGGCAGCAGGAAGGCGAATTCCTCGCCGCCGATGCGGCTGACGAGATCCTCCGGCCGGTGCACGCTCGCGGCGAGGCGGCGGGCGAGCGCCTTCAGGATCGCGTCCCCCACCGGGTGCCCGTAGCGGTCGTTGTAGCGCTTGAAGTGATCCGCATCGACGATCAGCAGCGACAGCGGCCGGCCGTCGCGCCGGGCCGTCTCGATCGCCTGGGCGAACCGGTCTTCGAACCAGCGGCGGTTCGGCAAGCCGGTCAGGGCGTCGGTGCGCGACAGGGCGGCCAGCTCCTCCTGCATCGCCTCCCGGCGGCGCAGCTCGCGCCCGAACAGCAGCGAGAGCACGATCGTGAGGCCGCACAGGACCAGCGTGATGCCGCCGATGGTGACGGCCTTGGCGAACCACGCCGCCTCCACGTCCCGGGTCGACAGGGCGACGTTCAGGATCAGCGGAAGCGTCCCGACCGGCGCGAAGGTGTAGAACCGCTCGACCCCGTCGCGCGTGGATGTGCCGACGAAGCTGCCCTCGCGGTCGCGCACGAAGCGCCGGAAGGTCGGGGCCTGCGCGATGTTCGCCCCGATGTCGGCCTCCGTGGAGGGGTAGCGCATGATGCGGGTGCCGTCCGCGAGGTACAGGTTGATCGCGCCGCCGGGGCCGAGGTCGATCTCGCGGAACAGGTGCTCGAAGTAGGACAGCTTCACGGTGCCCAGGACCACGCCGCCGAAACGCCCGTCGGGCCGGTTGATGCGCCGGCTGAACGGCAGCATCCGCTCGCCGGTCAGGCGCGAGACGATCGGGCGGCCGACCTGGAGGCCCAGCCCGTCATGCGCCTGATGGATCTTGAAGTATTCGCGGTCCGCATAGTTGCCCACCCGCGGCGGCACCGCGCCGATGTCGTCGGTGATGTTGCCCTGCGCGTCGATCACCAGCATCACGCCCAGGTCGCGGGCGGTCGCGGCGCGGTCGAACAGGATGAGCTGGCGCATCTGGGGATCGGCCTGCGCGAGGCCGGGCGCCGCGAGGTTCTCCACGGTCGCCTGGAGCGAGAGGTCGTAGAGCTCGGCGTTGCGCGCGATGTCGCGTTCCAGGACCTGCAGGAGGTTCCGGGACGTCTGCTCGGTCCGGTCCCAGGCGTCCCGGCGCAGGTCGGCCAGCATCAGGCCGGTGACCGCGACCATGCCGACCGGGGCCAGCACGCCCAGCGTGCTCCACGTCCGGGCCGACCGAAGCCACGCATGGAGGTGGCCCAACCGAAACATCTGTAAATCCACGCCAACGTGTCGATTAATACCAGTAGATCAGCATGTATGACTGAATCGTTACCTGAACCCCGTGGGTTCCAGCAGATCTGACCCGAAACGCGCTACCGCGGCGTGGACGCGGGGAACGTGTCCCGCGGTGTGGCGCGTCCGATCGCCAAGTATCCACAACAAATCCATGGGGGCGCAATTCTGTACCGATACCCGGATATGCTGCGAAGGACTATATGGCTCTGGCTTGGAGCGCGGGACCGACATGTCGGACGAGGACGCCTTTGCCCAGGAGATCGCGGCGCTCCTGATCGCCGACATCAAGACGTCGGGCGCGCGCAGCCGGGCCGAGCTGGAGGAGGCCTGCCGGATCTCGCTCCGGAGCCTCCTGGGCGAGGCCGAGGTGCCGCAGCAGATCGCCGTGCTGATGCCGATCGGCCTGGAGCGCTGGCCGCGGGTGGTCGTGAAGGGGCAGCGCCTGCCGGACGTCTGAGCACCCTATGCTGGTTTCGAAAGGCCGAGCCCTTTCGCGGGTCCAGGGCAGGGCCCTGGTGCCGGGCGTTGTCCGGTGCCGGGCTTAGCGCCCGATCACGCCCGTCCCGGCGCCGGGGGGAAGCGCGTTCGGGCCGGTGTTCGGGGCCGGCGTCGCGGCCTGGTTCCGCTGGATGTCCATGCGCAGCATATCGGACTGGGTGGTCTGCTCCTGCCGCAGGCCGCGCATCTGGCTGCTCGATTCCATGGACTGGTTGGCGGCGTTGGGATTGGTCTGCTGGACCTGGGCCAGGGCGGGGGTGGCGAGGGCGGCCGACAGGCCGAGGCCGGCGAGGATGAGGCTGCGCATGATCGGGCTTCCGTGTGGAGGTCTCTCCCCGGTTTGACCGATCGGGGGCCCGCTAGGTTCCGGGATGCCGCCGGGGGGTGACGCGATGGCCCACCCGCTGGGCCAACCCGGCGGGCGGATGGTTAGCCGATCCCTCCCTGGCCTCCGGCGTCTTTACGCGTTGTTAACGGCTCCCGGAGGAGTCTGCCGACGACGAGGGGGAGTGGCCCGGGATGCGTGTTCTGACGGAGGCGGACGAGCAAGCGGTCGAGCGCCTGACGTTCCAGCTGCTCAACGACGCCTATTGCGATCTCGCGGCCGTGCTCCGCGGCGCGCAGCCCCAGGCCGCCGCCGCGATCCTCGGCGTGATGGAGCAGCGGGTGACCGACGTGCTCAGCCGGATCTGCCAGCAGGGCCTGGAGGGGCCGGCCTCGGTGGCGATCGCGATCGCGGTCGGCGAGCGGATCGGCGCGATCATGGATCAGGCCCACGGCCGCGACACGCAATCCGCCCTGGCGGCTTGAGCCTCAGTCGTTTGCGAAAAAATCCGGATCGGTGCGCGCCAGCATCCGCTTGAACGCGGCCCATTCGTTGTCAGGCGCGCCCTGGACCACGACACGGTCGTAGCCGGCGGCGTATTGCCCGGCGGTCTTGGCCGCGACAGCGGCGGAGGGCCGAATCACCGGCGCGCCCGCGGCCTGGATCGCGAGCTGCGCCCGGCACGACCGTTCCATGTTGTGCATCAGCCGGAACGCCTCGCCGACCGTGCGCCCGCAGGTCAGCAGCCCGTGGTTGCGCAGGACCATGACGGGCTTGTCGCCGAGATCGGCCACGAGGCGCTGGCGCTCGTTGAGGTCGAGGGCGATGCCCTCATAGGCGTGGTAGGCGACGCGCCCCGCGAACTGCATCGACCACTGATTGAGGGCCAAGAGCCCCTCCTCCTGGCAGGATACCGCGACGCCCGCCACCGTGTGGGTGTGGAGCACGCAGACCGCGTCGTGGCGGGCGGCGTGGATGGCGCTGTGGATCGTGAACCCGGCCGGGTTGATGCCGAGCCCCATCGGATCCGCGATCACCCGTCCGTCGCTATCGACGGTGACGAGGTTTTGGGGCGTCACCTCCTCGAAGCGCATCCCGTAGGGGTTGATGAGGAACCGGTGCCCGCCCCCCGGCAGCCGCGCCGAGATGTGGGTGTAGATGCTGTCGTCGAGCCCCAGCCGGTGGATCAGCCGGTAGGCGGCCGCGAGATCGACCCGCATGGTTTGGATCTCGGCGGCGAGGTCGGAGGTTTTGGGGTGCTCCGCGACGAGGGCGGGTGAGGCGGCGTTCATGCGACGGCTCCCTGTGGCGCTTGGGATCGCGAGGCGACGCGGGCGGTCCCGGTACAGCCGCAAGGTGCACCATCGCTTGTCCGGCGTACAGGGCGGCCGGCTTCGGTACGGCCCGTCAGGCCGGCTCGCCGCCGAGATCGAGCCGGGCCTGAACGGATCGTGCGGCCACGCTCAGGCGCAGGCCGTTCTGCTCGATGAGGCCCGCCTCGACCAGGGCGGTCACGTCCTCGTGGACGCGTCGGTAATTTCGGCCGATGCTTCCGGCGAGGGCGCGGATCGAGGGGGCCGGCTCGCGGGCCAAATGCTTGAGCAGGCGCAAACGAGGCGAGGTTAGGACCGAGAGCCGCGTCTCGAAGTCATGGAATACCAGTACGCGGCGGGGCTCATGCACCTCACCCCGCTCGGCGGCTTCCCACGCCTCGACGAACTGCCGCCCCAGCTCCTCGGCCGACGTTCCGACCTCGATGCTCATAGCTCACCTCCGCGCATCGCGCGCACCTCATCGAGGAATACGCGGACCAGCTCGCGCACCGATACGAACGTGTAAGAGGCCTCGACGTCCCCCCGATGCACGTGATCCCCCTTGCCGGTCTCGTTGTCGTAGCTCAGGAGCCGGGCCCCGGCACGCCATAGAAGAAGCGGTACTTGAACCCATGCGTCGAGCCGCGAACGCATTCCGTGCCTGGCAGCCGCCATGCGACGAGTTGAAGGATCGCCCCATCCGGATACGTCTTCTTCGCATCGAGAATCAGGGTCGCGGCCGCCATGTCGGCATATGGCAACGCCGATAAATGGCGATCAAGGCATAACACTGGATCCGGTCGACGAATGACCGCCGCGCGTCCTGGTTTGGTTGTCCTCGGAACAGCAGCGGGGAGTTGGAGTGCCGCTCGGCAGCGCGCAAGAATCCGAGCTAATATACCTCACCCTGAAGTGCGATGCCATGCGACCCTGTGCTCGTAAGTCTCATGCGTCGCCAGCAGATCTGAGGCTTTGAATTAGCTGCTATGCTTCCCCAGCAGTGCCTCAAATGCAGTGTATCTACACCGAGGAAGGAGCCCATCGGGAAAGCAGCCGCTTGAGCCCAGCTCTTGACAAAATTCCCAATCCATGCTTCAAGTCTCTCACCCCGCCGCGACGCGTCGTGAGACGCTTCGGGGCGTCGGTCCGGTCAGCCGCCGGGCCGGCGGCGGTGGGGCGGTGCCCGCGTCTGCCGTCGGCTGCGGCAGCCCCGGGCGCGGGACTCGACACCCCCCGGCTCGGGCTGGGCGGCGGCCGGCGGAGGAAATGCCACGGTCGTTCAGGCCAGAGGCCGACCCTGTCCTGGGCGGTGTGGAGGTCTACGGCGCTCTCCACGACGAGAGGGCGTGCGACGAAGGCTCGCTCGGAAGCCACCGGGGTGCCACAGGGCAACCCAGAGGTCTTAGCGTAGGTTCGAGCCCCCCGCGTGACGGACACCGGATGCAGGATCGGACGCAGGGGTCGAAACCGGCCCAGGCGTCCGCGGGACGCCGGGAAGCCGGCATTGACAACGTTGTGTTCGGGCTTCGCGGCGTCCCGCGTCACCCCGGTGACAACAGGGTTTGGCCATGCCCCCGGCGGCGCAGCGCGCGGGGCCGCGGAGGTGTGCCCTCCCTCCCCCCTCTGCGGGGGAGGG
>NZ_JAKSYH010000216.1 GCF_022829295.1 Methylobacterium sp. J-088
CCACCGACGCGGGCGCCGCCCCGTCCACGGACCCGCCCGGTCAGCCACCGGGCGGGCCCCGTAAAGGACGCCCCGGGATCGCTCCCGGGCCGCCGTGGACAGGTGGCGGCTAATGAGCACAAAATAGGAACATTGTCAAGGATCACAGGCGCGGATCTTTCCCTCCCGCTCTTCGGGCTACCGGATTCACACATCTCGACCGGCCCCTGGGGCTCTCGGATGAGGCGCGGGTCCCTTCTTCTGGAGGGAGAGGGACAGGGTGAGGGGTGTGACGTTCCCGAAAACGGCGCCCCCTGCACGCACCGTAATCGCGTGCTCGAACCTGAGCCTTCTCGTCCCTCACCCGGCTCTCTGCCAGAGCAGACCTCTCCCGCTCGGGAGAGGGGGCCTGTCGCGCTCTGCCGCCAGCGTCGGTGTCCACCGGAGATCTGTGAACATCGAAGCTGCGGGGGAGGGAGGACGCGTGTCACAGCCAGAGCGCGATCTGTGAATGTCGTCACGCAAAGGGGGGAGTGGGACGCGCAGTCGGCCCTCGTGGCGAACGCCGATACCATGTCCGGTTGGCGGGTCGGGATCGATCCGCGACGCCGGCGCGGCTTTCCCTGAGCGGGCCCCCGGATCGAGGTCCACCGGCGCTGCACCGGTCCGGGAGAGGGGCGGGCATCCGGGCGTGCGGATCCCGCCGCCGTTCAGGCCCGCTGCGCCCGCTTGCCGAACGAGAAGTACTTGTGGGCATAGAAGCTGAGCAGGATCGGGCTCGCGACGCCGATCAGGTGGGCGATATCCTCGGCGTGCCACGTGAAGCCGATCCTGGGGAAGACCATCCGCGCCAGACCCACGCTGACCCCAAGCACCATCAGGAAGCTGAACACGTTGACCAGGGCGAACCGGCCATATTCGCCGATCCAGCTTCCGGTCGAGGCGAAGACGTAGCGCCGCGCCAGCACGAAGGCCGTTGTCAGGCCGACGAGATAGGCCAGGGTCACGGCGAGTTCGTAGACCATGGCGAGGCTCAAGAGCCAGCGGGTCGCCACGTTGGCGAGCGCCGCGATGCCGCCGGTGACGACGAAGCTCGCGAGCTGCCGCCCCTCGCCCCCGCCCGTCGCCGGATCGCTCATGCCGGAATCCTCGCCACCATCTCCTCGGCGAGCCGGACGCTCTCCGAGATCCCGCGATCCTCGGGATAGTAGAAGCAGGTATCGGCGATCTGCAGTCCGGCGATCGGAGTCTGCACCGGCGGGAGCTTGGCGGCGAAGCCGGGTTCGCAGATCGGCTGGGCGTAGCGCAGCCGCGCGACCTTGCGGGCGAGCACGTCCTGCGGCCCGATCGCGGGATTGACCCGGCGGATATACGAGAAGGCCTCGTCGAGCAGCCTTTCGTCGTCCCAGGAAAATTTCGGGTTCGTGACCGGCATGTAATAGGGCACGTATACGATCGACTCGCCGTTCGGGATCGAGCGCAGGTTCGAGAACTCGATCAGGCCCGGGATGGCCACGTCCGGCTCGGAGATGTTGACCCAGAAGTGGGGCGTGACCGGCCTCTTCAATTTGAAGAGCAGGCAGCAGACGCCGATGTTGTTGATCGCGTCGTACTTGGCCTTCCAGTCCGCCGGCAGGTCCGGCACCGCCGCCGAGACGAACGGCGTCGGCATCGTCGAGATGACCGCGTCTGCGGGATGGAACCCGTCCGCGGCCTCGACCCCCGTGACCCGGCCGCCCTCGGTGACGACGCGCTTAGCCGGCGTCGACAGGCGGACGGACCCGCCCATCGCCGCGATGCGCTCGACCAGCCGGTCGACCAGGGTCTGGCTGCCACCCTCGATGTAGCCGAGCTGCTCGTCGAACAGGGATTTGCGCGAGCGGCCGATCCGCTTGACCCGCGTCCAGATCCAGGCGGCCGAGACGTTGTCGGCGTATTCGTAGAACTTGAGTTCGAACAAGGGCCGCCAGAGCTTCTCGTAGACCTCCCGGCCCGACCAGCGGGTGATCCACTCCTTCGCGCTCTGGGTCTCCAGCGCGTCCCAGCGCTCGCGCCGCGTCGACACGAAGGCCAGCAGGCCGTAGCGCAGGCGCGCCATCAGGCTGACGTTGGGGTAGCGCAGCAGCGAGATGGGATCGCCCCAGGGATGCAGCTTGCCCCCCGAGAAATAGCCCATCGTCGTCTTGCGCCAGCGCATCGCGTCGCCGAGGCCGATCTCGTCGAGCAACTTGAAGGTCGGCGCATCCGTCTTGCAGACGAAGTGGTAGAACCGCTCGATCGAGACACCGTCGAAGTCGAAATGCGCGGCCATGCCGCCGGCCTCAGGGCCGGCTTCCAGCACCTCGACCTGATGCCCGGCCTTGGCGGCGTGGTAGCCCGCGGCGAGGCCCATCGCCCCGGCGCCGATGACGATCAGGCGCGCCATCAGGCGGGCTCCCGCGCGAGCAAGCAGCGAACGTGCATCATCGGGCTCTCAGAATTGCAGCGCGATCTTGGAATAGACCGGGTGGCGGAACGTCTCGTCGAAGGCGCTCGCGAGCGGCGTCGCGCGCACGCCGAAGATCTTCGGCCAGTCGATCACCTCGAACACGTCGGGGGTCGACAGGGCCTTCAGTTGCTTCTCGGTGAACGGCGGGTTCTTGCTGAACAGCCCGTAAACGCGCAGCAGCAGCGCGAACATCCGGTAGGGGATGCGCACGATCTGGGTGCGGGCCTGGGTTGCCCGCTTCATCTCCCGGACGAGGTCGATGTAGTCGATCCGCTCCTGGCCGGTGATGTTGAAGGCGCCGGTCATCCGCCGCTCCACCGCGGCGACGATGACGTTGCAGAAATCGCCGACATAGAGCGGCTGGCGCAGGTAGCGGCCCGATCCGGGGATCGGGAAGACCGGCATCTTCTCCATGAACCGGGCGAGCCAGCCGACATGCTTCCGGTCGAACCAGCCGAACATCAGGGTCGGCCGCAGCACGATCTGGGGGATACCCGAGGCCAGGACCAGCGCCTCCTGCGCCTTCTTGGTCTCGGTGTAATCGTCGACCGCCAGCGAGTTCACGACCGACGAGGAAATGTTGACGATGTAGGGGACGGCGTGCCGCTTCGCCGCCGCGATCACGCGCTCGCTGGCCGTGACGTTGTTGCGTACGAACTCCTCCGGCACGAGGCCGCCGATCTGGGCATGCGCGTGGACCAGGGCATCGAGCCCGGCGAGCTTGTCCTGCCAGCCGTCATCGACGGCGAGGTCCGCCACGATGACCTCGACGTCGGGATGGTGCTCCTTCAGGATCGCCGCATTGGCGGCCGCCTTGTCGATCACCACGATGTCGGTGAAGCCGCGCTCCTTGAAGCGCGGTATGAGGTTCTGACCGACGAGGCCCGCACCGCCCGTGATCAAGACACGTCCCATTCGCGAAAATCTCTCGATACAAGTCGCTGCTCGCGGGATCCCTATCGAATATACTCCGGGTCAGCAAGGACGCCCATTCGACTGGAACGCCTGCATTAGCTTATGTCCCAAGGAAATATCGTTATCGTTTCAACCAGAAACGGTTGGAATATGTATAGAAATTGCTGATCCCGGATCGCCGCGGGGTTAACGCGGTCGCGGCGGAGTACTCTCAGTTGTTACCGCGCGCACCGCGGGGCGCTTCGATCGGGATCGCCGCCCCTCCGAGCCTTGACATTCTTGGCCTGTCCAGTTCACGTATTTCCCGATATGCGGCCATCCAATTTTCCACTAATTCGGCGGGAAGATTGTAGGAAGTGACCACTTTAACAGTAGGACATCACTTGCTGAGAGTGCCCGCATGAGCGCCGCGAGCGCCGCGATCCGGGACGTGGGCACCAACGACGTCCCGCTTGTCGTCGACGTCGATGGCACGCTGATCAAGAGCGACCTTCTCTACGAGTCGGCGCTCCAGTTCCTGGCCCGCTTCCCGCTCGAGGCCTGGCGGCTGCCGCACTGGCTGTTCTCGGAAGGCAAGGCCGCGCTGAAGCAGCACCTGTCCGAGCGCGCCGACCCGAGCATCGCGACGATCCCGCTGCGCGAGGAGACCGTGGCGCTGATCCGGGACGCGCAGGCGGCCGGACGCCCGGTCTATATCGCGTCGGCCTCGGACCGCCGCCTCGTCGAGGCGCTGGCCGAGCGGGTCGGTGGGATTGCCGGGGTGTTCTCGACCGAAGCGGGCGTCAATCTGGCCGGCGACGCGAAGGCCCGCCGCCTCGTGGCCGAGTTCGGCGAGAAGGGGTTCGATTACGTCGGAGACGCAGCCGTCGACTTCCCGGTCTGGCGGGCGTCGCGCAATGTGCTGGCGGTGGCGCACGGCGGCGACTTCTCGCAGAAGGTGCGGGCGGCATTCCCGGATGCACGCATCGTCGCGGAATCCCGGGTCAAGCCCCGGGACGTGGTCCGAGCGTTGCGCCCGCACCAATGGGCCAAGAACGCCCTGGTCTTCGTGGGGCTGGTCACCGGCCACCATTTCGACGCGGCGAGCACGCTCGCGTCGCTCACCGCCTTCGTCTGCTTCTGCATGGCGGCGTCGAGCGCCTACCTGATCAACGACCTGCTCGATCTGCCGGCCGACCGGATCCATCCGCGCAAGTCCCGGCGGCCGTTCGCGTCGGGCGCGGTGCCGGTGCTGTACGGGGTCGTCCTGGCGGCGATTCTCGCGGCCGGCGCCTTCGTGCTCTCGTTCGGGCTGCCGGTGAAGTTCAGCCTTGCCCTGCTGATCTACCTCGTCCTGACGCTCGCCTACTCGTTCTATCTCAAGCGCCGGATGATGATCGACATCGTGGTGCTGGGCGGCCTCTACGCAATTCGTGTCTTCGGCGGCGTCGCCGCCCTGGGCCTGCCGCAGACGCCCTGGCTGCTGATGTTCTCGCTGTTCCTGTTCACCAGCCTCGCGATCGTGAAGCGCTGTTCCGAACTCACGGCCAACCATCAGGGCGAACAGCCGGGCGAGAAGAAGACTCTCGCCGGGCGTGGCTACTTGGTGGAGGACCTGCGCGTCCTGTTCCCGTTCGGCGCGGCGGCGGGCTACGGCTCGGTCTTCGTCTTCGCGCTGTACATGTCGAGCCCGGACGTGGCCGCGCTCTACACCCATCCCAACCGGCTCTGGCTGATCTGCCCGCTGCTCATCTACTGGATCAGCCGCATGTTCCTGCTCTCGAACCGGGACCAGCTCCACAGCGATCCGGTCGTCTACGCGCTCACCGATCGCATCAGCCTCGCGACCGGCGCCTGCGTCGCGGCCGTGCTGGCGATCTCCCTCTGACAGCCCGAGTCCCCCCGTGTCCGAACCCGACCGTACGCGCGTCCCGCTCACCGGGTGGGGACGCTACCCGCGGCGCGACTGCGAGGTCGCGGCGCCGACCGACCCCGCCGCCGCGGCGGTCGCGCGCGCGCCGGCCCGGCCGCTCATCGCCCGGGGCAACGGGCGCTCCTACGGCGATGCCAGCTTCGGCCCCGGTCTGACCGTCGACATGCGCCGGCTCGGCCGGCTCATCGCGTTCGACGAGGCGACCGGGGAGCTGACCTGCGAGGCCGGCGCGCTGCTGAGCGAGATCGTCGCGGTGTTCACGCCCCGCGGCTGGTTCCCGCCGGTGACGCCCGGCACCAAGTTCGTGACCGTCGGCGGCATGGTGGCGTCCGACGTGCATGGCAAGAACCACCACGGCGCGGGCTCGTTCTGCGATCACGTCCTCTCGGCCCGCCTCGCGCTGGGCGACGGCACCATCCTGACCTGCTCACGGGCGGAGAACGCGGATCTCTTCGCCGCCACCTGCGGCGGCATGGGGCTGACCGGCACCCTCCTGACCGTGACGTTCCGCCTGATCCCGGTGCGCTCGTCGAAGATCCTGCAGGAGACCGTCCGCGCCCCCGACCTCGCGACCGCGATCGACATCTTCGAGTCCGGTTCCGCCCGCACCTACTCGGTCGCCTGGATCGACTGCCTCGCCTCCGGCGCGCATCTCGGCCGGTCCGTGATCATCTTCGGCGAGCATGCCGCGCCGCAGGATCTCGATCCGTCCGAGCAGGCCACGCCCTTCGCGCGGCCGTCGCCCCGCGGCAAACGCGTGCCGGTCGATTTCCCGACCGTGGCGCTCAACCGGCTCTCGGTGTCGCTGTTCAACCAAGTCTACTACCGGCTACAGAAGCCGGGCCGAAAGGTGGTCGACATCGACCCCTATTTCTACCCGCTCGACGCCATCCAGGACTGGAACCGGATCTACGGGCGCCACGGCTTCGTGCAGTACCAGTGCGTGCTGCCCCTGGAGACCAGCCGCGACGGGCTGACCGCCCTGCTCACCGAGATCGCCCGGGTCGGGCAGGCCTCCTTCCTGGCGGTGCTCAAGCGGCTCGGCCACGAGTCGTTCGGCCACCTCTCGTTCCCGCGCGCGGGCTACACCCTTGCCCTGGATTTCCCGGCCAACCCCGAGACCTTCGCGCTGCTCGACCGGCTCGACCGGATCGTCACCGAGGCCGGCGGCCGGCTCTACCTCGCCAAGGACGCGCGGATGCGCGCGCCGATGCTGCGCGCCGGCTATCCCCGGCTGGAGCAGTTCAATGCGGTCCGGCGGCGCTACGGCCTCGACGGACGTTTCCGGTCGGCCCTGTCCGATCGTCTGGAGATCTAGCGTGACGCCAAAGTCCGTCCTCATCCTCGGTGCGCGCTCGGATATCGGCCGCGCCGTCGCCCGGCGCTTCGCGCAGAGCGGGGCCTCGGTGACCCTCGCGGCGCGGCGTGCCGACGCCCTCGCGGACGACCTCGCCGACCTGCGGATCCGCTTCAAGGTCGTGGCCGAGGCGGTCGAATTCGACGCCACGGACGGCGCGGCCGAGCGCTTCTTCGACGGGCTCCCGGCGCTGCCGGACGTGGTCGTCATGGTGGTGGGCCTGCTGGGCGACCAAGCGCAGAGCGAAGCGGACCTCGACGCCGCGAACGCCGTCATGGCGGCCAACTACACGGGGCCGGCCTGCTACCTCCTCGCCGCGGCCCGGCGCATGGGGACGCGCGGCAGCGGCTGCATCGTGGGCATCAGTTCGGTGGCGGGCGACCGCGGCCGGCAATCCAACTTCGTCTACGGCTCGGCCAAGGCGGGGTTCACCGCCTTCCTGGCCGGGCTGCGCAACCGCCTGTTCAAGAAGGGCGTGACGGTGGTCACGGTCAAGCCGGGCTTCGTGGCGACCGCCATGACGGCCGGCATGAAGCTTCCGCCCGCGCTGACCGCGCAACCGAGCGAGGTCGGGGACGCGATCTTCACCGCCGTGACCAAGGGCCGGGACGTGATCTATGTCCGGCCGATCTGGCGGCTGATCATGACCGTGATCCGGAGCGTGCCGGAAACCGTGTTCAAGCGTCTCTCGATGTGAGCGACCGGGAGCGGACGCCCTGGTGGGCGGCCCTGACCCGGGGATCGGATGGCCACGGATCTCCGCAGGATTCGCGGCTTGATAAATCCGGGCCATGCCGTAAGCCCTCTTCCATCGCGCGGATCGAAGATTGCTAGAGAACCGTTCTCTTGCGCGCCAGGGACTTGTTTTCCCAATGGGTGGGAGATCCCAAGGCCACGCACGACACTTTCAAATCGTCTGCTCCTCGGGGCGGGGATTGCCTGAAGGGCGATGATCATCGTGCCGCACGCCGCGTCGAGGCCCGCCGGTCTCGTAGCGTGAGGCTTGAGAGAGAGACGCGTGATGACCCGCTTGTTTGTCGGCATTCCGAGCGCTGGGCGGAAGGGAATCCTGAGCGACACGCTCGCGCATCTCAGCCGGCAGGTCCGGCGCCCGGACAGGGTCATCCTCTGCACGCCGGACGACGAGGATTATCAGACCCCGGACTTCGACCGCACCCTCGACCTGATCCACATCCGGGCGACGAAGGGCTCCTGCGCGCAGCGGAACGCGATGCTCGACCTCCTGAAGGACGAAGCCGGCATCCTGCTCATCATCGACGACGATTTCTTCGTCCACCGGCAGTATCTCGACGCGATCGAGACGATCATGCAGGCGCGGCCCGACATCGCGCTGGCCAACGGCCACATCATCAAGGACGGGATCATCGGCCCCGGCATACCGGTCGCGGAGGCGAATCGGATGCTCGACGAGACGCCGGCCGATCCCGCGCGCCCGGCGACCGTGCGGGACAAGATCGTCGGCTACGGCTGCAACATGGCGATCCGCCTCGAACACGCGCGGGCTGTGCGATTCGACGAGAACCTGCCCCTCTACGGCTGGCTGGAGGATGTCGACTTCTCGCATCAGCTCAGCAAGTCGGGGAAGATCGTCGACGTGTCCGCGATCTCCGGCGTGCATCTGGGGATCAAGATGGGCCGGACACCCGGGAAGAAGTTCGGCTACTCGCAGATCGTCAACCCGATCTACCTGATCCGGAAGGGGAGCATGAAGTGGCGCCATGCGCTGTTCCTCATGGTCCGCAACATGGGGATGAACGTGACGCGGAGCGTGTCGCCCGAGCCCTATCTGGATCGACGCGGCAGGCTCTTCGGCAACCTGCTCGGTTTGCGCGACCTCCTTCGCGGGCGCATCGATCCGCGTGCGGTGGCCCTGCTGGACCAGCGGAGGGCGGGCTAGGGCGCTCTTCGCCAAAGCGAATACCGGCTCGGTATGAGGTCGCTCGGCACGCCTCTTGCGGACTGTTCTTCCCAGGGCGGCGACCCGGAACGCGCGATGTCACGGCGTCTGTTTCAGCTTCGTGACGATCGTCCGGCTTCGACCCGCAGGGCGGGCGTATCCGCCGTCGTGAGTGGCCCCTATGCCACCGAGTCAGACGCGTATTCCGCAATCTTCGCGGGATCGGAGGGTCGTATTAATATTAGCGACCATAAGTAATTGGCCGAAACTTGTTAATAGGCCTAAGTGCTGCTTCATTCAGGCTAACGATCTGTCTATCTTTCCTGGGTTTGAGGCCGGGTGTGTTGCCGCCTCTTGAGGTTGCGTTAACCATCGATGGCCTGTCGTGCCAAGAGCGCGAGGGATCTGTCGATGCAGACAAAGGTAGTCTCACACATCGCATTGTCCTGGCCTGGAAATTCGTATTGGCGGTATAGCGGCATCGCCTGATTGGTCGTGGTAAGACCGCGCCGCAGGCAGGGTACTGGAGTGATTGGATGGCCAACGTGGATGTCGCCGACAGGGTGTCCGGCCTGATGGGCGGGCGGGACCGAGCCCGCTCGGTCCTCAACAAGCTGGGCTACGACACCACGGACTGGGTCCGCGTCGTCATGTACCGCGAGTGCTTCTCGTTCATCGAGAGCCTCTCGCCCGGCACGCTGGACACATTGGAGATTGCGGCCGGCCCGCAATGGAAGCGCAGGTTCCAGTTCAAGTCCTACACGGCGGCCGATTACCCGGCCTTCGACATCTGCGAGGGCCGGCTCGACCGGCAGTTCGATCTCATCATCGCCGATCAGGTGTTCGAGCACCTCAAGTGGCCGCAGCGGGCGGGGAAGAACGTCTTCTCGATGCTCAAGCCCGGGGGCACCTTCATCGTGACGACGCCGTTCCTGATCCGGTTGCACGACAGCCCGATCGACTGCTCGCGCTGGACCGAGACCGGCATGTCCTACCTCCTGCAGGAATGCGGCTTCGAAGCGCAGAACATCAAGACCGCCTCGTGGGGCAACCGGGCCTGCGTGCGCGCCAACTTCCGCCGGTGGCCGCGCTTCGGCTGGTACAAGCCGCTCCACAACGAGCGGGATTTTCCGGTGACCGTCTGGGCGTTCGCGCGCCGGTAAGCCGTTCCGCGCGGCCGGCCCGGGACGCCCTTGGCTGCGTCTTGTCAAATTCGCCACATTGATCTGCGAGCGTCGCCGCTTCGTCAGGCCTGAGCCGCCCCCCGCGCGCCGACAGCCCCGACACGCGCCCGCCGCCACCGTGGACCCCTCGTCATGATCAGATCGACGCTCGCCCTGCTCCTCCTGTGCGGCTCCGCTGCCGCCGCGGGGACGATCAGTGGCCCGGCGACCGTGATCGACGGGGATACGATCGAGGTCCAAGGCGCCCGCCTCCACCTCTACGGCATCGATGCGCCCGAGACTGCGCAGAGCTGCGAGACCGACAAGGGCCGGGAATACCGCTGCGGCCGCGAGGCCGCGCGGGCCCTGCGCGCCCGGATCGCCGGCGCCGTGGTGACCTGCGAGCGGCAGGAGCCCGCAATCGCGGGCCGTCTCGTCGGCCTCTGCCACGTTCACGGGGAGGATCTGTCGGCCTGGATGGCCGGCCAGGGCTTCGCGCTGGCCAGCCGCCATGGAACCACGGCCTATGTCGCGCAGGAGGGCCGCGCCTGGGCGACCCGCCGCGGGATCTGGGCCGGCACCTTCGAGAAGCCGGCCGATTGGCGCAACGACCGGCGCCGGGTCGAAGCCTCGGCCGGCGCGGACGAGTAGGAACCGCTCAAGCCTTCTTGTCGTGGCCCTCGGTGAACTCCCGCCAGAGCAGCACCAGGGCCGCCATCACGGCCGGGCCGACGAACAGGCCGAGCAGGCCGAAGGTCTCGACGCCGCCGAGGATACCGAGCAGCACCCACAGGAACGGCAGCTTCGTGGTGCCGCCGATCAGGGCCGGCCGCACGAAGTGGTCCGCCACGAAGGTCACGACCAGGCCGGCGACCGCCACCACGAGGGCGGCCTTCGTCGCGCCCGCCGCCACGAGCAGCAGCGCCGCGATCGCGATGGCCAGGGCGGCGCCGAACGGGATCATCGCCGCCACGGCCGTGAAGGCGCCGAGCAGCACCGGGTGGGGCACGCCCGCAAAGTAGTAGACGATCCCGAGCAGGACGCCTTCGCCGAGGCCGACGAGGACGAGTCCGTCCACGGTCCCGTGCACCGAGGCGACCATCTGGCGGGCGACGCGCTCGCCCCGCGGCCCGAACAGCTTCTGGCAGGCGGTCAGCGACTGATCCCGTACCGTGCGCCAGTCGCGGAACAGGAAGAACAGCGCCACGAGGCTGAAACCGAACAGCACGACCCGCCGGACGATCTCCCGCCCGACATTCCGCGAGGTGCCGATCACCGAGTCGTTCTCGAACCGGTGCAGCAGGTCCGAGCCCGCCTGCGCGTGGTTGAGGTTGTCGTTCCACCACGCGGTCGCCTGCGCGGCGCCGTAGGGCAGGTGCTGAAGGAATTCGGGCGCCGGGATGCCGTTCGCTTCGGCGTTGCGCACGAACTCGGCCACGTCGTGGGCCTCCCGGGCCGCCTGGACGCCGAGGATCGCGAGGGGCGCGAGGAAGACCAGCGCCACGGCCGCGGTCATCAGCGACGGCAGCAGGATGTTGTGCTTGCCGGGCGGGAAGCGGCGCTCCAGCCGGATGTAGACCGGGAACAGGGCGATCGCCAGCACCACCGCCCAGGCCAGCGCCGGCAGGAACCGGTGCAGGATCCACAGGCCGAGCGCCGAGAGCGCCAGGACCAGCAGGACCCGGGCCGCCCCCTGCGAGCGTGCCCGCTCATGCGGCGGCAGCGGCGCCTCCTCGATCCGTGCCGGCGGACGCGCGGGTTTGGTGATCGGTGGCATCCGTCTCAATCTCCTGGAACGCGGCTGCCGTCCCGTCCCTCAGCGAGGACCAACGGGGCGAAAGCGGTACAGATGCCCGCACGCGCGGCATTGCGCACCTGTGGACTGGCGCTGAAACGCGGCGCGGTCCGCCAAGGTTGCCGCCCCTGACACCCTCGTGTAGAGGTCGCCGCCATCCCACGGGGCCGCGTATCGGGGCCCGTAGACGCTGAGGATGGTCGCGCGGGGCGTACCGGGCTGTCCGGTGGCGAGGGGGCTCCCGCCCGACCGATCCGGAATCCGTCCAGCCCGCGAGAAGACATGTCCGACGAGCCCGCCCACGGCAGCGCCACCTTCGAGCGCGTGGCCGACATCATTGCCGAGACCGCCGATATCCCGCGGGAGAAGATCACCCCCGAGAGTCACGCCATCGACGATCTCGGCATCGACAGCCTCGCCTTCCTCGACATCGCCTTCGCGGTCGACAAGGCCTTCGGGATCAAGCTGCCGCTGGAGCGCTGGACCCAGGAGGTCAACGAGGGCAAGGTCCCGGCCGAACAGTATTTCGTGCTCAAGAACCTGTGCGCGCGCATCGACGGCCTGGTGGCCGAAAAGGCCGCCAAGGTCTGACACCAAGCCGGCTGATCGTCCCGCCATGCGCCTCGAATATTTCGAGATGATCGATACCGTGCGGCTTCTCGACCGGGCCGCCGGCCGGATCGAGGCGCTCGCCCGGGTGCCGCTGGAGAGCCCGGTCTTCGAGGGGCATTTTCCCGGCCATCCCCTGGTGCCCGGCGTGCTTCTCACCGAGACCATGGCGCAGGCCTCCGGCTACCTCGTGCTCGCCCATCTCGACTTCGCCCGGATGCCGTTCCTCACCGGGGTCGACAAGGCGCGGTTCCGGTCCTTCGTCGGGCCGGGGGCGGACCTCCTCGTGACCGCGAGCCTGGAGCACGACGGCTCCGGCTACGCCGTGACGAAGGCCGCGATCAGCCATGCCGGCAAGGCGCTGTGCGACGCCGAACTGCGCTTCCGCACCATGCCGTTCCCGGACGGGCTCGACGCGCCCATGCGGGAACGGGCCCGGTCGATCGGCCTGTTCCCGGATCCGGTGCAGCCGTGACGGGCCGAATCGTGAACCGCCCCGTCGTCGTCACCGGCCTCGGCCTCGTCTCCTGCGCGGGCGAGGGCGTGGAGGCCCATCTCGCGGCCCTCGACACAGGGGCGCCGCCCCGGACCGATTCGGAGAGCTTCGCGCCGTATGCGGTGCATCCGGCGCCCACGATCGCCTGGGACAATCAGATCCCCAAGCGCAGCGACCAGCGCCAGATGGAGGCGTGGCAGCGGCTCGGCGTCTATGCCGCCGGCCTCGCCCTCGATTCCGCAGGCGTGAAGGACGACGCGGCCTTCAAGCAAGCCCTGCATTTGGTGGTGGCGGCGGGCGGCGGCGAGCGCGACTATGCGGCCGATGGTGCGATCCTGACCGGCCTGCGCGACGCCCCCGACCCGGGCGCCTACCTGAACGAGCGGCTCCAGAACGATCTGCGCCCGACCCTGTTCCTGGCCCAGCTCTCGAACCTGCTGGCCGGCAACATCGCCATCGTCCATGGGGTGACGGCGGCCTCGCGGACCTTCATGGGCGAGGAGGCCGCCGGGGTCGACGCCCTGCGGATCGCCCAGGCGCGGGTGGCGTCCGGACAGATCGACGCGATCCTGGTCGGCGGCTCGTACAGCGCCGAGCGGCCGGACGTGCTGGTGATCCACGCCATGGGCGGCTTCCTCGCCCGGGACGGCTACCGGCCGGTTTTCGCGCGCGGGGAGCTCGGCGGGTTCATCCTCGGCAGCTGCGCGGCCTTCCTGATGCTCGAATCGGAAGCGCACGCGGCCGCCCGGGGCGCCCGCGCCCTCGCTCGACTCGACGCGGTGGCGAGCGACCGGACCCGGCGCAGGCCCGGCAGCGTCGCGGCGAGTCTCGAGGTCCTGTGGCGGCAGGCCGGGCTCGACGCACCCGATCACGTCCTGTCCGGCGCGACCGGCCTCGCATCGATCACCACGGAGGAGCGGGACGCCCTGGCGCGGCTTGCGCCGACGGTCCGCGTCCAGGCGCTCGGCGACGTGCTTGGCCACGGGCTCGAAGTGGCGGCACCGTTCGGGGCCGCCCTGGGGACCGCCCTCGTGGCTGCCGGCCGCGCCCGCGAGGTGGCGGTGACAGCGGTGGGACATCGCCGCGGCGAGGGTGTGCTGCGCCTCGGCGCGATCTGAGCCAAAGGCACCGATACGTCCAAATGTCGGCGCGGGAACACAGATCTTAGGCTCGCCGCCTCCGTTGAACTCCGCCCGGTCGGCTCTCAGACGGCTGCTCGGGGGGCATTACCATCGTTCTGACGCCACAAATGTGCGCCGAACCAGGCCGGCATCATAAGAAATATTTCTCAGCACTTGCCAAGACAGCGCAAAGGGTCTAACAATACCGGATCGGCACGTGTCCGGATATCTTGGACCGTTACGCCTTCGCAGGGCGGTTCTGACTTTCCTATCGCTATCGGTCGATAACGGCGTCATGCCCTCCAGGCAGGCGCCTTTTCTCACTGCGCCTGCGAAGATCAAGGACTTCCATGAGCACCGGAACCGTCAAGTGGTTCAACGAGACCAAGGGCTACGGCTTCATCCAGCCGGATGACGGCGGCAAGGACGTCTTCGTCCATATCTCGGCCGTCGAGCGCGCAGGGATGCGCAGCCTGAACGAGGGCCAGAAGGTCACCTACGAGCTGGAGACCGACCGCCGCAGCGGCAAGGAGTCCGCGGGTCAGCTCCAGACGGCCTGATCCACATCCGAACGTTTCGCGTCGAAGCCGCTTCAGAAGGAGCGGCTTCTTCGTATCTACAATCCCCCGGGGCGCTGGCTTTCGCTGCGCCCGACCCAGGAGTGTCTGTGAGCTTTCCTAACAAGCAGGGCGTCGTCGATCGCCTTGAGACGGCCGCCAAGGCGCGGTCGGAAATGCTGGCCCGGTTCCGGGCGCGCCCGTCCGCGGATGATCCGGTGGTCCTCGCCCGCCAATCCGCCCGCCGCGCCGTGGTCGATGCGCGCGATGCCCGAACCGCCGAGCGTACGGCCCAGCGTCAGGCCGAACTCGAGCGTGCCGCCGCTCAGGCCGAGGCCGAGCGCCTCGCCGAGATCGAACGCAAGCACGCCGAGCAGCTCGCCGCTCAGGAGCGTGCCAAGGCCTTGCAGGCTGAGCAGAAGCTCCAGCGCGACGCCCGCTACCTCGCCCGCAAGGCGAAGGCTCAGAAGAAGCGCTGAGCCGCCTCGGCCTATCGACGCCGCATCCAGGAGTTCGGCATGTCTCACAAATTCAAGATCGGCGAGCGTGTCTGCCGGCCCCAGCTCGGACTCCCGGGTGACCGGGGCGCTGGCGAGGTGTTCGAGGTGCTGCGGCTGATGCCGGCGGACCAGACGGGCGAGCCGAGCTACCGGATCCGCACCCAGGGCGGGGAACGGGCGATCCGCGAGAGCGATCTCGTGGCTGCGCCGCAGGCCTGAAGCGGACGCGGCGCGGAGGCCTCCAGGATCTGGAGCCCTCCCGCGGCGCGCTGGTCTCAGAGCGTCTGGAACATCACCAAGGCATCGACAGATCCGAGTCCGGGATGCCGGAAGGCTCCCGGGAGCCGGCCCACCGCCGCGAAGCCGAGGCTTTCCCAAAGCCGCACGGCCCGAACGTTGGTGCTCACAACAAAATTGAACTGCATCGCGGTGAAGCCCTGCGCGCGCGCCTGTTCGAGGGCATGTGTGCCCATGGCCCGGGCGATCCCGCGATCTGCTGCCGCCGCATCGGTCATGAAGCCGCAATTGGCGACGTGGGCACCGCCGCCTGCTTGGTTGGCCCGCAGGTAGTAGGTGCCGAGCACCGCTCCATCCTGCTCGGCCACATAGGTCTTACGGTCGGCGCTGGTCCAATACGTGAGCGCGTCCGACGCGCTGAGGTCGCGGTCGAGGGCGTAGGTCTCTCCGGCACGGATGGTCGGCAGGATGATCCGGACAATCGCCGCGTGATCGCGCTCCGCGGCGGACCTGATCTGCACGCTCACCCGAACTGCTCGCGCAAGATACGCTCGTCGAGGCTGTGGCCGGGATCGTGCAGCAGCACCAGTTCGGTGGTGCGGTCGAGCGACGTCTCGACCGTGCAGACCCGGCGGAACTCCGTGTGGTCGGCCACCGCCGCCACCGGGCGGTGGGGTGCGTCGAGCACGTCTATCCGGATCTTCGCGTAATCCGGCAGGAGGGCACCGCGCCAGCGCCGGGGCCGGAAGGCCGAGATCGGCGTCAGCGCCAGGAGCTTGGCATCCAGCGGCAGGATCGGGCCACCGACCGAGAGGTTGTAGGCGGTCGAGCCGGCTGCCGTCGCGACCAGCACGCCGTCGGCGATCAGCAGGTCGAGCCGGACATTCCCGTCCACGGCGATCTTCAGCTTGGCGGTCTGGTGGGTCTGGCGCAGCAGGTAGACCTCGTTGATCGACCGGGCGCGGTGCGAGCGGCCTTCCGTGTCGAGCACGTCCATCACCAGCGGATGAATGACGCTGCGCTGCGCGGCGTCCACGTGCTCCAGGAGGTCGTCGTCCCGGAATTCGTTCATCAGGAAGCCGACGGTGCCGCGGTTCATCCCGTAGATCGGCTTCGGGTTGTCCATGAACCGATGCAGCACCTGCAGCATCAGCCCGTCGCCGCCGAGCGCGACAACGACATCCGCCTCCTCGGGCGGGACGTGGTCGTAGCGGCGCATCAGGGCGGCGGCGGCTTCGCGGGCGTAGCCGGTCGGGCTCGCCACGAAGGCGATTTTTTTGGAATGCGGCATGGGTCAGGTGAGGCCGGGCGGTCGCGTCGAGGTCGCGTCGGGCGTCATCACGTCACGGCTCCAGTGCTGATGAGCGAACCGCCCGGTTGACGTCGCTGCCCCGCATGCCCCTCACTCGCCGGGACTGCGTGACTTGGACTGTGCGACTTGGAGGCATAGCATGGAGCGTCCGCTTCTCGTCTACACCACCTTTCCCGATGCCGCTTCGGCCCTCAACATCGGCGAGGCGCTGGTCCGCGAACGGCTGATTGCCTGCATCAACGTGCTGCCGGGCATGCGCTCGGTCTACAGCTGGAAGGGTGCGGTGGAGCGGAGCGAGGAAGTCGCCGCGATCCTCAAGAGCCGCGAAGGGCTGGCCGATGCCCTGTCGGCCGCCCTGAAGGCCCGCCATCCCTACGACACGCCGATCATCCTGCATCTGCCGGTCGCCGGAGCGGACGCCGACACGGCGGCCTGGATCCTGGCGGAGACCGGCCTGGAGGCGCCGCCGCATCGCCCGGCGTGACCCGACGAAGCCGGTGCGGCGCGCGCGCGCACCCGTCCGAGTCCCCGGAGCTGATCGCGTTGTCAGGCGCAGGGAGGCTGTCGCATCGCCGGCGGCTGCTGACGAGGCGGTCTTCGCGGCAAGCCGGATGGGGGTGTGAGACGATGGCGTCATCGAGCTGCAGAGCGCGCGTCGCAGCTCTCCTGATCGCGGTCCTCGCAGGCGGCGGGGCCGCCCGGGCGGCTGGAGATACGCCCGCGCTGAATGTCGCGCCGGCGCCATCCGGGCCGGCGGGCCTCGCCACCGCCGATCCACCGACCCTACGGTACGGCGTGCTCTACGCCGATGCCGAGGGGCGCAGCCACGTCCAGTATTGCGATCTCAAGAACTTCGCCTTCAAGAGTTACGCGCCGCCCGCACCGCCGCAATATGTCGGCGCGCCGCCCGGCGACGTGGCATCGATCGCCTACGCGGTGCTTCCGGTCGGCTATGTCGGGCCGTGGCACGCGGCGCCCGGCCCGCAATGGGTCGTCACCCTGTCGGGCCGCTGGTCGGTTGAGGCCACCGACGGCACGGTGATGGAGCAGGGGCCCGGCGAGATCCAGTTCAACGCCGATTCGGGGTCGAAACCGCAGGGTCCGGATAACCGGGCCGGTCACCTGACCCGGCAGGTCGGCGACGTGCCGACCGTGCAGCTCATCGTGTCGCTGAGGCCGCAGACGCAAGGGCGCGGCACCGAGCCGTGCCAGCCCGCGCAGCGATGATTTTCGCGCGCCGGATCGGGGCGGCTTCAGACCCCGCGGACCGGGTAGCTGCGGCCCTTCCAGGTGGCGGCCCCGGCCCGCTCCCGGCGCAGCAGCACGTTCCACTGGATTGCCAGCGCCACCGCGACCGCGGCCGGGTGGAGCGGGATCGTCGCGAGCGGCGCCCGGACCACCAGGGTGATGGCCGTTCGCGTCGCCAGGGAGAGGGCGAGGGAAGAAGCGGCGGCGATCAGGGCGGCGGTCGGGATCAGGCCGAGCAGGCCGGCCAGGACGAGGAGCGGCGGCAGGAGTTGTCCGCCCCCGAGCAGCAGAGTCCAGACCGGCAGAGCCCGGGGCGTTGCCATGCCCTCGTGGGCGTTCTTCGAGAAGCCCGCCCAGGCCTGCGCGAAGCCGTGATACATCCGGCAGGTGGCCAGCGGCGCGGCGGCGACGAGATCCGTCCGGTGGCCGGCCGCGCGGAACAGGCGCGGCAGGCGGACGCCGTCATGCAGTGAGGTGCGGATCGCGCTGTGGCCACCCGTGGCCGCGTAGGCCGCGGCCTCCATCAGGACGAGTTGCCCGCAGGCCGCGCCGAGCGACGGGTCGCGCAGGTGGCGCATCAGCGGCACCGGCAGATAGCCGAGGAGCAGGAAGTCGATCATCGGCACGGTCAGCATCTCGCCGGGCGTGCCCAAATCCTGCCGCGGTACGCCGCTGATCAGGGCCGCGCCGGTGCGGCGGGACTGCGCCGCCAGGGATGCCGCAGCATCCGGCTCGAGCCGCACGTCGGCATCGATGAACAGGAGATGTCGCCCGCGCGCGAGGCCGGCCATGTGGAAGCAGGCGTGGTTCTTGCCCGTCCAGCCCTCGGGCAGCGCCGGCACGGCGACGAGGCGCAGGCGCGGATCGTCGATGGACCGCACGATCTCCGGGGTCGCGTCGGTGGAATGGTCGTCGCCGACGATCACCTCCACGGGCACCGTCGTGCTGGCCAAAGCCGCGCGGACGGTGGCGGCGATGTTGCCGGCCTCGTTGCGCGCCGGGATCAGGATCGAGACGCGATCGGGATCCGCCTCCGGCGACGGCCGGCGCAGGACCGCGAGATTTACCGCCGTCAGCACCGCCGGGAGGAGCGCCAGGGCGAGACCCAGGAGAGCCAGGGCCGTCAGGATCGAATCGGTCATGGTCCGTGCCGGAGATGGATCCCGCCCGGCCCCTGCATCGCATGGGTGCGGGATGGAGTCGAAGCCCTCACGCGGCGCGGTCCTGTCCGTCCGCGGCGCGATGGGCCGGATCGAAGCGCCGGCCGGAGAGCCGGGCCGCGAGATTTCGCCAGAGGTCGTACACGCCGCCGACGCCCTTGCGGCCCGAGATCAGGGCACGGAAGCGGGTCGGCTCGCGGCTGATCACATCGGCGCTGAGCCGGTCCAGGGTCGCGGTCAGGTCGGCTTCCAGCCGCGCGAGGCGTTGCGGCCGGGGCAGGGCGGCGAGGTCGGAGGCCGGGATCCCGGCGCCGAATGCCGCGAAGGCGCCCGCGCCGCGCTCGTCCCAGAAGGCGTATTCGACGGCCATCGGCACGAACAGGGCATCGGGCGCGAGTTCGGCCAGACGGGCCACACCGGGCCGTAGCGCCAGGGGCCGCCCGCGGGCATCGGCGAAGCGGCCCTGCGCGGTGATCCAGAGCATCCCGTCGGGCGCGGCCAGGATCGTCCGGGCGGCCGCCAGGAACTGCGCGGCGCCCCGGGGGCTGTCGAGATCGACCCCGAAGGCGCCGATCCGCTCGAAGATCCGATAGCGCGCCAGCATCGCGGCGTCGAACGGCGCGCGGCTCGGCCGCTCCGGATAGAGGCGCCCGGCCAGCACGATGATCAGGGCCGCGTCCCACCACGCGGGATGGTTGCAATAGACCACGATGGGACCGCGGTGGCCGCGGTCGGGGGGCGTGCTCCAGAGCGGTATCCGCAACGCGTCGAGATGGCGGTGGAGATAGCGCTCGAACCACGCCACCATGAAGCGGCGGATCGCGGGGGAGACCTTGGGGAGATGCGCTTCTCTCCCTCCCCCCTCTGCGGGGGAGGGTACCTTGCGCAGCAGGGGGGGAGAGGGGAGCGACGGTGCAGGTAGGGTCACGCCCGACGTGAACGCCGAGCCTAGTTCTGCCGCGTCGCGCTGCCCCCCTCCCGACCCCCTTCGGGGGCCATCCTCCCCCGCAGAGGGGGGAGGGAAGGGCGGCGCGGATCTCACGCCGTGGCGCGCAAAGCGCCGCGCGCGTCCTGATCGTGCGCGTCGGCGGCGATCCAGCCGGACATCATCACCATCGGCATGCCGGGCCCCGGATGGGCGGCACCGCCCGCGAGATAGAGGCCGCGCACCTGCCGCGAGCGGTTGCCGGGCTTGAACGCCCCCATCACCCGCCCGTGCGAGGCCAGTCCGTAGATCGCGCCGTTCAGAACCCGATAGCGCTCGTGGATGTCCTGCGGCGTCAGGTGACGCTCGACCACGATACGCTCCTCCAGATCCGGCATGTTGGCGGTGCGCTTGAGCTTGTCGAGGATCGTCCGGCGGTAGTTCTGGAACAGCGGGCCGTCCGGGCGCCAGTCGTGGTGGGGGCGCAGATACGGCGTGTGCACGAGGACGTACAGCGCCTCGCCGCCCTCCGGCGCCACGCTCGGATCGGTGGACGAGGGGGCGGCGAGATAGGCGGTCGGGTCCGGGGCCGGCTCACCCTTGTTGTAGATGTAGTCGAACTCCTCCTCCGGATCGCGGGAGAAGACGAAATCGTGGTGGTTCAGGTGCTCGTAGCGCTTGTTCAGGCCGAGGTAGAGCACCACGCCCGAGCAGGCCGGCTCGGGGTTCTTCTTGGCGTAGGCCTTGGCAGCATCACCGCCGACGAGTTCGCGGTAGGTGCGCACCGAATCCATGTTGGAGATCACCGCGTCGAACGGCGTGACGCCGGCGGCGGTGCGTACCCCGCGGACCGCGCCGTTGGCGGTCTCGATGCCGGTCACCTCGGTGTCGGTCTTGCAGGTGGCGCCGAGTTCCTGGGCGAGCTTCGCCAGCCCCTCGGCGACGGCCCGCGTGCCGCCCATCGGGTACCAGACCCCGTCGGCCGTCTGCATGTGCGCGATGGCGCAGAGCACCGCCGGCGCACCGTAGGGCGACGAGCCGACATACTGCACGAAGTGGTCGAGCATCTGCGCGAGCCGGGCATCCTTGACCTTGCCGCGGATCGTCGAGGCCACGGAGGCGTGCATGCGCAAGGAGAGCACGTCGCGCAGCGTGCCGGGGTTCATGTTGGCGCGAATATTGATCGTGTCGAACAGGTCCTCGACCGGCTTCCAGAAGAAGAATCGTTCCGAAACCCCGTGCAGATGCTCCGAAATGGAGAGGAATTTTTTATAACCTTCGCCGCTGCCGGGGGCGAAGCGCTCCATGTCGCCTGCCATCCTCTCGATGTCCTGCATCAGATCGATCTGGCTGCCGTCGTCGAAGAAGCAGCGCCATTGCGGGTCGAGGCGGCGCAAATCCATGTAGTCGTGGACCGAGCGGCCGGCCTCGGCGAAAATCCGTTCCAGCACCCGGGGTACGGTCAGGATGGTCGGGCCCATGTCGAAGCGGAAGCCGCCCTCGTGCAGCACCGCCGCCTTGCCGCCGAGCCAGCCGTTCTTGTCGTAGACCGTCACGCGGTGGCCCCGCGCGGCGGCGACGCATGCGGCCGCGAGTCCGCCAAGCCCGCTGCCGATGACGGCGACCGTAGAATCCTGGGTCATCCTGATGGGTCGCTCCCGAGGCCGTGAGGCGGCCCTCTCCAGCGAAGCTAGACCCACGACCGGGCGGGTCAACGCGCCACCCGGTCGCGGCGCAGGTCTATTCGTCCACGCTTGTGGACAGACGGGCCAGGAAGTTGCCGATTTCCCGGCGACGCAGCGTCGCGTCCAGGATTTCCGGGCCGATCCCGTGGCGCCACGCAAGGCGCCGGGCCGCCCCCACGTCCGGTCCACCGAGGCCGGCAATCTCGTCGGCATAGGCGGCCACCGCCCCGGCATCCTCCGCGAAGCCGGCCGCCACGAGGGCCGTGTCGCAGAGGCGCAGCATGGCGGCGAGTTCGTCGAGGTCGAGTTCCGGATGGTACTGCGTCCCCCAGAACCAGCCGGTGCCGTAGCGGATCTCGATCGCCTGGATGCCCAGCATCGGGTTGCCGGCGAGCACGCGGGCGCCCGGCGGCGGCTGCAGCACCGCGTCCGAGTGGATCGCCGGGGCGTCCCAGGCGGCCGGGCGGCCGGCGAGCAGAGGATGGGTCCGGCCCTCCTCGGTCGGCGTGATCGACCGGGCGAAGCCGTATTCGGGGCCGCGCGGGTTCTCGGCGGCCTTGCCTCCAGCCACCGTGGCGGCGACCTGGACGCCCCAGCACGAGCCGAAGATCGGCCGCCCTGCCTCCAGGGCCGCGCGCATCAGATCGACCTGCCGGGTCACTTCGGGCGTGCCCTCGGAGACCTTGAGGGTCGATCCGGTGAAGATCACGCCGTCGAAATCATCGAGCCCGGCCGGCAGCGCGGCGTCCGCATCGGCCGGGCTGACGAAACGGCAGGTTGTCCCGGGGGCGAGGGCCTGCACCACGGCGGCGTAGGACTCGGCCGAAGTCCGGCCCGTGGCGGCGACGTGCCGGCCGCGGGCCGCACGATCGTTGCCGTCGGCGATGAGCAGGCGGAGCATAGATTCGTCTCGTCAGGCGGGACCGGACCGTGACCGATCACGCCGGCCGTGTCCGCGCGCCCCTGGTCGCAGGACCAGCGCGGATCGTCGCGCCCCCGGTTTCCGGGCCTGACTTGCGACAGGCTGGCCGAAGCCGCGGCCGACCGAGCGCCGGCAATCGTGTCGTCCGCCCCGGTCGCTTGGCGCGCACGAAACGGTGATCGGAACGGAAGCGCGATACACCCCAAACGGATGATGCTTTCCGGCCAATCACAGCAATATTCAGCATAGGTCTAATACAGAGACGCGATCGGCAGGGAGGTTGAAATGCCGGATCTCGCTGAGATGGAGCTGTATTGTCTGGAGTCGCGGGGGCTGATTGCCCGGGCCGAGGATGCCGTGCAGCGCCTCGTCGAGGACGGCGCCTGCGAGGGCCATCGCCTGATCGCCGCGCAGGGGCTCACGGCGATGCGACACCTCCACCGGATCATCGAGCTGCACCGCAACCGCCTTGCTTTCGAGGCCCTGCCCAATGCCGTCGGCCCGACGGTCCCGCCCCCGCGGCGCCGGTGGCTGGCGACCCTGCGGCAACGCCTGACACCCGGCGGTCCCGCCCTGGAAACGCGGGCCTGACCGGCCGCGGGATCGAAAGCCGGATCGTGCTGCGGTGAGGTGAGGCCATGGCGAGAGCCCTGCTGATCTGGCCGGTGCTGCTCCTGCTCGGCGCGACGCTGCCCGCGTCCGGGAAGCGCTCGCCGCCGGTCTTCCATCAGGCCGTGGAGATCGAGAAGCTCGTCAACCGGGCGGCCGAGTTCCTGGAGGAGCGCGGCCCCGCCGCCTTCACCGAATTCCGGCAGAAGGGCAGCGGATGGCGCTACGGGGATGTCTATCTGTTCGTTGTCGACATGCGGGGCGTCGTGCTGTTCAACGCCGCTTATCCGAACCGCGAGGGGCGGGACCTGCTCCACGAGCGCGACGCCGATGGGAAGCAATTCCATCGGGACTTCATCGAGACCGTCGGCCAGTTCGGCTCGGGCTGGGTCGATTACATGTTCCCGAGGCCGGGGCAGGCGGTGCCCACCGTGAAATGGAGCTACGTCTGTGAGACCCACGTCGCGGGCGCGGGGGCGCTGATCGGAGCCGGCGTCTACGTCGAATAGTGTCGTCCGGTCAGGCCGTACGTCGGGCCACCAGCGTGAGGGCAAGACCGAGTCCGCCGAGTGCCAGGCCCCCCAGAACCGCCAGCGCCGGAGCCGCGACGGCGAACCCTTCGCTCAACGCGTTCTGATAGGCATCGATCGCCCAGGCGTTGGGGGTGAGCCAGCCGGCCTGCTGCAGCCAGGGCGGCATCAGGAAGCGCGGCACCATCGAGCCGCCCACCGCCGAGAGCAGCAGGACCCCGAAGGTCGAGGCGAGGTGCGCCTGCTGGCGGGACGCCGCGAGGGCGCAGGCCGCGAGCGCCAGTCCCGCCGCCATGGCCGAGACCAGCAGGCAGGTCGCCAGGAAGGCCGGCCAGTGCGGGCCGATCTCCACCCCGTAGAGGAGTGCGGCGGCCAGGAAGATCAGCCCCGCCTGCACGACGCCCTGAAGCGTCAGAAAGCCGAACTTGCCGAGCACCACCACCGGAAGCCCGCCCGGACCGGCCATCAGCCGCTCGGCGAGGCCGGTCTCGCGCTCCTCGACCAGCGACATCGCCCCCTGCATGGCGGCAAACAGCAGGAACACGGCGGTGATCGCCCCCGCGTAGTAGCTGATCCGGGCGTTCGCCGTGCCGGCGGCGGTGCTGCGCCGCTCGACCAAGTCGGCGAAGCCGAACGGCTCCTTCTTGGCCCGCTGCTCGGCGAACGCCTCGTCGAGGAAGCGGCGTTCGTCCGGGCCGATCTTGCCGCTGCGCTCCACGTCGGCGACGATCCGCGACAGGACCACGTCGGGCAAGGCCGCGTTCAGCACGCGCTGGAGCTGGCCGAGCGCGATCGGCGTCGCCAGCGCCTTGGCGGGATTCTCGACCAGCACCACCGGCTGGTCGGCCGGTCCGGGCGCGCCCTCCGCGGGAGCCGCAATCAGGTCGCCCCGCAGGGCGAGCGCCACATCGACCTCGCCCGAGCGCACCGCTTCGGCGACGCCGACGAGGTCGGTCACGGGCAGGCGCGTCACCCGCAGGGACGGATCGGCCGCCAGCGCATCGGTGAGGCGCCGCGTGGCGGTGGTCTGCGCGAGATCGGCAAGTCCGAGATGAATGCGGATCCGGTCGCCGGTCGCCCCGGAGAAGATCGCCGCAAAAATCGAGAACATCACGGTCGGCAGCACGAAGGCCATGACCAGCGCGGCGCGGTCGCGCAGCAGGCTGAGCGCCATCACGCGGAACGCGGCACCGATCATCGGGCCATCCCCGCCCGCAGGGTGGTGGTCCCGCTGTCGTTCGCCTCGCGGGGCCGAAGGGCGTCGAGGTAGAGCGCTTCCAGCCGCGGAGCGCGTACCCGGACCTCGGCCACCGGTATGCCCTGGGCCCGCAGGGCTCCGAGCAGGGCGGCTCCGTCGAGCCCGGAGCGCTCGACGGAGCGCCAGACGAGGCCATCCGGTTCGGCGGCCGCAAAGCCGGCCCGGCGCAGGGACGCGGCTGCAGCTGCGTCCGCCGGGACCGTCAGACCGAGCTCCCGCTCGGGCGCGCCCGTGCGCAGCTGCGCGAGCAGATCGGCGAGGCGGCCTGCGCGCACGATCCGGCCCTGCGCCAGGAATGCGACCTGCGAGGCCAGACGCTCGGCTTCCGCAAAGTCGTGGGTGGCGATCAGGATCGCGGTGCCGGCCGCCTTCAGCCGGTCGAGGACGGCGTGGATCGCCGCGCGGGCGGCGAGGTCGACACCGCTCGTCGGCTCATCGAGCAGGACCAGACTGGGTCGGTTCATCAGGCTCGCGGCGATGTTGACCCGGCGTCGGTAGCCCCCCGACAGGGTTCCCACCGGGCGCCGCGCGACCTCGGCGATGTCGGCCATCGCCAGCGCGGCCTCCACGGCCGCTCTCCGGTCGCGCCGGGCGACACCCGCAAGTTGGCCGAACACGCCGAGATTCTCGGCGACCGTCAGCTTCGGATAGAGGGCGATCTCCTGCGGGACCCAGCCGATGGCGCGGCGGGCGCTGCCCGCGCGGTGCGGATCCGCGCCACCGACCCGGACGGATCCCGCGCTCGGGCCGAGCCGGCCCGCCACGAGGCGCATCAGGGAGGACTTGCCGGCCCCGTTCGGGCCAAGGAGCGCCAGGGTCTCGCCGGCTTCGAGGTCGAGATCGACGCGCTCCAGGACCCGCCGCCCGCCGAGGTCGAGACCGACGCCCGCGATCCTGACCAGGGGATCGCCCATCCGCGTCAGCGCCGCGGCAGGGCGCGGGCGAGGCGCACGCGGATGGAGCCGCCCGGCTCCCGCAGGCTGAAGGCCGCTTCGGCGAAATCCGGCCGCGCCCGGCGCCCGGCGACGCCTGAGAATCCATAGGGTTCGAGCGGCAGGCCGAGCCCGGTACGGTCGAGGCGGCCGTTGCCGTTCGCATCCTGATAGGCCGCCACCGCGTAGGTCCCGGTCGGCACGCCCTGGAAGGTGAACTGGAGCCGGCCGGCGGAGGCCGAGGCCTCATCGCCCCGGGCGCAGGCGGCTTCCGCGAGGCTCCCCTGGCACAGGGCGACCCGCACCGGGCCGCCGCCGGGCTCGATCCCGTCGATCTCGACCTGCACGGTCGCGGCCGTCGCCGGTACGGTGGCACAGAGCGTGCCCGCCACGACGAGCCCGGGCAGACCGTGCCGTCGACCCGACCTCCGAACCCCCGGCCGGCTCACGAGGCCTCGTGGGAGGTGGCCAGCGGTGCGGTCTCGGGGATGCCGGCGGAGGCGGCCGCGCGGGCACCGGCCAGTTCCTCGATCAGCAGACGGGCCGAGATGCGGGCGCCCTCGTAGATCACCGGCAGGCCGGAGCCCGGATGGGTGCCGCCGCCCACGATGTAGAGCCCTGGCCCGAAGCGGTTGTGGGGCCGGAAATACAGCATCTGCATCAGGTCGTGGGCGAGGTTGAAGGTAGCGCCCTCGTGGACGGCGAAATCCTCCTCCCACTGGGTCGGGTCGATGATCCGCTCGTAGCGGATCCGGGATTCGAGATCCGCGATCCCGAGGAGCTTCAGCCGCTCCATGATCAGGGCGCGGTAGCTCGCCCGCTGGGCGGCCCAGTCGATCCCGGACTTCAGGTTCGGCACCGGCACGAGCACGTAGAGGGCAGTCTGTCCGGGGGGCGCCATGCCGCTGTCGGTGTAGCCGGCATGCTGCACGTAGAGCGAGGGCTGCATCGGCAGCGTGCCCTCGGTGATCTCGCGGATGTTCTTCTCGTAGCCCTCGGCGAGCAGGATCGTGTGATGCCCCAGGCTCTCGGGCATGTTTCCCTCGATGCCGAGGTAGAGCATGAAGGTCGAGCAGGAGAGCCGCGCCTTATGGATCTTCGCGTCGCGCCAGCGCGGTCGGTGCCGCTCCGGCACCAGGGCACGCACCACCTTGGCAAAGTCGCCGTTGATCAGCACCGCGTCGGCGTTGAAGGTCTCGCCGTCCGCCACGACGCCGTTGGCGCGCTTGCCGTCGAACAGCACCCGCTCGACGCTGGTGTTGAGCCGCAGATCGACGCCCATACGGCCGGCCAGACCCGCCATCGCGTCCGAGACCGCGCCGCAGCCGCCGACCGGGTGGTAGACCCCGTGCTCGTATTCGAGAAACGACAGGATCGTGAACAGGCTCGGGCACCGGAACGGCGACATGCCGAGGTACTTGGTCTGGAACGAGAAGGCGAGGCGCACCCGCGGGTCCGCGAAGTAACGCTTCAGGTCGCGGTCGACGCTCCGGCCGGGATGCAGGTAGGGCAGGGCGGCGAGCATCGCCGGGCTCGCGAGGCTGCGCAGGGTGTGGAAGGCCTGCTGCAGGATCGGCTTGAAGTATTCGAGCTTGGTCCGGTTCTCGGTGAAGAACGCCTGCACGTTCTTGGCGTCGTCCGGCGCGAGGCGGGCGATCTCCTGCTCCATGCGGGCGATGTCGCCGGTCGCCCGGATCGTCCCCGAGATCCCGCTCTCGCCCTCGAACACGAGGTGGTATTGCGGATCGAGCCGTTCGAGCTTGACGTGGTCCTCCAGCCGCTCGCCGCAGCTGGCGAAGATGTCGGCCAGGATCTGAGGATAGAGGAAGAAGGTCGGTCCGATATCGAACTTGTAGCCGCCCGGCGCCGACACCGTCTTGGTGCGGCCGCCGACCTGGCTGTCCTTCTCGAACAGCGTCACGTGGATCCCGGCCCGCGCCAAAAGCAGGGCGGAGGCCAAGCCTCCCGGACCGGCGCCGACCACGGCTACCCGGCGACCGGTCAGCGCCCGCAACCCATTCCCAGACTGAAGCAACGCCGCCGACTCCCTGTCGATTCCCCCGCACGCCCAATGGTCAAGCTAGGCCATCTCGCGCCGGCGGCAATTGCTGCCGTTTGTCGCGCGCAGAACGAACTGGGCGATTATACCGGGACAACCTTACCGGGTGGCCGTCGTGTCGATAGCCCCTGTTCCGGGGCGATCGGTCGAGGGGCCTCAGGATGGGGCATGGCTTTCAGCCCGTGGTGTGATGCGTTCTCTTATGCCGAATCGATGTCCAGTTCGGTGGAGAGCGCATCAAGGGACGGGTCGCGCGGACCGCCACAGCCATAAGGCTGTCAGGATCAGCAGCAGCGTGGCAACCGCGCCGGTCCAGCTCAGCGCGTCCCAACCGCCCCAGCGCCCGGAGCCGAGGGCACGCACCAGCAGCGGGCCGGCGATCTGCCCGGCCGCGAAGGCGGCGGTCATGCGGCCCAGGAGCGGCGTCGGATTGTCGGGCCGCGCCTCGCGGGCCAATTGCAGGCCCGCCATGGTGGCGACCATGAAGGTGCCGCCCACGAGGATCGCCGACACCGCGATGGCCGGCAGGGTCGGGACGAACAGGGGCAGGGCTGTGCCGAGCGCCATGACGCCCTGCGCCAGCGCCCAGATCCGCTGGCGGGAGCCATGGGGCAGGAAGCGCGCCACCGCGGCGACCGAGAGCGCGGCCGCGAGGCCGAACAGCGGCCATGTCAGCCCGAAGACCAGCGGATCGGGCGTCAGCGCCCGCGCCATGGAGGGCAGGAAGGTCGCCGGAACGATGTAGCCGAACCCGAAGGTTCCGTAGCAGACCACGAGGGAGAGCTGCCGGCTCCGGGGCATCGGCGCGGCGGATGCGGCCTCCCGTTCGGTGATTTCGGCCGTCTGCGTGTCCGCTCTGGAGGATGGCGCGGAGGATTGCGCCCAGACGAAAAGCGCGCCGGCGCCGGCAATGACGCCCAGTTCGAGCCAGAGTCGCTGCGCCGGCTGGCGTCCGCCGAGCCACGTCAGCAGGCCGGCCAGGGCGATGCCGAGCCCGACGCCGGTGTAGACCCAGGCCCCGGCCTGCCCGGCCCGCCGCCGGGCGAGTTCGGCCAGGCACCAGCCGCTCGCGCAGACCAGCGCCCAGGCGCTGAACACCCCGGCGCCGCCGCGCAGCGCGAGGCCGAGCACCGCGGCCGACCCAGGCTCGATCGCCGCCATGGCGAGGGTCGTCAGCGCCACGCCGAGCAGGCTCAGCAGCAACCCGCGCCGCGGATCGCCCGCGAACCAAGCGGCGGTCAGCGCGCCGAGGAAGTAGCCGAGGTAATTGGCCGCCGCCCATTCCGCGCCGGCCGCCGGGCTCAGGGTACCGTCGCGGACCATCAGCGGCAGGAGCGGCGTGAAGGCGAACCGGCCGATCCCCATGGCGACCGCCAGGGCGACGAGGCCGGACCCGATGATCGGCCCAATCGTGGGCTGTGTTTCGGCGGCGGCGGGCTGCGTCGTGCTCATCGGGTCCGTTGAACATGGCTCCGACCGTCTTGGAAAATGAATTTTTGTGACCTATCGTTCTTGTCATGAGAACAATGGATCTCGACGACCTGGACATCTTCCGCAGTGTTGTGCGCGAGGGCGGGGTGACACGGGCCGCGGCGCACCTGCACCGGGTGCCCTCCAACGTGACCACCCGGATCAAGCAGTTCGAGGAACGCCTCGGCGTCGCGCTGTTCCGCCGCCAGGGGCGTAGCCTCGCGCTGACGGAGGCCGGGCGGACCCTGCTGGGCCATGCGGAGAAGCTGCTGCAGATGGCCGATCAGGCCGAGCGGGATCTGCGCGGCGGAAACGTGCGCGGCGTGCTCCGGCTCGGCTCCCTGGAGAGCGCGGCCGGCGCGCGGCTGCCGCCGATCCTGTCGGCCTTCTACGCGCGGTATCCGGATGTCGCGATCGAGTTGCGGACCGGCACGACCCGCGCGCTGCTGCGTCAGCTCGACGGTTTCGAAATCGAGGCGGCCTTCATCTCGGAGCCGTTCGAGCGTCGAAGCCTCGCGTCGGTTCACGTCTTCGACGAGGATCTCGTGCTGATCACCGGCAAGGGCGCGACGACGATCCGCGCGGCGGTCGCGCTGGGCGGACGCACCGTCGTGGCCTTCCCGCACGGGTGCTCCTACCGCGCCCGCCTCGTCGCGTGGCTGGACGGGGAGGGTGCGTCGCCCGAGCGGGTGCTGGAGATGAATTCCTACCACGCCATCGTGGCCTGTGTGGCGGCGGGCACGGGGGCGGCGATCGTGCCGAGCGAGATGCTCGACCATGCCGTTCTGAGCGACGCAGTGCAGCGCCATCCGCTGCCCGAGCGCCTGCGCCGCAATCGCACGCATCTCGTCTGGACCGGGGAGGCGAGTGCGCCGCTGCAGGCGCTCATGGCGCTGCTCCCGAAGCCGGCCGCCGATGCCCGGGCGGCGTGAGGTGGCAGTGGTCTCAGTCGCCTATCGGGTCGGCAGACAAAGCGCTGGCCCATCTCGGCGCATGCCTTCCCTGTCGAGCGTGCGTGAAATCTGAGATCCATCCACGGGTGGACGCCGGCAGTGCGGCGACGAGCATTCCCCCATGCGCCGTCTCTTTATACTGCCGAGAGCGACAGCTGCGTCGCGGGCGCGACGAACCGTGCTCGCCGCACGGGCGCGTCAATTGCTCAGTCTGACGGAGGCGACGGCGGTCGAGAACAGCTGGAGCATGGCGGCCGTGATGTCGCCGCCGGAGGCGACGGGGAAATACAGGCCGTCCGACGCGCAGGCCTTCAGCATCGGCCCGATCTGGTTCTCGTACGGCTTGACGTTAGATACGTAAAAAGGATTGTCGTAGATCGGAAGATATTGGGTGTAGATGATCCCGATGCGAACGTTGTTGTTCTTTAGGGTATTGCAGGTCGACGGACTGAACGGGCCGATGAAGCGATTGCTGTTGTTCTGAAACCCGGCGCTCTGGTTGGTGACGGTGCCGCCGGTATCCTCGACGCCGTCGGTCACGAAGAAGAGGAATCGGATCGGCGATGCCGACGTCGTACCCGTCCCGCTGGCAGGGATCGTCGTGTTCATCTTCGCAATGGCACGCTCGAAATCGGTCTGATTGTCGGACTGACTGTAATACGCGTAGGCGATGTCGATGTTGGCCGCCGCCGTCTTGATCTGGCTCAGGGTCGGCGTCATGGCCTGCAACCGCGTCTGGGTCGCGGAATCGTTGAAGGTCCACATCTCCATCTGGAACTGCTGGCTCAGCGACATGCTGGCGTTGGCCTGATCGACCAGCGCCGAGACCGAGTCTCTCAGGACTTGAATGCGCAGTTTGATGTTGTTCTTCTGCGCAACGTGGTAATAGTCGTTCAGATTGTCGCCGGTTACATTGCCCTGGCTGTCGTAGGTGTGCTCGTGACAGGCGAAGGCGCAGCGGTCGGTCGTCGCGTTCTTCATGTTGTTGACATCGGTATCGGTTGCCGCAAGTCCCATTGACGGGGAATTGTCGAGCAGCAGGTAAAAGTTAATGTATTGGAACAGATTGCGGGTGCTGGCCGAAGTTGCGCCGATGTTCATCGACGTGACCTTCATCATCGAGGCCAGGCTGGTCTTCACGGTGGCCGTGTAGCTCGCCGTCAGGCTCAAGGTCGATGTTCCGTTGACCGGTGTCCCGGGCGTGAAGGAGGTGACGGTCACGCCGGGGACTTTGGCGGCCTCGGTCCGGAACTGCGTCTCCATGTTCTGGAGATTGGTTTGCGTGATGGTGTTGGTCTTTTGGGACATGACCGCGAGGACGGCCCCATCGAGCGCGGCGTCGAGCCGTGCCTTGGCGGCGTTGCGACGGCCGTAATCGATGGCGGCGGCGGAGGCGAACAGGATCGGTACCGCCATGAGGGCGAGGGTGATCGCGACCTGGCCGGAGCGCGCCCGCCGGTAATCCGTCAGGCGCACGCGGAGGGAGCGGATGGCGCGGTCAGGAAACAACGACACGGTACCCTCGCGCGGTTGGGCGCCCTGCCGGTGGACCTGGGGGCGTCCGGCCGGAGCGCGATGGAACACAGGCTGGAATAGGGACGATGCTGGTCCCGACCGTCGCGATCGGGGGTTGGCGTCCGGTTGTTGGTCGTGCCTCATCGCGTCCGGAAGACCGAAGCCCCCGTCGCAGGATGAGGCTCTCGAGCGGTGCCCGATCGCGTTGCAATCGAGCCCCCCTCGAAGCCTTCGTTTGTGCGCGCTCTCTTGCGCCGAACCGGTGTCCACTTCGGCGGAGAGCGCTCTAGTAGGTCGGGCAGGCCACGCCGCCCGGCATGACGATCTCGTTGATGGTCCGCTGCGACCATGGGATCTGCCGGGTGAAGGTCAGACCGCGCGCACCGAAGATCCAACGGTAGAGGGCGCTGCCGATGATCGGCGTGTAGGCCATCGACACCTCCGCCAGGATGTAGCGCGCCCCGTCGAACTGATAGGCGGCCGGCGTAGCCGGCAAACCGTTCGTCCCGTTGATCTGCTGGGCGGGGCGCTGGGTCGCGTTCTGGGGCCAGCTGGAGCACACGCCGCCGTAGAGGGTGCCGTAGACCGACTCGACGCCCATGGCGTTGACGACGATCTGGAGGCCCGAAGCGTCCAGCGGCCGGAGGATCGCGGTCGCCGCGCCGGCGATCGTCGTCATGTCGGCGGCGGAGGGTTTCGGGTTGTCGGCGCGCCCCGAGAGGTCGGCCAGCGTGCGGGCGAACAACGTCAGCTTGCGGTTCGCATCGAGGACGCGGGTCAACTCGACGGTGCCGAAGTAGATGGCGATCAGCACCGGGAGAACCAGGGCGAACTCGACCGCGGCGATGCCCCGCCCGTCGGCCCGGAAGCGTTTCAGGGTCTGCGAGAGGGCGGTCATCACGAGCAGACGGACTTGGTGGTGTAGGGCTCGATCTTTAACACGGTCGCGGCCTGGAGCACGCGCCGCTTGTTCGGCAGGTTTGCCGTCGCCGCGCCGAGGAACGGGAAGAAGACCGGGATGTCGACGGCTGCCTGGACCACCATGATCGAGGACGCTCCGCCGCAGGTGTAGCTCTGGAAGTTCGGGTTCCAGTCGCTGACGCCGTTGGTGTTGAAGGCGACGGGCGAGACCGTCGTGGCTCCGGCGTAGCTGGCGGCCGGCGTGATGCTGACGCGGACATTGGCGCAGTTGAAGATCGTCACCCGCGGGGCGCCGTTCGGCTGCGTGCAGATCGCGGTCCGGAACCGGCTCAGCAGTGTCGCCGCGTCGGTCGTGCCGGCATTCGCGGTCTGGAACGAGCCCGTATAGATCTGGCGCCCGGCCTCGACGACGGCCTGCTGGATGATCTCCTGCTCCCAGGTGACGAGCCCGTTCTCGAGACAGGCGCCGACCATGGCGAGGAACGGCAGCGCGACGAGCCCGAACTCGACCGCCGTTGCACCGCTCCGCTCAGGCCACAGCCGTGCGGCCGGATTTGGCAGCCTCAGCCAATGGCGCGCGACATGATTTGATGTTCTCACGGTCCGACCCGTCGGGTTGCGGTACTACAGCCGGATAGACCATGGAAATCTTACGTTTTTGCGTATGCGGTCGCGGAAACTAGGGCGGGAGATTGATCACGTTGTATTCTGTGGTTGTATCGCAGAAATTCTTTCAACCAAAGATCTCAATCTCGCGCTGAGCGGACCGGACCTGTGATCCCGGGCGTGGCGTCTGCGCTGGACCTTATCGTTCGACGTCGAGACGCCCCTGGCCGCACGCGATCTCGTGAAGGGCAATGCCCGCCGCGGTGGCGACGTTGAGGGAATCGAAGCCCGCCGCCATCGGGATGCGGACCGGCCGTGCCCACGCGAGAATCGCCGTATCGAGCCCCGGCCCCTCCGTGCCCAGGATCAGGAGCGCCCGCTTGGGGGCTGCGTGCTCCTCCAGGGTCTCGGTTGCGCCCGGGCTGAGCGCCAGCGCCTGGAGGTCGAGCGATTCGGCGAGCTGCAGCCAGTCCTGGTCCACGGCGAGCCGCGCGAAGGGCTGAATCAGTGCGGCGCCGGCCGAGACCCGGATGCTCTTGCGATAGAGCGGATCGCAGCTCGCGGCGTCGAGGACCACGGCATCCGCCCCGAAGGCGGCGGCGTTGCGGAAGGCGGCACCGACATTGTCGTGGTTGGTCAGGCCCGCGAGGCCGAGCACCAGGGCCGGCGCGGGCGCGGGCGGCACGAGCGCCGCCGCGTCGGGCTCCGCACCGCGCAGGCCGACCGCCAGCACCCCGCGATGGATCGGGAAGCCCGCCACGGCGCTCATCACGGCCCGGCTGGCGCGGAAGACCGGCGGCGGCGCAGGGCATGCCGCCACGGCCTCTGTGAGGCCCGGCCACCGTTCCGGCAGGAGCAGGATCGATTCGGCGCGGAAGCGGCTGCGTCGGCCGAGCAGCAGCCGCAGGGTCACCTCGCCCTCGGCGATGAAGCGCCCGGCGCGGCCCACGAGGTCGCGCTCGCGCATGCGGGTGTAGGGTTCGAGGCGCGGATCGTCCGGATCGGTGATCGTCTCCGGAACCGGCTCCACCTCAGCCCTGCTGTCGCTCGGTGCGGATGGCGAGCGGGTCGGCCTCGGCCTTGGTCGGCACCTTCACCAGTGCCTCGCCGTCGAGGACCGTCTCCCCCGCCACCGAGCACTGGCAGGCGAGCCGTGCGCGCCGGCGCTCGGGCATCAGCTCGGCGACCGTCACGGTCACCTCCACGACATCGCCGATCCGCACCGGCGCGCGGAAGTTCAGGGTCTGCGAGATGTAGACCGCGCCCGGTCCCGGCAGGCGGGTGCCGAGCACCGCCGAGATCAGCCCGGCGGTATAGAGGCCGTGGGCGATGCGGGTGCCGAACGGCGTGCGGGCGGCGAAATGCTCGGACAGGTGGATCGGGTTGCGGTCGCCGGTGATCTCGGCGAAGCCGACCACGTCCGAGGACGCGATGGTCTTCGACAGGGTCTCCGACAGCCCGACCTCCAGATCCTCGAAAAAGAGAACGCGCAATTCGGGCAGCATGACTCGGCAGACCTCCGCTTCCGGCCTGCGACGCCTTGCGCGCCCGGCCCTCTGCTGGCCTCGCACGATCACGGAATCGAATCCACCCGGACGAAGGCGTAAGAGCCTCGAACTTTCTTGAGGCGCGGGCAGGGTTTTCTCAACAGCCCTCGACAGGACTGCCCGGGTCGGCGAAGACGCGCCCCGTGATTGCCGATGATGCCGCCCGGCCCGCGCCGCCCGCCCTCCGCCCCGTCGTCGCCCGTGTGGCGGCGCTGAACCTCGGCTATTTCGGGATCGAGATCGCGGTCGCGCTCGCCATCGGCTCGGTGGCGCTGATCGCCGACAGCCTCGATTTCCTGGAGGACGCAGCGATCAACCTGTTGATCTTTGCGGGTCTCGGCTGGAGCGCGCGCAACCGCGCCCGCCTCGGCACCGCCATGGCGGGCATCCTGCTCCTGCCGGCGCTCGCGGGCGCCTGGGCGGCCTATGGGAAAATCTCGGATTTCGTGGCCCCTTCCGCCCTGCCGCTGACCCTTGCCGGGCTCGGGGCGCTCGCCGTGAACCTGACCTGCGCCGCCATGCTCGCCCGGCACCGGACCGGCTCGGGCAGCCTGACCCAGGCGGCCTATCTCTCGGCCCGCAACGATGCCTTCGCCAACCTCGCGATCATCGCGGCCGGGCTGGTGACCGCCCTCTACCCATCGCCCTGGCCGGATCTCGTCGTGGCGGCGGGGATCGCGATCCTCAACGCCGATTCCGCCGCCGACATCCTCAAGGCTGCGGCGGCCGAGCGCCGGGCCGCCCGGTAATCACAGCCATGCGCATCTTCCCGATCTCGGACCTCCACCTCGAACGGCGCCGCCTCGACCTGATCGCGCCGCCGACCGAGCCGTTCGACCTGCTCGCCTGCCCGGGCGATCTCTACGAGGGGCATCCCGAGCGCGGCTTGGCGGGTCTGCTGCACCTCGCGCAGGGGCGGCCCGTCGTGCTGGTCCCGGGCAACCACGAGCGCTACGCGCCGACCGGCGACGGCCGCACCGCGCCGGAACTGCTGGCGGCCCTGGACTCGGAGGTCGCGCGTCTGAACGGGCTCGGCGCCCGGATCCACCTGCTCCAGCGGGCGCAGGCCTGCGTCATCAATGGGGTGCGCTTCGTCGGCACGACCCTGTGGAGCGACTGGACGCTGGCCGGGCGCTGGCTCGACGCCGACACGCCCGGGCGCCCGGAGGATCCGATCGCCTACGCGGCCGCGCGCATGACCGACCCGGTCACCGGCTCGCGGGAATATCTGGGTTCGATCCGGAAGGCCGGCGGCAGTCCCTGGCAGCCCGCGGACGCGATGGCCGAGCACCAAGCCGAGCGGGCGGCCCTGCACGCCGCGCTCCGGATCCCGCATGACGGTCCCACCGTGGTGATCACCCACCATCCGGCGAGCCCGCGCGCGGCCGATCGCTACCGGGACGAGCCCGGCGTCCCCTGGTGGGTGCCGGCCTTCTACGCCTCCACGGCGCTCGACGACCTCACCGATGCCGAGCGGCCGGATCTCTGGATCTCCGGGCATTTCCATGCCGGCCACGACATGGCGGTCGGGCGCTGCCGCTGGGTCTCGAACCCCGTCGAGGGGGCGACCTACCGGCCGGATTTCGTGTTGGGCGTCGGTGGTGCGTGACGCCGGCAATGCGACGGCAGGCCGAGTTGCGGAGGGCTACGATGTTCCGGCCTCATCGATGAATGGGGTTGCGGGACGACGAGGCGCGTCACCCTCCCCCTCGGCGGGGGAGGGTGAGCCGGCCGTCAGGCCGGGTCGGGAGAGGGGAACCCGGCTTCCGAAAAGGCGGAGCCGTTGGGAGGGCTACAGCCTCGTTCTGAACCGTCGCTCCCCTCTCGCGGGACTTCGTCCCGGCGCGACGCCGTTCGGCGGCCGCACTCCCCGCCAGGGGGTGCGGGGGGGGGCGTGTCCGATCGGGAGAGCGTCGTGTAGGGGAACGCAGCTGAGAGCCGGGTAGCGTCCTGGGGTGTCGCGCTGTGTTCAACGAGACATACAATGT
>NZ_JAKSYH010000226.1 GCF_022829295.1 Methylobacterium sp. J-088
CGGCATGGGTGACGCGGTGGATCTGCGCGCGCCAGCGGAACCGCCGGGGCGGCCCCTCCGGGATGGTCGAGAGCACATAGCAGGCGGCCTCGCCCCGGGGGAACAGCACTCGGGGGGGGGGCGGGAGGTGGGCGGGCCAGGGGGGGGCGAGGGAGCTTTCGGACTCGCGCATCTCCCTCCCCCCTCTGCGGGGGAGGGTAACCTGCGCAGCAGGGGGGGAGAGGGGAGCGACGGTGCAGATCGGGGCGCCGGCTTTCATGAAGGTCACGCTACATCCGGAAGCGTCGCTCCCCTCTCCCGACCCCTGCTGACGCAGGGACCACCCTCCCCCGCAGAGGGGGG
>NZ_JAKSYH010000227.1 GCF_022829295.1 Methylobacterium sp. J-088
CAAGGCGCACCCTGTCTGCGCCTTGACGGTGCGCGCGAGCCTGAACCGTCTCGACCCTCACCCCAGCCCTCTCCCGCACGGGTGAGGGGGCAGGTCGCGCTGACCGACCCAGGAGTCGGACAAATGCCGTGTATGGTGGGCAACGCGATGGAGTTCGGCTCTAAAAATCAGAGCCAATCGTAGGGGTTGTAGGGGTCGGGCGCCGCCTGGCTCTTCCTGAGGATCGCGGGCTGGCGATGGATGTGGGCGTCGCTGGACAACGCCCGCCGGCAATCGCGGGGCCCGGTTTCGAGGAGGGGGG
>NZ_JAKSYH010000230.1 GCF_022829295.1 Methylobacterium sp. J-088
CGCCGCGGTTTGACCTGGGCGATCAGCGCCAGGGCGTCCGAGACGGAGAAGTGGGTCGGGTGTGGCGTGTCCCGCAGGGCATCGATGACCAGCAGCTCGAGCCCGTGGAGCCGGGCGAGGCTCCCCTCCGGGATCAGGCTCACGTCGGGCATGTAGGCCGCTTGGCCGAAGCGGAAGCCCAGGGCGGCCTCGTTGCCGTGCTCCACCGGGAGCGATTCCACGGTGATCACGCCCCCCTCCCCCTGCAGGGTCAGGTCGCGGTCGGCGGCGAGGTCGCGCAGGTCGAGGATCGGCGGGTAGGCGCTCCCGGGGGGCGTCTCGAAGCAGTAGCCGAACCGGGTGGTGAGCAGCGACCGGGTCAGGGCGTCGGCGTAGACCGGAATGCGGCCCCGCATGGCGATCACCAGCGGGCGCAGGTCGTCGATGCCGTGGGTGTGGTCGGCGTGGGCGTGGGTGTAGAGGACCGCGTCCAGGCGCCTCACCTCGGCGTCAATGAGCTGTTCGCGCAGATCGGGCGAGGTGTCGACGAGCAGCGTGGTCCGCCCGGTCTCCGACACGCGCTCGACCAGGATCGAGCAGCGCCGCCGGCGATTGCGCGGCTCCGCGGGATCGCAGGCGCCCCAGCCGCTGCCGACCCGCGGGACCCCGCCCGACGAGCCGCAGCCGAGGATGCGCAGGGTCAGGCTGGCCATCCGGATCTCCCGCTCCTAACCCGTCACGCGGCGCCCGGAGGCGTTCCGGCGGCCTTGTCGAACAGCGTGAAAAAATTCGCCGTGGTGATCCGGGCCAACTCCTCCGGGGCGAGCCCCAGGGTCTCGGCCAGCGACCGGGCGGTGTCGGCGGTGTAGGCCGGCTCGTTGGTCCGCCCGCGATGGGGCTCGGGGGCGAGGAACGGCGCGTCGGTCTCCACCAGGAGACAGTCGAGGGGCACGGCCCGGGCGATGTCGCGCAGGGCATGCGAACGCCGGAAGGTGACGATGCCGGAGAAGGAGACGTAGAGCCCCAGCTCAACCCCGGCCTCCGCCAGCCGGGGGCCGGACGAGAAGCAGTGCAGCACCGCCCGGAACGGTTTTTGGCCCATCTCCTCGGTGAGCACCCGCTCCATATGGTCGTCGGCGTCACGGGCGTGGATCACCAGCGGCAGGCCGGTCTGGCGGCAGGCCTCGATATGGGCGCGCAGCACCCGCTCCTGCACCGCCTCGGGGGCGGCGTCGGGATAATGGTAGTCGAGTCCCGCCTCGCCGATCCCGACGCAGCGCGGGCTGCTCTCTGCCAGCGCCGCGATCGTCTCGGCAGGCACATCCGGCTCCTCGGCGGCGCCGTCCGGATGGGTACCGATCGTGTGCCAGACGTCCGGGTACGCCTCGGCGATCGCCCGGTAGGTGTCGGCCTTGGCGACCCGGGTGGAGATCGTGAGCATGCCGGTCACCCCCGCGACCTTGGCGCGGGCGATCACGCCCGGCAGGTCGGCGGCGAAATCCGGGAAGTCGAGATGGCAGTGGCTGTCGATGAGCATCGGGACTTTGGGTTGGGACTTCGGGCCGTCAGGCGGCCGGAGCTTCGGGGCGCTCGAAGCGCGGGAAGATCGGCGCGGGGGCCGGGAGCGCCGTGCCGGGCACGAGGCGGCCCCCCTCCCCGACGTCGGCGAGCTGGCGCCGGTCGGCCGGCACCGCCAGCAGGTCGAGGAGCTTGGCCGCCGCCCCCGGCACGAAGGGCTGGGTCAGGATGCCGAAGACGCGCAGGCTCTCCAGGGTCGTGTACAGCACGGCGTTCATCCGGGCCGGGTCGGACTTGCGGAGCTTCCACGGCTCCTGGGCCGCGAAGTAGCGGTTGGCCTCGGCCACCACGGCCCAGATCTCGGAGAGCACGCTGTGCAGCGCCAGATCGCCCATCAGGGCGCGGGCCCGCTCCGGCAGGGCGTCGGCCTGGGCCAGCAGGGCCGTGTCGGCCGCGTCGAGCGGACCGGGATCCGGCACCGCGCCGTCGCAGTTCTTGGCCACCATCGAGAGCGAGCGCTGGGCGAGGTTGCCGAGGTCGTTGGCGAGGTCGGCGTTGATCCGGCCGATGATCGCCTCGTGGCTGTAGCTGCCGTCGCCGCCGAACGGCACCTCGCGCAGCACGAAGTAGCGCACCGGATCGACCCCGTAGGTGTCGGCGAGCTCGAACGGGTCGAGGACGTTGCCGAGCGACTTCGACATCTTCTCGCCCTTGGAGAGCAGGAAGCCGTGGCCGAAGACGCGCTTGGGCAGCGGCAGCCCGGCCGACATTAGGAAGGCCGGCCAGTACACCGCGTGGAACCGGACGATGTCCTTGCCGATGATGTGCAGATCCATCGGCCAGAATTTGTTTTGGGGGTTCTCCGCGTCGGGGAAGCCGGTGACGGTGAGATAGTTGGTGAGCGCATCGACCCACACGTACATGACGTGGTTCGGATGGCCCGGCACCGGCACGCCCCAGTCGAACGTGGTGCGGCTGACCGAGAGGTCCTTGAGGCCGGAGCGCACGAAGCTCGCCACCTCGTTCTTCCGGGTTTCCGGCCCGATGAAGCCGGGCTGCTCCTCGTAGAGCGTCAGCAGCCGGTCCTGATAGGCGGAGAGCCGGAACAAAAAGTTCTCCTCCTCCATCCACACGACCGGCGTGTCGGTGGCGAGGCTGCGGCGGGTGCCGTCCTCCAGGAGGCGGGTCTCGGCCACATCGTAATAGGCCTCGTCGCGCACCGAGTACCAGCCGGCATACGTATCCAGGTAGATGTCGCCGTTGGCCTCCATCCGCCGCCAGATGTCCTGGGCGGCTTCGTAATGGCCGGGCTCGGTGGTGCGGATGAAGCGGTCGTAGGCGCAGTCCATCCGGTCGGCCATGGCCTGGAACCGGGCGGCCGTGCCGTCGACGTAGGCGCGCGGCGTGGTGCCGGCCCGGGTCGCGGCCTGCTGGATCTTCAGCCCGTGCTCGTCGGTGCCGGTGGAGAACAGCACGTCGTAGCCGTCGAGCCGGTGGAAGCGCGCGATCGCGTCGGCGGCGATCACCTCGTAGGCGTGGCCGATATGGGGCGCGCCGTTGGGGTAGGAGATCGCGGTCGACAGGCCGAAGGTCTTTTTGGGCTGCGCCGGGGCGTTGGACGTCACGTCTGTGGTGTTCCGGATCATCGCGAAAAGCTGCCCGCGTTGTCGCGCGGCAGCGGCCGGGACGCAACCATTGCAAGGCCCACCCGGCAAGGCCCACCCGGCAAGGCCCGGGCTCGGCCCCATCCGGTTGCGCCTCGGACATGCGTCATCGTCCCCACCCGCCATTGGCGCCGGGGGCATGGCCCAAGAAGCAACACGAGGGACGCGGGACGCCGCGGGAACCCAGGTGTCGGCCAAGTACGCGCGGGATCCGGTCCCCGCGGCGCCCGCGGCATCGATCGGGCGTGGTCCCCGGCCGGTGCCGTCTTTCTCGTCGCGGCGTCTTGTCG
>NZ_JAKSYH010000242.1 GCF_022829295.1 Methylobacterium sp. J-088
CAGGCTCGCTTGACTATGCTGGATCGCTCGACGGACTGCCCCCGTCGTTGTGGCGCTGCCGTGAAGAACCTGGCCCATAGCGCATCCCTCCACTCCGAGGTGAAGAGTGCACCATCAAACCCTGGGATCAAACATCTAACCGTCGTCAACGACATCCTCGACTTCTCTAAACTGGAGGCCGGGCAGGTCGAGATTACGTCACGGCCGTTCGCGCCTGTGGCCCTGGTCGATAACACCGTCTCGATCGTTCGGGGCTTAGCCGAGGCAAAGGGACTGACGCTTGCCGTCAGCTTAGATCCTGCGTTGCCCATGTGGTTGATCGGCGACGAGGACCGATTGCGGCAGGTGCTGCTGAACCTGCTCAACAACGCCGTGAAGTTCACCGCACGGGGCAGGATCGACTTAAGCGTAACCCTGAGCGGCTCGAAGGAGGGGGCGGTCCAACTCCGCTGTTCGGTCCAAGACACCGGCATCGGCATACCGGCGGACAAGCGCGACCGCCTGTTTCAGCGCTTCAGCCAAGTCGATGGCTCGATCGGACGGGATTTCGGCGGTAGCGGGCTTGGTCTGGCGATCTCAAAAGCGCTTGTTGAGCGCATGGGCGGGGCGATCGGCGTCGAGAGCGTGATTGACCACGGCTCAACCTTCTGGTTCGCCCTCGAACTCCCTGTGGCAAGCGAACCGGCTATCGTCCTGGAGGCCTCGTCCAACTCCAGTGGTCGCTTCGGCCGACGCCTGTTGTTGGCTGAGGATGTTCCGCTGAACCAGGATCTCGCCCGAGCGATCCTGGAACGCGCCGGGCATAGTGTAGACGTGGTCAGCGACGGCGCCGCGGCGGTGGCTGCGGTGCAGGTCAAGACGTACGACCTCGTGCTGATGGACATCCAGATGCCGGGAATGGACGGCATGAGCGCCACGCGGCACATCCGTGCCCTGAAGGGTGCTGCCGTGCGCATGCCGATCGTAGCTATGACGGCCAACGTTCTGCCGGAACAGGTGGCAGAGTTCCGCGCCGCGGGCATGGACGATCACATCGGCAAGCCGTTTCGGCAAGACGCGCTTCTCTCGGTGGTCGCTCGCTGGGCCTCGGATGGAGCACACGCGGCAGTGATCTCGGACCTCGACAGCTCCGTCTTCAACGAGATGCGCGATATGGTCGGCCACGAGCGCATGGTCGGCCTGCTTGCGATGCTGGCGGATGAACTCACGCAGCGGTTCGGACCGTCCTCCCACTCTCACGAACGCAAGCAAATCGCCGAGGATGCGCACGCGATGGTGTCGGCTACGAGCATGGTGGGCTTCGCTTCACTCGCAACTCTTTGCAGAGAAGTCGAAACCGTTTGCCGCTCGAAAGAGGACCACACAGTACTTTTAGGAATCTTGCGCGCCCGCTCATCCGAAACCGTCGCCCGTATCGCCACCATTCGCTCTGAACTAACTTTGAGTCTTGCGGGTTGATTACTCAGGAATACGGGCGCTCTATCAGCTGTTTTGGTGGAGATCGGCAATAATAATCCCATCAAATAGTTTTCCGAGTCCGGAATTTTACATATAATCTGTGACGAATCCCGATCAATATTTGCTCAGGACGGTGCGCTTGCTCCGTCGTCTTTCTTGGCGATGGACCTGCCGCTTACGGCCAAATCAAGTTGCGTTACAAAGCGACTCTGAATGGCGGGGCTGGGTGGAAAGCAGTCGGGCAGCTTTCGTGAGGAACCTGCCGTATAGGGGACGTTAAGAGCCCAATTCGATCCGCTGAATTTCCTCATGGGACGCAGCACGGAGTGTGAGATGAAGCGTTTCCGGACTGGCGTTCTCGACATCGGCTACAACGAAGGCGGACCGCCCGACGGTCCGCCCGTCCTTGTGCTTCATGGTTGGCCGGATGATCCGTCTGGGATGGTGAACGTTCAGCAACATTTGCACGACGCCGGTCTCCGCACGATCGCTCCGTGGTTGCGCGGCTTCGGCGGCACGCAGTTCCTATCAAATGAGACGTTGCGCGACGGCAGGGCGCTCGTTCTTGCGCAGGACGCTATCGATCTTCTGAATGGTCTGGGCATCGAACGATGTATGGTCATCGGGCACGATTGGGGTGGCCGCGCTGCCTACAACTTGGCAGCGCTTATCCCAGACCGGCTCGAAATGATCGCGGTGCTCGCCATAGGCTACGCACCCTTCGGTCGATTCGAGACACCTGATTTCAAGCAGGCGCGTCGTTGGTGGTATCAGTGGTACATGAATACCGATGGCGGCGCGGAGCGGGTGCGGGCAGACCCGATCGGCTTTGCTCGGGCGCAATGGGATAGCTGGTCGCCTGCCGGATGGTACGAGGAGGCCGCGTTCGTTCGAGCTGCCGAGAGCTTCCTCAATCCCGACTGGGTAGCGATCACGCTTCATGGCTATCGGTCTCGGTGGCTGCCTGAGGCCGTCGACGAGCGATATGCGGGCGTCGATCAGACGATTGCCCGCACCGGCAAACTCCGCGTTCCGACGTTAATGATCCAAGGGGATGCTGACGCGTGCGACCCGCCGTCGGCCTCGGCTGACGATGCCCGCTGGTTTGAGAACCGCTACGAGCGATTGGTCTTACCTGCCGTTGGTCATTTCCCGGCGCGCGAAGAACCGGATGCGGTCGCTCGCGCGATCCTTCGCTTCCGCCAGGAGACGTTGCGAGCTTAGTTGGGTGGGGACTGCCACCGCTCTTCGGAGCCGAATTACCGTCGGCGATTGTTCGGATAGGGTCGGAAGCGCGACGGCTGCGATGGGTGGAAATCTGCCAGTCCGCTTGTGGATGCAGAAGCCAAGCAGCGGACGTCCGAGGTCCAGCAGAAGCTGGCCGAAGACTGACAGGCTGGTTTCCGCTGGGCGATGCGAACGTGCAGACATGAGCCTATTGCCGCCACCGATCTTTCTCAGGCCTTCGGACGATAGGCTGGCGACTCGGCTGGGTGGAAAACCGCCTGCTTAAAATAGCGTGAGTGCGGCTAGGGCGCGGCATAAGGTGCCATGCCCCCGAGAAGCTGGGTATCAGCCGGCTGTTCGAGCAGTCCCACCTGCCGGCGCGCGCTACCCTGAACAAGCTCGGCATCATTTGAGCGACGTTCCACCGCTGGTACGAGGCCTACAGTCGGGACGGCTCCGAGGGCCAGGCCAACCGCTTTCCGCCGATACCCTCGACAGAATGAGTCCCCTCCAGAGCCAAGCCGCCATCGATTTCCTTAGCAGGCAGCTATGCCATCAGTTCAAGGGGCGGCGGTTAAGCTAAACTGCTCGGGGAGGTTCAGCAGCTAGCCTCAAATTTTTGCATGCTCATTCCCTTCTGCAATCCGAGTTCATCATATAGAATAAAAATCGGTCTTATAATTGCCAAACTATAATGCTCCAACGGCTGGAAATGATTGGCAGAAAGATCAGCCATGCCTGGTAGTAACGTGAATCTTGTTATAGCCGGCGACAGCATTGGAGCCGGCAGCATCAGCGGTGCGGATCCGTGGCATGACCTCGATCTAGGTGGGACGTACACAGTCAAGAACCATTCGTTCGCCGGAGCCTATATAGGCCAGCAAGCTGGGCTGAACGAGAGCGCCGTGCTGAAGGACTTCGATCCAAATTCCGGCACCAATTGGCTGGTTGTTCAGGCCGGAACCAACGACTTGGCGCAGGGCGCAACGGCTTCTGTCTTGTACACCGGGGTCCAGAAACTGGTCCAAGACGGACATGCGCAAGGCTTCAAGGTTGCCGTTGCCACCGTGCTGCCGCGGAGCGACGCTGTGTTTGCTTGGTCGAGCGCTGACGAAAGTGCTCGGCTTGCGTACAACGACACGGTGAGGGCCAACTCCGCTGGCGCTGACGCGATCGCCGACATCGCCGCGAGTCCGATCATGGGCAGTGCTGCCGCGCCTGCTAATGCGGCTCTTTACCTCGACGGGCTGCATCCGACGGCATCGGCGGTCCAGGCCTATCTCGAGCCCATCTATGCCGCTGTCTTCTCGTCCAGTGCCTCGTCGGTTCCTGCATCTCAGCCGAGCGAAGCTCCCGCTCCAGTCTCCTCGACGCACTCCGATACCACGCCCGCCGCTGGGAACGCGCCAGCGGAAGTCACCACACCCGCACCCGCTCATACGTCCGACCCAGGCATCACGCCCGCCGCTGGGAGCACGTCCGGAACTGACGTCGGCTCGGGAAATAATACCCTGGTGGTCCATGTCTCAGGTGACCACTACCAGGGCGATCCGCAGTTGCAGATCTACGTGGATGGCAAGGCGGTGGGCGGCACGCAGACCGTCACGGCCGTTCACGGCCTGAACCAGTGGCAGGACATCGCGCTGAAGGGCGATTTCAGCCCGAACAGCCCGCATGCGGTTGAGGTGCGCTTCCTCAACGATGCGTACGATGGCAGCGGGCAGTTCAGCGAAGGTCATGACCGCAACCTCTATGTCAGTTCCGTCAGCCTGGATGGCCACAGCTTCGGGACCTCGGAGGCCGACCCGGCCGTCCTCCTGCAAAACGGCGGCGTCACCATTGCCACCACCGCCGCCACCGTTGCGCCAGACAACACCAGCCCCCCCGACACGAGTGCCGCAGCGGGAACGGGCGGCACGGCACCGGCCGTCAGCGCCACGACGATCGGCGCGGGGGAGAATCAGCTGGTGCTGCAGATCAGCCAGGACGCCTATAACGGTGACGCGCAGTACACGATCTCCGTGGATGGCCACCAAATCGGGGGCGTCCAGACCGCTCATGCAGCACACGCAGCGGGTCAGTCCGACACTCTGACCGTGAAGGGTGATTTTGGTCCGGGCGATCACGCCGTTAGCGTCAGCTTCCTCAACGACTTTTACGGGGGCTCAGCGAGTACGGATCGCAATCTGTACGTCGACGGCGCCAGCTACGACGGCATGACCGTGGCCCATAGTAGCCTAAGCCTGCCCAACACTGGATCGCAGCAGTTCACCGTCCCGGGAGCGGGAACGGGCACGGGTACAGGCACAGGCTCCGGTACGTCTGGCGCCGCCACGGCTGCTGCTGCGCCGTCCGCCCCAACCGTCGCGCTCACGCACGACACCGGAACGGGCGGTACCCACGCGACCAGCGATGGCCTGGTGACCTATGCGCCGTCCGTGAGTGGCGACACGCTGCACTACAAGCTCGACAACGGCGCGGTCACTACGACGACCCCAGTCCTGGCCACCGACGGCAGCGCCGACGGCCAGCATACGGTCACCGTCTACGAGACCGATGCAGCTGGCCACACGTCAGCCGACGCCAGCCTAGTCTTCTCCCTCGACACCCATCATGACAGCAGCGGATTCCACATGGCGTGAGGGGGCGATACGGGCAGCTCTCGGTGCTACCCGTTGCGCTGAATGATCGCGGCAGAGGACGAGATTCGGATCGGCAATGCTGGTCACGCGCCGGGATATTGCGTCCCGCTATCCCGGCGCAGCTCGTATTATGGCGCCGTCTGTAAGTTTACCGCGGCTCAGTCAATTCCATAATGTTGAGACCGGGCGTTGATTAGCAGATTATATTCTGCTTTATTCACTTCTATGCCCGGCGCTTCAATGAAACTCGATCATCGCGCTGGCTGAGCTGGGCCTTGATTGACATCAGCACGGACCGTGTGACCCTGCACTAACTTTGAACTTGGACCACCGCGTGAAGGCCGATCATAATCCCAGATGGTCGACGCTCAGCGGTCGGAGCTGGAAAAGATTACCGGGCGCGCGCAACGGCTTCGCGCCGAACTGAGAAGCGCCCGCGACGCAGCTCAGAGCGACGTGACCAACCTGAAGCTCCTGAAGACGTACTTTCTCGATTGCTTGGTGCGGGCGGGTGTTCCCGGCATCACCACCGAGGATTGCGTAGAGATTTTTCCGGCGAATTTCGATCCAGAGCTCTATGGCCAGGATCAGGACGATCGCGCCGTTACAAACTTCGCGACCCTGAGCAGTGGTGGGAAAAAGACACTGTTCAAATGCTGCTTCGCAATCGCCGCCCGCCGGTTGGCGGTGCAGCTCGAGACTCCACTTCCGGGGATGCTGATTATCGACTCGCCGATGAGGAACATCAGCGAGCGAGAAAATCGTGAGCAATTCGGAGGTTTCTACACTATGGTCTGAGAGCTGAAGGCAACGGAGCTACGTAAGACGCAACTAATACAGATTGACAAGGAGCTCTCTCCGCCTGCGGGTGTCCTAGTGCTCTGACGCATTCACTTCGTTCATGCGAGTGAGCACTAGTTCTTTGGTTTTGCATCAACTCTTCCAAACTCGGCTGACGCCTCCGCCTGGATCGATGCACCAGGATTAAAGCTCTTAGAGCGGCACAGGCGTCCAGAGGATCCGGTCAATCCACCCCTCATCCCTTACAATCAGGGCAAGTGACCCTGCGCAGCGCCTTCCATCTTGGACCGGAATTCGACGTGCCAAGTGTCATTCCTACTACTTAACAATGTTCAAACGTACCACTCAACAGCGGGATCAGGCGCCCCCCTCACTAGCAACGTCCGCTTCCCGGCAAACATCAAATGTCAGCTCTTGGCGCAAAGCTGTCGGACGTTCGCTCGGATTGAACGCCTGTTTTTGGATTTCGCCACCCGAGACCGGACTGATTGGAAACCACTCAACCTTGACGCCCGGAACGCCGTCGATGGTTCTCCAGGCCACTCGTTCAGACTGAAGCGGCAGCTCGAACACCACCAGAAAATACTGTTGCCGCTTCACCCACCGTCCGGCGCAAAGCGGAGCAAAAAGGTCCGCGGGAGCTTTGCATCGGCTTGACCGACAAACATCGTACTCAGAGACGGACACACTCGCTGCACACCCGAGATCCGCGGCAAGCGATAGCAACGACTTAAAAGGGCGTGCGTCGACGAACTTCGACTACCGGCACAATTGGGCGAGCGCAGGACGTCTGTTGGCTGCAGAGGGTCGGGGGTTGACGTGGTGGCGCGAAGTTTGTCGGCGCGCGTCCAGGCCAGCCGGAACACCGAACCCCGACCCTGAATGCGTGAGGGTGCTTCCCGGCGCGCGTCATTGAGCGCGCGCTGGCCAGCCGTGAGTTTCATGCGACCTGCGACGACCGGGCCCACGTGGGGGCATGCGGGGGTTGTCGCCTGCCTCATGGCTTCCAACGTCCTCCACAATCCTGCCTGAGCTCTCGATGTCCTGGGCACCACCGCGAAGATCCTCGCGCGCCGGGGGCGCAGCCAGTTCGATCGCTGCGGCACGTGCCCCCAGTGCGGCAAGGCCCTGGCCGACGGCATCGTGCAGGTCACGCGCGAGGGCCTGCGGCTCCTCTTCTTGAACGGATGCTTCGAAGGAGATCCGCAGCAGAGGCGGACGGGCGCCTTCGGCCCTTGCGGGGGCATCAGCGGGCTCACCGTGTTGGTTCTCGCGTTAGGGTTGCGGTCGGCGCGATGCGCGGCGAAGCTGGCGCCGACCGCCTGCTGCGTAAGACGCCCCGCATGTCGACCGACTCCGTCAAGGGACCGGCATCGTATTGTCCGTTCATCGAGAAGACGTACGGGCGTCCGATCGGCGAATGGCAGCAGCTGGTCCGGACACGCCTTCCAGCAAAGCATCTGGACTTGGTCGCCATGCTGAAAGCAGATCCTGGACGAGGCCACGGTCACGCCAACGCGATCGTCGCGCACGTGTTGTCGGACCATCAGCGGTAGCCGACCTGCGCCGCCGATACGGCGCGGCCGCTTTCCAGACGTCTCAGACGCTTCATGAGCGATCGACAGCGACGAAATCTGGCCGAAAACCCCTGGTCCGCCTCCGAGCAGGTATGCGGGACAAGCGTACGCGCAGCCGCCGACCGAAGCTTGGTCGAGGCATGATGGGCTCGCAGCTTCCTCTCTGCCGCCGAGCCCGTCGATGACCCTCGATCAGTTGCGCATCTTCGTGGCGGTCGCCGAACGCCAGCACGTCACCCGCGCGGCCGAGGCGCTCAACATCGTGCAGTCGGCGGTCAGCGCCGCCGTTTCCGGACTGGAGGGGCGGCATGCGGTCAAGCTGTTCCACCGGGTGGGTCGCGGCATCGAGCTGACGGACGCCGGACGCATCTTCCTCAGGGAAGCCCGAGCCGTGCTCGCCCGCGCCGAGGCGGCCGAGCAGGTGCTGGCCGACCTCAGCGGGTTGCGGCGCGGGAGCCTGCGCGTCCATGCGAGCCAGACCATCGCCAGCCATTGGCTGCCCCGCCGTCTCGTGGCGTTCCGAGCAGCCTGCCCGGAGATCACGGTTCGCCTCGCAGTGGGCCATACCGCCGACGTGGCGCGGGCGGTCAACGAGGGCGCGGCCGAACTCGGTTTCGTCGAAGGCGAGATCGACGATCCGGCTCTGGCGAGCACGGCGGTCGCGCAGGATCGCCTCGTTCTGATCGCGCCGCCGAGCCACCCGTTCGCCGCCGCAGGCGCACGCACGGCGGCCGATCTCGCGGCTCATCCCTGGGTGCTGCGCGAGGCGGGATCCGGCCCGCGCTCGGTCTTCGAGGCCGCGCTCGCGGCGGCCGGCGTTCCGCCCCGGGACCTCCCGGTCGCGCTGGAGCTGCCCTCGAACGAGGCCGTTCTCGCCGCGGTCGAGGCCGGCGCGGGGGCGAGCGTCCTGTCGGAGGCCGTCGTGGCGGGCAAGCTCGCCGCTTGTGTGCGGGTCGCGGCGCCGTTCCCGCTGCCGACCCGGACCGTCCGGATGCTGCGCCACAGGGAGCGCTACTGCAGCCGGGCCGCCGATGCGTTGCTCGGCCTGATCCAGGCGGGCAAGCCGTGAGCGGCGCTTCCTTGCCGAGGCGCTGCCGGACTGGCCCCTCCGGGTCATGGCTCTGGCGCATTCGAACGCGCTCAGTCCACGGTGACCCGCACGCGGTGCCACGATGCGCCGAGATAGCCCTTGTAGTTCCAAGTGTCGTCGGGAGCGGCCGGCTGGGTCTGGCCGGCCTCGTCCCAGGCGCGCACCGCCAGTTCATGCTCGCCCGCGGGTAGATCGAGGTCGATCGACCAGAACGTCCAGGCGAAGGGCGCGGTCGCATCATGCTCGAGCGCGGCTTGCGCCCAGGTTCGGCCGCCATCCCCCGAGACATCAACGCGAACCACCGCGCGATCGCCCGAAACGGCATAGCCGGTGAGGCTTTGGACCCCAGCCGTCAGGCTCGCGCCCCGCGCCGGCGCGCAGATCACCGCGTTGAGCGGCATGGTGTTGATGGTGTGCCCCTTGGCCGGGTCTGCCGTCGCCGCGGTGACGTCGGCCGGGAACAGCTTGTAGTCGTCGGCCTGGATCGGGTTGTCGGACGGGTGATCCTGCACGGTGATGCGTGTCAGCCATTTCGGGCTGCGCACCCCGGCAAACCCGGGTACGACGGCGCGCAGCGGGAAGCCGTGTTCGGGCAGCAACGGCGCACCGTTCATCGCGAAGGCCAGCAGGGTCTCCGGGGCGAGCGCCTTGGCGAGCGGGATCGAGGCGCCGTAGGGATGCCCCTGGATCGTGTCGTGACACGCGAAGGCGACATGCAGGTCCGCGCCCTCGGTGATGCCGGCCGCGCGCAGGACGTCGCCCAGCCGCACCCCGGTCCAGTCGGCGGTGCCGATCGCGCCTCCGTCCCAGGGATCGCCGGAGACCGGCGCCACCGTCCGCATGTCGGCGCGGCGGTTGCCCGCGCACTGCATCGTGGCGGTCACGGTGACCTGGGGAAAGCGCGACCGCAATCCGTGCAGCGACAGCTCCAGCGCGGTCGGGATCGCCCCGTCGACCGTAAGCCGGTAGCCATCCGCGTCGATCTCGGGCAGGTCGCCGTGCGAGCGCACGTAGAAGTCGTCCGCCGCCGTGCGGTAGGCCGCGCGCAGCCGGGCGAGCGGCGGCTCGGCGTTGTAGGGCGCATCCCCGTGCACGATCAGGCGTGCCTTGCGCTCGGCCAAGCTCGACATCTGGATCTCCACGTTCGGGCACCGGGGTACAACGTGCCGGGGTCGATCCCGGCACGCTCCACTCACGGCTTCATCGCGGCGAGGTAGTCGACGATGGTCTGGATGTCGGCCGGCTCGACTGGCGCCTTGTAGATGTGGACCATCTTGTTGACGGTCTCGGTCCACTGGGCCTTCGACAGTTTGGGTTGGGTCAGCACCATCCCGGCCGAGTGGCAGGCGAGGCAGTTGTTGTTGACCGCCTCCACCCCGGGGCCGTCCGGGAAGGCCCGGTCGGAACTCGGCAGCTCGACCCGCTGCGCGGTGAAGCGCATCGGCTCGGGCGCCGGGGTGGCGAGTGCCGTGGCGGGGGCGAGGACGAGCCCGGCAAGCAGGCATGCGGTGCGGGGTGTGGACATGGATCTCTCCCTCAGGCGACGTGGAGCGACACGGTCTCGACGCCGTTCTGCATGAACCCGGCCCCGTTCCAGACCTGGTCCATCGGCTGCGCGAGGCCGTTCATGTTGGTGCAGCGGACCTTGATAGCGTGGCCGCCGGCCGACAGCGCCGGAAGGCTGCCCTCGAAGCGGCGGAAGCTGTAGGGGCCCGCGTCGGCCCCGAGCCGTGCCGGCGTCCATGTCGCGCCGCCATCGCTGGAGATCTCGACTGTCTGAACCCCGCAATCGCCCCCGAAGGCGATCCCACGCACGGCCACCGGTGCGCCGGCAGCGACCGTGGCGCCGTCCTGCAGGTTGGTCACGAACGAGCGCGGGACCATCCGGTTGATCGGCACCGTCTTGAAGCCGGTCTGGCCGGGCTTGATGTTGGCCCCGGGCACGTCCGGAATACGGTAGGCTGTCTTCATCCAGTACTGATCGTCGGGCTTGTCCAGCACTTCGATGTCAAACAGCATCTTGACCCAGTAGGTCGAGTACCAGCCCGGAACCACGAGGCGCAGCGGGAAGCCGTTGAGCAGCGGCAACGGCTCACCGTTCATCGCGTAGGCGAGCATGACCTCGCCGTCCCGGGCATGGTCGAGGTCGAGCGATTTCTTGAAGTCCGGCGCGTCGTCCACGACCGGCTCGTCGAGGCCGCTGAAGCGCACCTGCACGGCCCCCGCCTTCACCCCGGCACGGTCGAGCACGTCCTTCAGGCGCACGCCGGTCCAGCGCGCGTTGCCCATCGAGCCATTGGCCCACTGCGCCCCGGGCACCCGCGGCTCGAACAGGCCACGGGAATTGCCCGAGCATTGGTTGACCGCCGCGATCTCGAAGCGCGGCAACTGGGCGATCGCGTCGAGCGACAGCGACAGCGCCCGGTCGACATGTCCGCGCACCGTCAGCCGGAAGGCGTTCGCGTCGATGTCGGTGGGGATCGAGGCCCAATGCCAGCGCACGTAGAAGCGGTCGTTGGGCGTGAACACACCCTGGTCGAACACCGCGAACGGCGTCTCCAGGAGCGGCGGCCGGGTGCGCTGCAGGATCATTGACCCCTTGCCGGGGAAGGCGGTCGTGAGGTCGCGCGTGTCGGGACCGCCGGGCAGCGGCAGCGTGACCGTGCCGGCGGCCCAAGCCGGCGCGGCGGCCGCGAGACCGCCGAGGCCGGCCAGCACGGCACGGCGAGGGATGGCAGAATGGGTCACGTGCAGGCCTCCGCGTTTGGGTCGGGCGCCTCAGGCCCCACCTCTTGATGAGAGAGATACTTCCCCGCTTTGTGCGGTCTAATAGAAAAAGCGGCTCGTTTCGTTCGGCTGGTCAGATAATTCCTTCCCGCAAGCCGAAAAACGTCTGCCGCTCGGTCACGCCGCGGAGCGTGACGGTGTCGATCGCCGGTAGATGGCCCGCCTCGGCCAATGCGGACCGGGCCGACCGCAATACGGCGTGGCGCGCCCGCGCTTCGTCGCCGGCGCGGTCGAACACCGCGAGCACGCCATCGCCGCTGTAGTTCGGGATTTCGCCGCCCGCATCCTCGATCGCCCAAGCGGTGCCAAGCGCTGGACGTTCGGTTCGATCATCTAGGATTCCTGCTCCGCAGGCGCAACGGCGCCGGTCGCGGCAGAGGTCCGGGGCCACATGATGCCGTGGACTCGGATCAAACCGAGGCTGCGGCACGTGCATCTTCCGAAAAGCGGAATTGCCAGCCGTTTATCTCGATGATCTGAACAAGGAAGGCATTCCATTCTGCTCTCCTGCGAGGGAGTCTATGACATAGGCTGATCTGACCCTATTCTATATTTGTCTGGAATTCAGAGCAGACCATTCGATCCTGGATGGCTCTGGCCGCTGTAGCACGCGCGCCACACGCAAACTTGGAAGGGAGGCATCTTACAATCCTTCCAGAAATCTCAGGATGTTCATTGAAATTACTACAAACTAAGGATGTTTACATAGCCCCGTACAAGCTTGACCCCTTATGTTTCTGGATCGTAACGGACGTGCCCCGATCAAGGTTGGTTTGTGTCCGTGGCCGTTTCGCGCATAAAATTCAAACACACCAGGGTACTCGCCGCATCGACCGCGCTCGTATTCGTAGCGCAATCAGGCTCCCTGATCGGCCTCGGACCAAGTTCTGCCGTCGCACAGCTCGCAGCCGATGCTACGCAGGAGGTGCAGCTCGACGAATTATCGGTCGCCGGGAATGGCAGGCCAGGGAGCAAGGTCGATGACTATCACGCTAAGAACAGCGTCAGCGCGACGCGCACCGACACGCCCCTGCGCGAAGTCCCGCAGACCGTCGTCGTCGTGTCCGATCAGGTGCTCACCGATGCGGCTGCGACGCGCATCGACACGGCCCTGGACCTCGCGGGCGTGGGGCGCGCGAACAATTTCGCGGGCCTCGGCCTGACCGAGTTTACGATCCGCGGCTTCAACACGGGCGAGTTCTACCGCAACGGCTTCCCAATCAACCGCGGCTTCCCGAACTCGCCCGACATCGTCTCGATCGAGCGGATCGAGGTCCTGAAGGGGCCTTCGGCCTTCCTCTACGGCCGCGGCGACCCGGGCGGCACCTTCAACATCGTCACCAAGCAGCCGCTCGCCGAGCGCTCCTTCGCGGTCGGCACCCAGTACGGCAGCTTCAACCAGAAGCGCACCACCTTCGATGCCACGGGAGCCCTCGACCAGGAGGGCCAGGTGCTCGCCCGCGTCACGGGCGCCGTCGAGGATAACGGCAGCTTCCGAGACTTCGTACACGGTGACCGCTACGATCTTGCGCCCGTGATCGCCTGGAAACCGTCGGCCGATACGACCATCACGCTCGAGGGTGAGGTGCTGAGCACCGCGGCGACCTTCGATCGGGGTGTTGTGCCCATCAACGGTCATTTGCGTGCCGTGCCGCGCAACCGCTTCATCGGCGAGCCCGGCATCCCGCCGGTCCGCAACGACAATGCGCTCGGCCAGCTCCGCATCGAGCACCGCCTCGACCCGGACTGGGTGGTGACCGCGGGTGCGCAAGCGCTCGGCGGCCATCTCTACGGTGAGGGCGTGGGCGCGATGAACGTGCTCGGCGACGGCCGGACCCTGCGGCGAACCTACGAGCACCGCGACCTGAGCTGGGCCGATCTCGACCTTCAGTTCAACCTCGCGGGCAAGTTCGAGACCGGCCCCTTCCGCCATACCCCGCTGATGGGCCTGGAATACGACAGCTACCGCTACCGGGAAATCTTCAACCGCTCGAACGCGAACGCCAATCCCTTCGCCCTCGATCTGCTCAACCCCCGCTACGGACGGCTCCCGCTGCCGCCGCTCGGCTCGATCACCAACTTCCTCCAGAACATCCAGAGCTACGCTGGCTACATCCAGGATCAGGTCGACATCACGCCGCGGCTCCATGCCCTTTTCGGCGTGCGCGTCGAGGATCTGGGCCTTGTCTCGACCGACTACCGCACCGGGCGCACCACGAGCCTGCAGGGAACGGTCGCGACCCCGCGGTTCGGCCTCGTCTACGATCTGACGGACGCGCTCTCGCTCTACGGCAATTACGGCCGCTCGTTCTTCCCCAATACCGGCACGGACCGCTCGGGACGCCCCTTCGCCTTCCAGCAGGGCGAGGGCGTCGAGGCCGGTGCGAAGCTCACCATGCTCGACGGCAACCTGAGCGCCACGGCGGCCGTGTTCGACCTCAGGCGGACCAACGTCCTCACCGTCGATCCGGTCGATCCGAACTTCAGCGTCGCGGCCGGTGTCGTGCGGAGCCGCGGCTTCGACCTGACGGTTGCAGGCGATCTCGCACCCGGCTGGCGGGTCTTCGGCACCTACACCCACGTCGACGCCGCCGTCGCGCGCGACAACTCGTTGCCCGTCGGGACGCGGCTTGCGAACATTCCCGCCGACAGCTTCGCCATGCAGACCGTTTATGAGTTCCAGAGCGCCGCGCTTCGCGGCCTCGGCCTCGGCGGCGGCGTGACGTATGTCGGCCAGCGTGCCGCCGGGACCGCACTCTCGACCTTCAAGCTGCCGAACTACACAACACTCAACCTGATCTCTTACTATTGGATCACGCCGGGAGTGCGGGTTTACATCAACGTCGACAACCTGTTCGACGCCACCTACTACGATCGTGCATTCCAGAACCGCTACGCCACGCCGGGCGCCCCCCGCACCATCATGGGCGGTGTCGCGGCACGGTTCTGACGAACACCGCCGGCGGGACGGGGCCCCTCTGCCGTGGCTGGAGCGGGCAGACGTCCCCCTGCCGGCCGAGACCTACAACCTCGTCGGCCCGGACGCCCTGACGGATCCGGCGATGGCCGGGATCTGGTCCGAGGCGCTGGGCCGCGTGGTGCCCTATGGCGGCGGCGACCTCGACGTACCGGAGCAACGCCTCCGCGCCCTCGCCCCGGCGTGGCTCGCCTACGACCTGAAGGTGATGATGCGCCGCGATCAGGAGGACGGCGCGGTCGCGCGCGAGGCCGAGGTGAAGCGCTTCGCCGGCCTGCTCGGTCACCGGCCGCGCAGCGACCGCGATTTCGCCGGCGAGGTTGCGCGCGGCTGGCTCGGCGCCTGAGTCAGGCTTGGTCTCAGGGGCGATCCGGGGGCGCGACGAGCCCCCGTGCAGCCGGCTCTCTCCAACGCAAGACGTCGATCAGGCTCCGCAGGGCCGGGGTGACCTGCCGGTCGGGATAGTACAGGTGGCATCCGGGGAATGGCGGGCACCATGGGTCCAGCACCTGGACGAGCCGCCCGGCCGAGAGGTCGTCCGCCACGTCGTCCTCCAGCATGTAGCCGAGCCCGGCCCCGGCCCGCACGGCCGCCGCTGCGAGGGGGCCATCGTTGGCGACCAGCTGCCCGGCCGCACGGATACGGACCTCGCGTCCGTCGCGGGCAAACTCCCAGGGCAGCAGGCCGCCGCCGACGAGGCGATAGGTCACGCAGCGATGCGCTTCCAAGTCGGCGGGCGTCTCGGGGCAAGGAGAGCGGGCGAAATAGTCGGGCGTGCCGACGACCACCGTGCGCAAGTCCGGTCCGACCCGGACCGCAACCATGTCCCGCTCGACGGTCTCGCCGAAACGAATGCCGGCATCGAACCCGGCCGCAACGATGTCGGTCAGACGGTCGTCGACCACCACCTCGACCGAAACGGCAGGGTGGTCGATCAGGAATCGCGGCAACCGAGGTTCGAGGACGGTGCGGGCGGCGTAGGGAAACGTCGTCAGGCGCAAGCTGCCCGAGGGCTCCCCGCGCCATTCGGCCAGGGCCTCGAGGCCCTTTGCAACCTCGTCGAGGGCCGGGCCGAGGGACCGCAGAAGCCGCTCGCCGGCCGGGGTCGGGGCGACGCTTCGGGTCGTGCGGGCCAGAAGGCGCACGCCGTACCGTTCTTCCAGCGCCCGCATGGTGTGGCTGAGGGCGGAAGCCGACACCCCCATCTCGGCCGCAGCGCGCGTGAAGCTGCGAAGCCGCGCCACCGCCGCGAAGGCCGCCAGGTCGTCGAGGGTGCCACGCCGCATTCCTGAGCCCTGCTCACAAGCCCTTGCCGATCATAACGGCTAATCGCGGCATTGACCGCGAATTACCTCTCGATCCTCACCAGAGAGGTACGGCGATGGACCTGACGCACTATCTGACCCTGGGACGCTCAGGCCTGGCGGTGAGCCCGCTCGCGCTCGGCACCATGACCTTCGGCGCGGGCCGCTGGGGCAGCGACGCGGCGACCTCGGCGGCGATCCTCGACCGCTACGTCCAGGCCGGCGGCAACTTCGTCGATACGGCGGACGTCTATTCCGGGGGCGAGAGCGAGGCGATGCTCGGCGCGATGGTCGCGGAGCGCGGGCTGCGCGACCGACTGGTCATCGCCACCAAGTCCGGTTTCTCCCGTGCGCAGGGCACGCCGCTCGCTGGCGGCAACAGCGCCCGCAACATCCGCGCCGGCCTGGAGGGCTCGCTGCGGCGGCTGCGGACCGACTGGATCGACATGTACTGGACCCATGTCTGGGACCGGACGACCCCGCCCGAGGAGGTGCTGCGCGCCCTGACCGATGCTGTCGCTCGCGGGGACATCCTCTACTACGGCTTCTCGAATGCCCCGGCGTGGTACGCGGCGCAGATCGCCACCCTGGCGCGCGCCCACGGCCTGCCGGAGCCGGTCGGCCTGCAATACGGCTACTCCCTGGTCGACCGCGGCGTGGAGCTCGACGTCCTCCCCGCCGGCAAGGCGCTCGGCCTGGGCCTGGTCCCGTGGAGCCCGCTGGCGGCGGGTCTCCTGACGGGGAAGTATGGACGCGAGAAGCTCGCGGAGGCGGGACCGGCGGGGTCCCTCCCGGACCGGTCCGGCGCGGCGAGCCAGGGCGGCAGCGACGGGCGGCTCAACGGCGACAATCCGTTCGGGGGCATGCTGTTCACGGAGGCCAACTTCGCGGTCGTCGACGTTCTGCGGGCGGTCGCGGCGGAACTCGGACGTCCGATGGCGCAGGTCGCACTGGCCTGGGTCGCGGGGCGTCCCGGCGTTTCATCGGTGCTCGTCGGCGCGAGCCGTCTGGAGCAACTGGACCAGAACATCGCTGCCCTCGACGTCACGTTGAGCGCCGACCAGCAGGGGCGGCTGGACGCGGCCGGCAAGCCGCCGAGCCTCAATCCCTACTTCATCTTCGACTTACCGACGCCGACCATCTTCGGCGGCCACGACGTCCGAGCTTGGTAGCCTCATCCCGCACGATTGCCGGTTGCAGCTCGGCTGATACCTGGAGGAACCGATAATCCTGGTGATCGACGACACCCCCGGTGCCGGACCACGCGTCGCGGATCGGACGACGTGGCACGGCATGGCGACGCAGGTCGCGTCGCTGGAGCGCCTGCGTTGGGAGCCTTGGCGTGCCACGGTAGCGACTGCCAAGGCCGGAGTGGCTCGCCGTTCGGGGTGTTCGCCGACTGGTCGGTCACCCGAGGCCCCACGGCGCATCACCGAGGGCTTCTCCTACCTGTCGGCGGGGCGTGTCGCTCCGAACCTGCGCCGGGACCTCGATCGCGCGGTCCTATCGTGAACGGGCGATCCGAATTGCGGTGGTTTGCCTGCGGAGCCGCGTTGATACAGTGCCGAGGCAGCACCGGCACCGACGAGCCTGCAGCAGATCGATGGTGCGCCCCGGCAGGCTCAGGAAGGTTTGCAGGCGGCCAGCACCGTCCGCGCAACCCCAGGCGACGCTAACCGAGCCGGTGACCGGGGTGATCGGCAATTCCGACGCTGTCGATTACCGCGCCTGATCCGGCGGGATGTTCCGCCACGAAGCGCTCGAAGGTCGCCCGATCCTTGGCGCGCTTCAGCTTGTCGACGAAGCTCTCGAAATCCTGGAGACGGGTTTCGAGTCCTTGGCGCTGCGCCTCGATCCGGCTGATCTCGCCGTCGCGCCACGCGTCGAAGGCGGTATTGCCGCTGGTTCGTGCCGATGTGAACCAAGGCCGCTCGCGGGACGCAGCGCCGGGTCCGAAGGGACGGCGCAGGCGTTCGAGGCCAGGGAGGCCGGACAGCCTGAGATCGCGCCGTCCGAGCGCCTGCCGCGCTACGATGGCCAGTCCGGCGAAACCGCCGACATAAAGGGCCTCATGGATCCAGGGCATGATGGGCATGGGAAAGCTCCTTGCGCGCGTATCGGCGCCGTTGACGATGGCCGGAGCATGCCGCCGTGTCCGTGATGCAGCCTGAACCGGTCGGTTCAGCGCGGGTTAAGCTTTCCGGCCATGAACGCGGAGCGGGTCGACCGTATCCGGTCCCACGCCAGCCGCGTTGACGTGACGGTCAGGCGCTTGCCCATCAGGATCGGATCGTCATTGCCGAGCGCCTGGATCCCGGTCAGAGACCGCGACCCTCGCGACGCGCCAAAGAGGGACCCAAGTTCAAGCACCCTATCGTCCCCCGTGTGACGGACGGTGGCCCGGGCGCCTTTTTGGGTAGCGGTTGCCCGGCTTTCAGACCCTGCGCACCGGCCGGCCTTCGGGTGCGTCCGCGAACGAGGTGAAACGGTCCGGCTCGTCGAGGGGAACGTCGAGGCTGCAGCGCAGGCCCTCCGGGGCGAACGCGAGGCTGACCTTGCCGCCGAGTTCCCGCCCGACCCCGCCCGTGATCAGGCGTGTGCCGAACCCGCGCCGGACCGGGTCGCGCACGGGCGGCCCACCGCTCTCGCGCCAGTCCAAGGTGAGCCGCCTTGCGCCGCTCTCGCCGACGACGACCGTCCAGGCGACGTCGATACGGCCGGTTTCGTTCGAGAGCGCGCCGTACTTGGCCGCGTTGGTCGTCAGCTCATGCACCGTCATCCCGAGGGCCAGGACGTAGCGCGGCGGCAGGTCGATGTCGGTCCCCTCCAGACCGAAGCGGTGTGCCTCCTGGTCTCGGAAGGGGGAGAGTTCGTTCTCCAGCACCGTACGCAGCGAGGCGCCCTCCCAGTCGTCGCGCGAGAGGAGGTCGTGGGTCTTCGACAGGGAGAGGATGCGCCCCTCAAGCCGTTCGCCGCGGTCCTCGTCGCGGCGGGCCTGCCGTGCCAGGGATTGAACGGTGGTGAGGGTGTTGCGGACGCGGTGGTTCAACTCGTGCAGCATCATCGTCTGCCGCTCCTGCAGGACGCGGCTGCGGGCAACCTCCTCGCGCAACTCCCCCTGGTGCCTCTGCAGCGACGCCGCCATGGCGTCGAACGCCTCGCCGAGCTGGCCGAATTCGCCGTGCCCGGACAATCCGGTCCGTGTCTCCAGCTCGCCGGCACGCCATGCGCCGGCCGCACCCAGCAGGCGTTGAACGGGCCGGCGTATGAAGGCGCGTCCGGCCAGGAGCGCGGCGCCGATCGCCAAGATCGCTCCGAGGCCGATCAGAACGATCCCGCGGTGGGTCGCGGCATCGATGTCGGCGAAGGCGGTGGCGGGCAACAGGCCCACCGCCACCGTCATGGTGTCGAGATCCCCCGGCGATCCACCGGCCACCGCCGTGATCCGCGGGTTGCCCCGCAATCCGGTCAGGTCGGCGACCCTGCCCCGATGGTCCGTCAGCGCCTTCCAGACGGTCGGAGGGAGCGGCCTGCCCGCCCACGCCTCGTGGTCAGGCAGGCGGACCAGGATCGTCCCCTGCCGGTCCGCGACTGTGAGGGCGGCGTCGGGCGGCAACCCGGCATCGGACTGTCGGGCCGCAAGATAGGACAGGTCGATGCTGGTGATCACGATACCGTCGGGCCGACCGTCACCGTCCTCGTCGGCAATGGCCTGGGCGAACTGGATGGTTGGCCGGCCCGTAACCCGGCCGGACACGACCTCCCCGATGGCAAAGCCGCCGGTGCGCATCGCCTCCTGGAAGTAGGACCGGTCGGCGACCGTGTAGGCCCCCACCGGGGACCCCATGGTGTTGCACCGGATGCGCCCGTCCGGTTCGGCGACGCCGAAGAAGAACGAACCGGGCACCTTCCCGACGACCGTCGCGAGATACGCCGTGCAGGCCCGTGCGTCCTTGCCGCGGATCTCGGAGATGCCGGCCAGGATGCCGAGAATTTGCCGCGCCCCGCGACCGAACTGCCCCAGGTCGGCCGCGACCGCCCGGGCCCCGCGCATGGCCTCGTTCCGGACGGCTTCAGCGCGGGCGGCCCGAAGCGCGTACACGTTGTAGCCCTGGACAGCCAAGGCGGGAATCAGCGCCAGCACGACCAGGCCCACGATCCGCTTCGTCAGAGACATCGAGGGCTGCTTCCCGACCCTGGTTACCCCGTCGCGTCTCGGGACCCGGCCACCGAATTAGGTCGGGTTGGCGCTACGACCATGGTGTGGCGCCGGGCACCATGCGGACACCGGGGCATCTTGGCCTCGCTTCATCCTCGGCTCGATCCGGTGCTTGAGGCGTATGAGCGAGGTGCGGCCGAGGATGTCCACGGGGTGGATGTCAGCGACGCGGGCCGCTCGCCGCGCATCCGCGCCTCCGTCGATTTCCTCGCCGCCTCTGCGACAGTGGATGCCTGACGTCGTCGCCGGCCTCGACGCCGACGATTCGGGGATCCGCGCCGAACGTTATGATCGGCCGGGCCGCAAGCGCAGGCGTGAGAGCCCGGTCGTCGGAGGATCCGGCGCTCCGGTCGGATGCGTGCCGGGCGGCGGGATCTACGTCCGAACGTGCTCCCACACCTTGGAGATGACGACCGATCCCTCGCCGACCGAAGCTGCGACCCGCTTGACGGAGTTGGCGCGCACGTCACCGACCGCGAAAATTCCTGGGTGCGACGTCGCATAAGGCGAACGCCCGCCGATCGCGTCCCCGGTCAGGACAAAGCCGTGGCCATCAAGCTCGACGAGCCCCGAGAGCCAGCCGGTGTTGGGAGCGGCGCCCACCATGACGAACACGGCACAGGTCAAGATCCTGCGCGTCGTTCCGTCGGCGACGGTGCGGATCGTCACCGCGTCGAGATGGTCGTCGCCGTGCAGGGCGGTGACTTCGGCCCCGTACTCGATGGTGATCGCCGGGTCTGCCTCCAGCCGGCTCGACAGGTACCTCGACATGGAGGTCGCGAGCGATTGACCGCGCACCATGAGGCGAACGTGTCGCGCCGAGCGGCTGAGATACATCGCGGCCTGGCCCGCCGAATTGCCACCGCCGATGACGATCGCCTCGGCATTCCGGCAGTAGCGCGCCTCGATCTCCGTCGCAGCGTAGTAGATGCCTGCGCCCTCGAACGCTTCGAGGCGGTCGATCGGCAATCTCCGGTACTGGACGCCGGTCGCGACGACGACGGCCTGTCCCCGGACGCGCCGGCCGTTCTCGAACGTCGCACAGAACGATACGTCCTCGAGCCGTTCCAACTTCGCCACGCGCCGCGGCATCGCGAAGCGCGTGCCGAACTTCATCGCCTGGATCTCGCCGCGCCAGACGAGGTCAGCGCCCGAGATCCCGGTCGGGAAGCCCATGTAGTTCTCGATCCGGCTCGACGTGCCGGCCTGGCCGCCGATCGCCAGATCCTCGATGACCAACGCGCGCAGCCCCTCCGCACCCGCATAGACGCCCGCGGCCACCCCGGCCGGGCCGCCGCCCACGATGAGGACGTCGAAGGCCTCGTCATCGACGAGGTTGTAGTCGAGGCCGAGCAACCGCGCGACCTTGGCGGGCGTCGGCTCGGTCACGACCACGTCCCGGCCGAAGATGACAGCCGGTCGGTTCGCCGAGATCGAGCAGGCCGTGGCGACGCTCGCCGCCTCCGGGCTGCCCAGCGGATAGGTCCTGTAGGGAAGCCGGTTGCGGCTCGCGAATTCGGCGATCCGCCGTACGCTGCGGTCGTCGTCCTCACCGATGAGCACGAGCGTGCCGTCGTGCGCGTCGAGCTGCCGCCGCCGCCGTGCAGCGAGGACTGTGATGATGATGTCCGACATCTCCGGGATCTCAGACATCAGTCGCAGCATCTCGGGGCGCGGCACCTCGGTGACGACCGTATCCGCGCTCGCCCGCATGGGCATCGACCAGACGCCGCCGTTCAGGAACGAGATCTCGCCCATGAATTGGGTCGGACCAAGGGTGGATGGGAGATGGCGCTCGTCCGTGAAGGGATTCACGACTTCGATCTCGCCGGCCTCGACATACACGAAGCGATTGGCTGGATCACCGGTCCGGACGAGAAACGCGCCGGCGGGATAATGCTTCTCGGTCCCGATCGCCCGCAATGCGGCGACATGTGATGCAGCAAGGGGGATGCGCTGCATCTCGCGCAGGTCACGGCCGATCGTTTCCATGGATCGCTCCCGTCGCAGACTATCCGATGCGGCGCAGCATCGATGGCTCGGCCATTACCGGCAAGCCCCTCGGCGTGGGCGATTGTTTGATCGAAGCCGGTGGCCTGCAGTGGCTTGCGTGAACCCGCAACCCGGCCTTGACCGAAATCCGCTTCGGAGCGGGAGCACGGCAAAGCAGACGGTCACTTGCCACCGTGAGCATAACGACAAAGGGGATTTTGGAAGCGCACGAGAAGCATGCGCGTTCAATGGGCGCACAGCAGGGACGTTTCCGAAAGCGCGCGGGATTCAACAATATTGTTTGCCGCTTACGGACAGCGCCGGCATTCATTTTTACAGATTTGTTTCATGAGCAATTTGTAGTAAATTTAAACTTAATGAACATGAAATCTATTTTAATCTTTCGACAGATAAAGGCGTTTTTGCGTCGGTGGATCTCCCGATTGTCTGGGCAAGGGCGCCTCTTGATCTGACCCGTTGAACACCACACCCGATCACGACTTAAAAGGCGTTCCGATCTGGCTTATCTGCGGGCGGCTGACGCACTCTGTTCCACAATCGGCTTGGGGCAGAGCAGGAGGAGACGCATTAAAGCGGATTGACGACGTGTATCCGTTTTCTCAAAGATATGGCGCAAGTGAACCCGCGCGGTGTTGAGCGTAATGCTGCGACGCGCTGCGCTCGCCGCAAGATCATTTCCGGCCAGCATCTCAAGCGCGAACGCAGCCTCAGTGGCCGTTAGACCGAACTGAGCCTGCAACGCCGCTTTGGTTGGAGGCCGCACATTGACCGGATCGATCAGGCGCAGAAGCACGATGCGATCAACATCCGCGTCGGCCCCTGACGGAAACGCGCTCGCCGCGATCAGCAGCGTCTCCTCTTCAGCCCCGAGCCGAAGCGCCCCCCCAAGGCCGCTGGCCGCGCAGTCGGCAATCAACGTGCGAAGCGCTGCACTGCCACTCGGCGCGCTGGCGCTTAGACGGCCGTTTGCAAGGCGCAGGTGAGGACCTCGCACAATGCCTTGGGCCTCCCGGTTCAAGAAGAGGGCGCAACCGAATCTGTCGACGACCGCCACGCCCTCCTCGAAATGGTCGACGAACGCTTCGAGCGCGGCAGCTACAGACGCTGGGTCGAACCCGCGTCGGCGCTCGTCCGCGAGACCGTCCCAGTAAAATGGGGTACGCTTCTGATCGTGAGACCTTTCCGGCGTGCTGCCAGATCCTACGAACGCCTGTTTTGCGGATGCGTGCATCTGCGGCCTCGCGTCAATTTCGCGTCGAATACACTCTCGAGAGCCCGCAGCGTACGATTTCCCCTCTCCGAGCGGGTGTGACCTGCGTCACTCTCGCGGGGCAGACGCGGACGGCAGGAGCCGACAGAAACGATTCAGACAAGGCTGCAACGATCCCTCGCTCGACTTCTGGAAGCCCCATCCCGGCTCACCCGTGGCCGCATGCCCCCGGGACCAGTGGGCCGAAGGCGCTTGATTGAGAGTGAAGGGCAAACTTGTCCTGTATCGCCCCATGCTTATACTGTCTTCCCGCCACTCGACGGCCTCTAAGTACCGTCGCACCCGGCCGGTACAGGATGTATGGGGTCGAGCATGGGCGCACTGAGACGAGACAGCCAGTCGACATCCTCTGTTTCGGCGTCGTCCTTCGGACTGCCGGCCAGATCCGCGCGCAGTTCGCGCGACGCTGTCCGTTAGGCGCGAGCCTGCCACGTGTCGTCCGGCAAAGTCGGTTCCGTCTTTGACAAGCGGACCGCACTGTCGCGGCATGAGTTGTTCCGGGATGCGCCGCAGATTGTCATCGAGCGCCTCAGCGTGCGCGCTCAGCCCCTCACGTTCAACTGTGGTCGGCGTGTCTTTAGCCGAGGCGATGAGAGCCATGGGCTCTTTGCAGTTGTCAGTGGCCATGTCCGGATCTCTACGAGCTGTCCGGAGGGCCGATCCGAACTCATCATGAATCTGATTGGTCCTAACGAAGTCTTTGGGGAGGTCGCACTGCTTGATGACGGGTTGCGAACGGCTGACGCGATCGCGGCGACCTCTTGCTGCCTCCTGCTCCTCGAACGGCGAGACCTGTTTCCTATCCTCAACGACTTTCCCATTCTCGCGGTCAGACTCCTGGCGATCTTGAGCGGGCGATTGCGGCGCACGAGCCAGCAATTGTCCGATTACGCGTTCGTCTGCGCCGAGCAGCGCTTGGCGAAGACGCTCCTTACGCTGGCCGGACACACGGAGCGCAACGATGTCCGTGTGCTCACAACGCAGCGCGAGCTGGGCCACATGGTCGGCCTGTCCCGCGAGGGCATCAACCGGCATCTCTCGGTCTGGCAGCGCAAGGGCTTCATCGCGCTGGCTCCGGGAGCCTGCACAATCCGCGACCGTGCAGCCCTGGCGAAAATCGCGTTGGGTGATGGGGAGGTTCAAAGCTGACTGCTCCTTCTTCGATCGGACCTCTCATGCGGAAAAGCTCGACTCGCGGGGCGACCGAGTTCATCGAGCGCACAGGACCGTCTTCTTGGCTCGAACACGCATCTCTTCTCATTGCGAGATCCGGCGAGCCCGCAGCAGCTCGATGTGAGGCGACTCACACCAGGGCTTTCTGAGATCCGATAAAGTATTGGCATCCACCCTGCGGAGGCTGGCGCAGAACAGGTGTCTTCTAGGAAGGGCCGTATCGACCGCTGGAACGCATGGCGAAAGCGGTCTTGATGCAACGCGCATCGGCCTGCATCCCTGCGCGCGACGCGCCGTCACGCCGGTTTTAAATTCCCGCCGCCGCGCTTCGCGATCTCGCCCGGAGTGGTAGGCACCCGGGTTGGTGCCGGAAGCGGAGGGTTCGTGAGCTGACGGGCGAGCTGGGGTGACGCCGTACTGGTCCCGATCAGGCGGAAGACGCTGCCGGTTCTATTGCCCCCGCCCCGCAAGCCCTTGAGCGCGAACGTACCGTCCGTAGGCAGCAGGAATTCCGGACCCGCGCGGAGCGTGAGCGGGCCAGGGCGCGCAGGTCCCGCCGACGAGTACGCAGCACGGCGGCCATTCGCGAGGATGTAACCACCCGCCACATGCACGTTGCTGTCGCCTGCGGTGGCGATCCCGTTCAGGGTACCGTCGCGGCGGATGAGTGAGCCGGCGTCATCGAAAGCGCCGTCGACATAGGTCAGATCGGCCTCGGCGGACTTGGCTAGGCGCCACGCGTCGTCGACGAAATATGATCGTTTGGCACCGGTGCGGACGCCGATGTTCGGGTCGCTGCGTGCTGCGTAGGCATGCATTTCAGCGCCTCGCGGGATACCCGAGACGGTGATGCGCCAGTCGCCATGTTCCGCGGCGTCTTGGGTCGCCTGAACCGCCAACAGCCAGAGCGTGTCCGTGCCTTGCACGATCGGCGAGGAGACCTGGAACGCCGCGGCTGGCGCACCCGGCGGTGGGACAGCGGCCGAGGAGGCGCTCGCGCCACTCGGCGCGGTCAGCGTGATGGTGACGGTCTGCGCCGCGCTGCCGGGCATCCAGATCTCGGCAAAGCACGTGACTGGGTTGTCGGGTAACAGGCGCCAGACCCATTCACAGATGTCGCCCGGTCCGGGTCCGCCGACGTGGCAGACATGGCTATCGCTGAGGTCGCTGTTCCCCGCCGGAAGCACGATCTCCAATCTCGGTTTGCCAGGCGTGCCGTTGAAGTCCGCCACGAACGCGGCAAGCGCTCTTTCAAGCTCGGACGTGCCGTTATGGGGGCCCGTCGTAATCCCGTAGCTGATGTTGATGATGACGTGCTCGGTGTGGTCCGGGTCGACGTAGGACAGCACGTATCGGATGCCGTCGAAGATGTAGGCCTTCAGCCACACGCCGGTGGCGTCCTTGATGCAATCTTCAGAAAACTGAACGAAGACGATGTCTGCGCTGGACGCCGGGTCGGTCCCGTCCTGCCAGCTTGGTGGATCCCTGTTATCAGTGCCAGGACCGGTGGGGCCGACACGCGACGCGGTCGGCATAATCCCGGCCAGAACATCCATCACGTGCGCGCCGTGCGACTGGCGCGACAGGAGCCGCCGAAAATCGGCGTCCGCGTAGCAGCCGTCCTCATCTATGCTCCCGCTCCCGGCATGGAGCGCGATCCACGCATTGAGATCGAGCCCTGTTGGCGCGGAGGGGGGCAGAGGCGCGCGTCTGAATTCCACGCCGTAGAGAAAATCAGCCGGAATCATGCCGAACTGGAGTAGGTTGCCTTGGTTGTCCGGGAACGAGATCGGCGATTTTCCCCGATCCTGATCCCAGATACCCCGCACGCGCGTGCTGGCTGGACCTCTTAGGAACTGGGCCGCCGCGAAGGGGCAACCATCGTCGAGCAGGCCGATGAGAACAGGGCCGGGCGGTGTGTGAGGCGCGCGGTGATGGCGATGATGAACCCTATGCTGACGTCTCGTCACGGCGGCGCGCTTTATCGGGAGCGACAGCTCGACCTGGTCGACGAATGCGTCCCATATCGCGGCAGTCGGGGGCGTCGTCACCCCCTCCAAAGTCGTGAACACGGTGGCGAAGCACCGCTGCGCGCTGTCCGGGCCGAGCTCGACGTCGACTGAGGCGTCCCGCCCCATCGCCTTCACGAAGGCCGATGCCGATCCCGCCCGCTTGAACGCCACGAGCAGGAAGAGCTTGTGCGTCCGGCTGTGAAGCAATGCGAAATCGCGGAATCTCGTGACGATCGCATAGCGAAGATAGGGCCCAAAGCATTTTGGCAGATCGGACCAGGGATCGGATTTGACGTCGCGCATCGCCACAGCCTCCTCGACCGCTCACGGATAGCGTCCGGCCCACTCGTCGTGCGCCCGCGTCCAGAAATGCTTCATCAACGGTGAGACCGGGATCGGCCCGCCCGGCGCATGTGCGTAGAAGGGTGCCCCGAGCGCGGTCTGGGCCGCATTGAACGGGTTGAAGTCGGTCTTCGGGGCGCTGTCGATTGCGGACGCGACGAATGTACGACCCGGACAAGCCACCTGCCCGGTGCAGCGACCGACAATGTATTCGCCGAGCGCCGTGCCGAGCATCCGCCCGGCCAGATTGTCGACCGGGAAGTGGACGCCGGCGATGACCCTGTTCGTGGCGATCCGCGCGGCTTGGCGATCGAGCTGCTCGACGATCTGCGTGTACTTCGGCTCGAGCCCGAGCAGCATCTTGAGAACATGGGCGACCGCATGGGCCTGCGTCGCGTGTCCGCTGGGGAAGCTCCCATGCCCCGGCGTCGTGATCATCGGCTGCACCTGGGCGCTGTATTCGACCGGACGCCAGCAGGCCAAGGCTTGCTTCAGCCGCATCTCCACGTAGACGCAGAACTGCAAGACAATGTTGAGTAGTTCGAACGTGCGTTTGGTACGATCGGGATGCAGATAGACGACCGAGGACCAAAATGCGTACTGTGGATCGATCTGCGCCATGATCTCGGTGGCACGCTCGCTGCGCAATTCCGCCCAGCTGAAGACCAGCGGGATCTGAGCGGCAAAAGTCGCTCTTTGCGGCCGATCGACGTGCGCGATCAGATCCGGCCCGCGAGAAACCCTGAAGCCCGACTGCGTGTCTTGGAAGACGATACCGTGCAGCAGATCGCCAATCGCGATGTAAGCACGAACCCAGGGTTCCCAACGTTCAAGCTGCTCGGGTGCGTCGATCGCTGGAAGTGCGGGCGCGTGCAGCGTGAGATCGTTCGTAATAATCCCTTCGCGCTCGAGGATCAGCGCATCCACCATGATCGGATTGGCATAGGCATCGGCGAGCGTGCCGAGCACCGAGCCGCCTGCCCCGCCGGCCCCACCAGCTCCCCCTGCCCCACCAGCACCGCCGGCCCCACCAGCACCGCCTGCCCCGCCCAACTGTGCCATTGCTTCCCTCCCTCAGAGTGGGTCGTCACCCCGCCGGCAATCCAGCCGCCGCCAAGCACCGTGCCCAGTCTCGGCCCGTGTTGAGGTTCGCGTTGGGCATCCTCGCCAGGTAACCTTCGACGGTCAGCGCAGGCTCGAGCTGACGGACGTTTCGAAGAGCCTCGCGGGCCTCGCTCATCCGGCCCTGGTTGACGAGCGCGATCGTGAGGACACGCCAGGTCGACAGGTGCATGCGGTTGAGCATCAAGGATGAGCGCGCGAGCCGCTCTGCGTTCTCATAATCCTGCGCCGACAGTTCGGCCGTCGCAGCGAGCGACTCGTAGTAGTAGCGCAGGGGATCGAGGGGCGAGAGTTCCAGAGCGCGCCGTGTCGAGGCGACCGCCGTTTCGCCATCCCCGAGGAAGGCGTGGACCGTCCCGCGGTAGAGCCAGCCCAAAGCATGGCTCGGGTTGACAGCAATGGCCTCGTCGCAACGCGCCCGCGCAACATCAAGGTCTTTCAGCAGATGGCAGTAGACAAAACCTTCTGTCGCAAGGGCGAGGGCATCCGAGGGATTGCGGTCGAGTGCTGCGCGCGTCGAGCCCAAGGCTTCGGCCGCTTCCTGATCGCGGTTCTCGGACCAACCCCTGGTGACGCGCAGGACGAACCAATTACCCAGCAGGGCGTGCGGCGCGGTCATGCGGTTGTGTCGGTTGATCAGCTCGTCGAGGAGTTGGCGAGTCCGCAGGAAATCCTGCCTGTTCGCGCGATGCATCAAGGTGGAGCTGCCCAGAAGCAAGGAGTAGCTCTCCAGGCTCGGCAGGGGCTGGGTCCGGATATGTTCGATTTCAGTTTCGAAGATCGACTCATGCGTAGCCTGGGCGATGAGAGCTGCGAGCTCACTGTCTGCCTGGAGGAGGTCATCGACCCGTCCGCTGAAGCGATCAGCCCACAGCACCCGATTGCCGCGAGACTCGGACAGTTCTGCCGTAACCAGGATGTTACCGCGATCCGCGACAAAACTGCCACTGAGGATATAGGTCGCTTCTAGACAGGCCGAAATCTCCTCAATGGCGTCGGACCGATCCCGAAATACAGCGGTCGACCGTCGTGAGATGACCTTAAGGTTCGTGTTTTTGGAAAGGCGACACATGACACCATCGGCGATCAGGGTGCCGACATCGAGATACGCCGCTGTCTTGCTGCTCGCCTGGAAGGGAATGACCGCAACCGACGGTACCATTGCGGCTTCGGAGTCGCGCCGGCCGGGCATGGTCGTTCGCGGAGCAGCGGGCCCGATCCGATAGGCACGGACCGGCTTGTCGAAATGCTTGAGGAAGCAGTCGCCGAGATCCTCGCAGGAGGCATCCACCCCGTGCGTCAGCTCATCTCGGGCGGCGGCGTTTCCGATGGTGTCACCGGGCCCGCCCAATTGAGCGAGCGCGGCGGCAAGCCCCTCATACGCCGAAATGCCAGCGATTGTTTCGCCTGGGCCAGCTAGTGTCGCAAGCCGCGCCGCCAAATTAATGCCCGTGCCGTATACGTCTCTGCCGTCGCTCCAGGCCGCGGTCACGTTCAAGCCGGCTCGGAGGTGAAAATGTCGATCCTCGGGCAATCCGACGTTTAAACGGGCGGTCGCCCGATGCATGTCATGCGCGGCGGACGCCGCGTCGGATACGGCTTGGAACCGCAGCAGAAGGCCATCGCCAAGGCTCTTTACGAGCACTCCGTCATATCTTGGTAATATTTCCTGCGAGACAACATTAACAAAGTCCATCCATCGACTGACAGTCTCGTATTCGTCCTGTCGCATGAGACGCACGGATTCGACGAGGTCAACGAGCAGGATGACGACGTCTTCGCGCACGAGTCCTGAGCTTGCGGACCGCAAGCTCAAGCGCTCCGGAAGGATACATGGCTTGTCGTGGGGAATGGCTAAGCCCTCGCTCACGCCGAATCAGCGATGCCAGATCTATTATTCTCATGAATACCATATTCGAGCCGTAACATCCCGCATTCGCGCGTGCGGTTAGCATTATTTTTAACTGAAAATTAGAATGGATAAAGTTGCATTAATTAAAATGATCACCGAGCACAATATTCTTAGAAAGCAATGCGCCAAAAATTCTTTAAGACAGCCGATAATAACGCACTGCTGCTTATATATGCCGATCGATTTCATCACCGCCCCTCGGAGCAATATAAGACCGGATTCTTGCGACGCTGGAGTCGTCCTGATCTCGGCTGCGCATTCTGATTGCGGCTTGAAAAGTGTTTTCCCGCGCTCCCCGCGCGCTGATAGGTGTCTCTGCGACGAGCGAGCGCCTGCCCGCTCGATCCACGCCATCACGGCGCGAGCCCCCGGCCCATCGTCGTCAGCGACTAAAGGAGTGCGGTTAGCGATATCGAGGGCTTGAAGTGGTGCCATCCGGCAAGCTTCGACGTTCGGCCGTTTGTGCGAGCGTGGGACGCTGGTCAGCGCGCGGTCAAGCCGGCTTACAACCCGCCCGAACCAAGTATCCTCCGGCAAGCCTTTCGCGTCGTCGCTGGCGCCAAGGCGGTCGCGCATCCGGACAGGCTCGCGATGGCCGCGCTGGTCGACAACAGGGCGACCAGCGCCAGGGTCGAGCCCGACGTGGCCGACGCCAAACCCCGCCTCCACCGAGAACACCGCGTCCCGCTTGCCCCGCTGGCGCGTGAGCAGGGCCGTGCCGAGCTTGGGGACGGAAGCGCCCGGGGCCACATCGCCGCTATCGCCGCCGGCACGCCTCGACGATACTCAGGCGGCGTGAGACAGTCTGGCGGCGCGGAAGCGGGCGACGCTAGCGAGCGCCGGTGAAGAACGTAGCGTAGCCATCCATGTGGACGCGTTCGAGATGCGCTTGATAGGCCGCGTAAGCCGGCTCATGCGGCGCAATGCGGCCGTAACCGAGGTCAGCCGCGAGGCGCTCCGGCAGCAGGGCGAGCGGGGCCGCAGCGGGCGTGAGTTGCGTGCCGCGGCCGGCGTGGAGCGTAGTGAGAATTCCGTACATCGCGCCGCGAATGTTGGGACGGCACAGCACCGCGAGGCGATGCTGCCCGTGCCAGTTGGTCACGAGATAGATCATGCCGGATTGGCTCGGGACGGCGACGCTGCCGGACTGCGCAAAGGGGGCATCGACCCGCTCGGCCTCGCGGAACACCAAGCGCGCGCTGGCCGCATCCCAGGCGATCTCGGTGCGGTAGGCGAAAATGGCCCCCGCCGTCTCGAACGAGGGACGCAGGGTGAGATAGCGGCCCTCCAGCCAGGACACGCCTTCCTGCGCGTAGGCTCCGAGTTCGTCGGGGGCGTGACGCGGCAGGTCCGGAGCCGAGGCCTGCCCCATCGGCTGCCTCAAAGATTGGCCCAACGCCTCCTCCAGCCGGATCGTGGTCGCCAGGGTGAAGGGCCGGCGGCCGGCGAGCGCCTTCTCCAGCGTCGAGAGGCTGATCCGAGCCTCCTCGGCCAGCGTCTGCCGGGAGATGCGCCGGCGGGCCAGCGCCTCGCGCACGGTCTGGGCAATGGCGCGGCTCTGCGCCTCGGACAGTTCGATCTCGCTCACAGGCTCGGCTCGCACGGGCTCGATCCGCACAGATCCGCACGAAACCGCACATTTGCGCAAGCGCGGCCAGGCTGATCGTCCTCGCCAACCCGTCAGGAACGCCCCGCCTCCGAGGCCAGCTCGGTCTCGACGATCAGCCGCAGCGGGCCGGACTGGAGCGCCTCAAGGGGCCAGCAGGTGACGAGGTCGAGGTGCCGGCCGGGGGCCTGCGGGTCGATGCCCGAGGCGTCCCAGCGCGCCACCCGGGTTCCGGTGACGCGGAAGCGCCGGGTCCGGCCGTCGCGGCCGGTTACCGTGACGGGATCGCCGGGCCTGAGCTGCCCCAGCACCGCGAATTGCGTGTCGCGGTGGGCGGCGATGATCGCGGTGCCGGGCGCGCCGGCCTCCGGGGTGCCGTCCAGATGGCCGGGGCCGAAGGCTAGGGCCTGACCGCTTCCGCCCCGCAGCACCACGAAGCTGCGGCCCGCGACGGAGAGCCGGGCGACAGGCTCGGTGTCGGCCCAGGGCCAGGGCCGGGCGGCCCGGCCCTCGGCCAGGGTGCGGGCGAAGGCGCGCTCCAGCAGCATCTGCGCCAAGGCGGCCTTGGCGGGGATCCACGCGGCCCGCGCCGCCAGCCCAAGACCCACAAGGGTGAGGAGGGCGGCTAGCGCCCTCCCCAGTCCGGTTGCCAGGCCGCTTCTCACCGCGCGTCTCCGACTGACCGGCCGCTGCGCCGCAGGCCGACGCCCAGCAGGAGGCCCAGGAGTGCGAGGAGCAGGCCCAGGCCGAGCTGCGCCAGAATCCCGGCCCCGGTCTGCGGCAGGTCGATGGCCGCGCCGTCGGCGCGGATCGGCACGATCCGGGCGGCCCCGTCGTCGGCGGGCGCGACAGCGGGCCGGTCCGTGCCGAACACCTTGGCGAAGTCCCAGCCGGCCGGCAGGTTCAGCGGCAGGTCGGCGGCGACCAGGGGCGTGCCCGGCGCCCGACGCGGGGTGGCGTCGATGGCCACGAGGCTTGTCAGCCGCGTCGTCAGGCCGTGCTCCAGGGCGAGGGCCAGGATGGTGGCGTCGGCCGCGTCGCCGCCGAGGCGCCCGGTGATGCGCGCCGTCTCGGTCTCGCCGATCCGGGAGCGCGCCCAGATCTTGGAGATGCCGGCACCCGCGCCCGCCTCGGCCAGGGGAAGCGTCCGGGTCCAGGTCCGGCCGCCCACCCGGCCCGAGACGGTCACGGTTCCTTCCGACGCCCCCGGCAGCCGCGCAGCGAAGACCAGCGGCTCGCCGCGGTACAGATCGGGCAGCGCGCCGGGCGTGACCGCGACGCCCGGGACCGAGAAGGTCGCGGTGAGGTCGGTGACGGCCGGGGATTCCAGCTTCTCGTAGAGCGCGCGGGTCCGGTCGCCGACCTGCGCAAGGTCGCGGATCTCCGTGAAGCTGCCGCGGCCGATCTCGGCGGCGTGACGCATCAGGTGGTCGTTGGGCGCCGAGCCGAGGCCGACCATGAACAGGCGCGTGCGCCCGAGATTCGCGTGGATCGCCGCGAAGATCCGCTCCTCGTCGCCGACGGCGCCGTCGGTGAGGAACACGACCTGGCGCACCCGCCCGTCCTCCGGGTGGGGATCGGCGAGCGCCGCCTTGAGGGGCGCCAGCATCTCGGTGCCGCCGCGGGCCTCCAGGGCGGCGACGAAGCGCTCAGCTTCCGCCAGGGCCGCCGGCGTGGCCGGGACCGGCTCGGGATGCAGCGCGTCCCAGGTGTCGTCGAAGCGGATGACGTTGAAGCGGTCCTGTGACGTCAGACGGCCGAGCCCGGCCAGCAGCCCGGCCTTGGCCTGCCGCATCGAGGCGCCGGACATCGAGCCGGAATTATCGATGACGAAGGTGACGTCGCGCGCCGGCCGGGCCGCCGCATCGGTCTCGATCGCCGGCGGATTCACGGCGGCCAGCAGGTAGGTCCGGCCGGCGACGGTCTCGCGAAACAGGCCGAGATCGGGCACCCGGCTTGGGGCCGGTGTCCAGGTCAACTCGAGATCGCGGTCGGCCGGTACGACGCCGTCGGCGAGCGTGATGGTCCGCGCCTCCGGGCCGGTCTCGGTCACGCGGATCGCGTGGGTGGCGCTCTGCACGGCGCCGACCGCGAAGCCCGCCTGGAGACGCACCGTGACGGCGACCGGATTGGTCGGCGGGGACAGGGCCGGGTCGAGCACCGGCGGGCTGATCCGGGCGCGATCCGGCACCGGATCGCGGGCCGCCTCGGCCACACCGTCGAGGGAGACGGCGTCCACCGCGGCGGGGGCGGGATTGTAGCGGGGCGCGACCACCAGGGGCAGGCGCAGCATCCGCATCTCGCCCGAGACGGAAATCGTCTGCTGATAGGTGATCTGGACCAGCACCGTCTCGCCGGGGCCGATATTGGCGACCGCGTTGGTGAAGATGTTGGGCCGCTCCTGCGCGGTGAGCGCCGCCGACTGCCCGGCCGCCTTCGCGGCCTCGTAGGCGCGCTTGGCCGCCGCCCGCTCGCGGATGTCGGCGACGATCACGCGGGTGCCGACGACGAGCTTCATCCCGTCGACGGCCGCGTCCTCCGGCAGGGGATACACGTAGATGCCCTCGACCCAGTCCGCCGTGATGTTGCGGAAGGCCTGGGTGACGGTGGCCCGGGCGGTCGGGCCTCTGACATCGACGCCGATGTCGGTGGCGAGCTGAACGGCCTCGACCGGCGCGGTGCCGGCCGGCCCGCGCAGCGTCAGGCCGCCGCGTGCCGGCCCCGGCGCCGAGTGAGCCGAGGCGAGCATGACGAGAAGCGCCAGCAGCGCGAGGAAGAGCGGCGACAGCGCGGCGTTGCGGTTGGGCTCGACCGCGGGTCGCGGAGCGAAGAACGGCATCGGGGAAACCTCCTGCGCCGGCGGATCGGGGCCGGCTCGCCGCTGAAGCTCCCGCGCCCGCCGCTGGGCCGCCACGAGAAGCTTCGCCCTTTTTCAGGCTCCGGCCGTACCCACCGGCCGCGTCCGGGCGGATCCGTGCTGGGCCGGTGCGGTTTCGTGCGCCGCAGGACGGTCCGTGACGGAACGGCCGGACGCCTTGACAGCGGCACCATCCACATCCTAGTTATACTCATGTTGAGTATAACTAGGATGACGATCGAAGCCGCCCTCCGCCACATGCGAAGCCGGGACGGCGTTCCGCCCCGCCGAACTCTACCGCTTCGACAGGTCGGGTCCGTTCTGAGGAGACCATTATGGCCGCGCTCCGCAACATCGGTGTGATCGCCCAGCTTCGAAGCGAGGCGAGCAGCCACGTGATCCGCTTCCGCAACGGCCGGGTCCGGCAGAGCGGGCGGGGTCTGGTCTTCTGGTTCCGGCCCGAGACCGCCAGCATCAGCGAGGTGCCGGTGGACGACCGCGAGATGACCCTGTTCGTCCGCGGCCGCAGCCGGGACTTCCAGACCGTCGTGGTCCAGGGGACGATCGGCTGGCACGTCGTCGATCCGGAGCTGCTGGCCAGCCGGGTCGACTTCTCGATCAACCTCCGCACCGGGCGCCTGCAGGGTGAGCCGATCGAGCGGATCGAGGCGCGCCTCGGCGGCATCGCCAGCCAGGCAGCGCTGCACTATCTCGGGGCGAGCCCGATCGGCGCCCTCCTCGATGCGGGGCCGGAGCCGCTGCGCGCGGTCCTCGAACGGGTGCTTTCCGACGCCCCGGCGCTGGCCGAGATCGGTGTCGCAGCCGTGTCGATGCGGCTCACCAACCTCGCGCCGACCAGCGAGCTGGAGCGCGCCCTGCAGACGCCGACCTTCGAGGCCCTGCAGCAGAAAGCCGACGCGGCGACCTTCTCGCGGCGCGCCCTGGCGGTCGAGAAGGAGCGCGCCATCGCGGAGAACGAACTCGCCACCAAGACCGAACTGGCCCGGCGCGAGACGGTACTGATCGCCCAGGAGGCCGAGAACGCCCGCGACCGCGCCGCCGGCGTCGCGGAGGCGCGGGGCCTGGAGGCGGCCGCGGAGGCCGGGCGCATCCGGCTCGTCGAGGGCGCCCGGGCCGAGGCGGAGCAGCGCCGCGCCGCAATCTACCGGGACATGCCGCCCGCCGTCCTGCTCGGATTGGCAGCCCGGGAACTCGCCGGCAAGCTGGAGACGATCGAGCACATCAACGTCACGCCCGACCTGCTGGCTTCCATCCTCGGCGAGATTCGCGGTGCGCTTCCCGCGCGGCTCACGCCGCGCTGAGGTGACCCGTCATGCCGGCCATCACCCCCCGCGTGGTCTTCGTGATCCGCGACACGGATTACGAGTTGCTCATCGCCCGGCACGCGACCCGCGGCCAGGTCCGGTTCTTTCTGGAAAGCCGGGGCCAGACGCTCGCCGAGGTCGAGGCATGCCACGCCCGGTTCCTGGCCGTGCTGGCGGAGGCCCGGGCGTCGGTGCCCCTGGACTGGCGGCAGGCCCTGGTGCGGCGCCCCGACCTCGACCGCTTCCTGTTCGCCCCCGAGGACGTGGTCGTGGCGGTGGGGCAGGATGGGCTCGTGGCCAACGTCGCCAAGTATCTCGACGGGCAGCCGGTGGTCGGCGTCAACCCGGCGCCCGACCTCTACGACGGGGTGCTGGCCCGGGTCCGGGTCGAGGCCCTGCGCGAATTGCTGCCGGCCAGCGCGGCCGGCGCCACGCCCTTCCAGCGGCGCACCATGGTGCAGGCGACGTTCGACGGCGGCGAGCGGCTGCTCGCCCTGAACGAGATCTTCGTCGGCCACCGCAGCCATCAATCCGCGCGCTACCGCATCGACGACGGGGCGCGTGTGGAGGACCAGTCGTCGAGCGGGCTGATCGTGGCCTCGGGCACCGGCCTGACCGGCTGGGCGCGCTCGATCAGCGAAGCGACGCACCTCACCGTGGAGGTCGGCATCGAGGAGGCGGCCTTCGGCTACTGGGTGCGCGAACCGTTCCCGAGCGTCGCCACCGGCACCGACCTGCGCGGCGGCAAGTTCGCCGGATCGCCCCTTACGGTGGTGTCGCGGATGAACGAGGGCGGCGTGGTGTTCTCGGACGGGATCGAGCAGGATTTCGTCGCCTTCGACTGGGGGCGGCGCGTCGCGATCACGCCGGCATCCCGGTCGCTCAATCTTGTCCTTCCTTGATGCAACACGATTTCGCTCGACGTGGTCATGTCCCCGGTGATCCCCGAACAGCGCCGGAGGGGCCTTGGCCGGGAGGAGCACAAGGGGACGATTCTGCGGGACAATCTCGGCCTGCCGCGCTTCGACAACCGGTTCTCCGCGCCGCACGGTGATCGACGTGTTTTGGGTCCGGACATTGTCTGACGGCGCTCGAAATCCGCGGCTGCGGCGACCAAGTCGAGGCGCGGCTGCCAGGCAGTGCAGCCACCTCAGGCCCACCCTGTGGTCCGTCGCCTTGCCCACCGGCACGACCGGCATAGCCGACCCGCACGCCGGAGGTGAAGGTGGCGGGGGCGGCAACAGCACGGTCACCCGCAGGCCCGCCCGCGCACCCGCATGCTCTGGCCGACCTCGCAGACCTGATGGCGCCCGCCCCCGCGGGCGCCGACACCGCAGCCCCCAATCGCCGTAGCTCGGCTCGCGTGGTCCTCGCCGGCATGGCCGGCCCCAGAGACACCTTGGGCGATGCGCCGGTGACGCGGCCGCTCAGCCCTGTCGCGGCTCTGCGCCTTCGGCTAAGCTGCCGGCATGATTCGATGTGCCGAATCCCGTCCGTTTCGCCGGCTCGCAGCTGGTCTCGTGCTCGGGGCCTGCTGCCTGTCGGCGGGGCCCGCCGCCGCTCAGGCTCTCCTGTGGCCGTCGATCGGCTTCGCACCCCTGCCCTCCTTTGCCTGGCCCGCGCCCGCCGAGGACGCAGCCGGCCGCTGGACCGGCTCCTACGCCCGCCTGTCGACCGGTTATGCGGTGACGAGCTCCCGGCATTTCGGCAGCTATTCCGGCCCGACCATCGGCTTCGAGGCCGGGCGGATGTGGCAGGAGGGCCCGATCCTCTACGGCATCAGCGGCGGCTTCGATTATCTCGCCGGGCTCGACGGCACCCTGGCGCCCGGCTACGGGCACCTCGCCTACAGCCGCGACTTCGCCGGCGCCCTGGCGGTAAAGGTCGGGACGCTGCTGACACCGGACGTCCTGGTCTACGGGAAGGGCGGCGCCTTGGCCCTGCACGAGAGCCTGCGGGTCGGCCCGACGCCCGCGACCCTGCCGTTCAGCCGGCAGGACATCGCGGTGCGTCCGGTGGCGGGTGTCGGGGTCGAGTGGGCCGTCACGGACCGGCTGTCGCTGGCCGTCGAGGCCGGGGTAGTCGGCGGCGGGATTCGCTGAGGGACCGTCACGCCGAGCGGGATGCCGGGTCGCAGGACCGCGCCAGGGATGGGAGGTCGCGCCACCCGTAGGCGACTTCGGTGAACCGTCCGCGCCCGCGGACGGCCTCCGGCCGATCGAGCAGGGTGCCGCCGAAACCCTCGACGAAGCGGCGGCCGGGGGCGTTCGTACGCAGCACCCAGGCGCCGATGGCCCGGTAACCCGCCTGCTGCAGGCTCGCCGCCATTGCGGCGGCCAGAGCCCGGCCAATGCCGCGCCCCTGGGCGGCCCGCACGACATAGGGCCCCCGGAACTCCCCGTCGAAGCCTGCCGCCGCCAGGTCGCCCGCGCGCTGGGCGTTGCCGAGGCTGAATCCGACCGGCTTCCCATCCAACTCGGCCAGGAAGGCCACTTCGTCAGCATCCGGCTGCGGGCTGCTGAGAATCTGCGCCCACCACGCCTGCCGCACCTCGACCGTGAGAGCGTCGATCATCTCGGGGGGTAGGAGGCCGCCATAGGCCTCGTGCCAAGCCGTCACGTGGAGTGCGGCGATCGCGGCTGCATCGTCCGGTCCCGCGCGCCGCACGACGAGCGCGCGCGTCGTCGCGATCCTGATCACGGCCATAGGCTCAACGTCCGGTCGCCGGACCTTGCCGTCCGCTACTTTGGCACGAACGCCCAGTAGTCGAGATCGAGAATCACCGACGGATCGAAGCCATCCCCCGCGCGATCCGGGAAGGCGCCGCAGGGTTGGTTCTTGGTGGCCACGGTACGCAGGCGCAGGAGCCCGACATCGGCGCGGCCGACATCCGCCGTCGCCAGAACTTCGCTCCAGGCATAGACCGTGTCGCCGGCAAACAGCGGCGCCACGTGCCGGCCGGCATTGATGCCAGCGAGCGCGAAGGCGTTGGCGAGCCCGTTGAAGCTGAGCGCCCGGGCGAGCGAGATCACGTGCCCGCCGTAGATGAGGCGGCGGCCGAAACGGGTGTCCTTGGCGGCCAGCCCGTCGAAATGCACCTTCGCGGTGTTCTGGAACAGGCGCGTGGCGATCTGGTGCTCGGCCTCCTCGACGGTCATGCCGTCGACGTGGTCGATCTTTTCGCCGACCGCATAATCCGCGAAGCGGTGCGGGCTGCCGGCCAAGTCCGTATCGTAGGCGGTGGCCGAGAGTGGCGGCAGCGCACCCGCCAGATCCTGCGGATCCACCACCTTGGCGAGGGTCGGCACGCGTTCCTCGGCGATCGCGGCTTCGGGGTCGCGCTTGCGCACTAGCACCCAGCGGCAATAGCTCAGCAGGGTCTCGCCGCGCTCGTCGGAGCCAACCGAGCGCACGTAGACCACGCCGGTCTGGCGGTTCGAACTCTCCTTGAGGCCGATCACCTCCGAAACGGTCGATACGGTCTCGCCCGGATAGACCGGCCGCCGGAACCCGCCCTCCGCGTAGCCGAGATTGGCCAGCGCGTTGAGGGAGACGTCCGGCACGGTCTTGCCGAACACCATGTGGAAGGTCAGCAGATCGTCGAGCGGGCTCTTCGGGTAGCCGAAGGCGCGCGCGAAGGCGTCCGAGGACTGGACCGCGAAGCGCGGCCCGTAGAGGCCCGTGTACATCGCCACGTCGCCCACCGTGACGGTGCGCGGGGTGGCGTGGCGGATGGTTTCGCCGAGGCGGAAATCCTCGAAGAAGCGGCCGGGATTCGTCTTCACGGGGGATCGATCCTACTGCGCGTAAACGTAGGTTGCGGGCACGGCATACTCGTGCAGCAGGCGGCTGATGAACAGCAGCAGCAGGATGAGGATGATCGGCGAGATGTCGACGCCACCGAGATTGGGCAGCAGGTTGCGGATCGGCCGCAGCACCGGCTCGGTGATCCGGTAGAGCACCTCTCCGATCTGCGCGACGATCGGATTGCGCACGTTCACTACATTGAACGCCACGAGCCAGCTCAGGACCGCGCTGGCGATGAGGACGTAGATGAAGAGCTGGACGACCGTGTCGAAGAGCCAGATCAGGGCGTTCATGCGGGTTCGCGCGCTATCCTCGGGGCGCCCGCATCCCGGCGCCGGAGCGGCGCGCGGCGGGCGACGTTGAAACAGGGAATTGACAGGCTGAGCCGCCCGCGCCTACAAGGCCGGCGCCTCGACGGGGCTGTAGCTCAGATGGGAGAGCGCCGCAATCGCACTGCGGAGGTCAGGGGTTCGATTCCCCTCAGCTCCACCACTTACTTTTCGCTCGAGAAAGGCAAGTGGTGGCAATGAGTTACGAGATAGCTCCCTAGCCTTTCTCACCAAATCTTCCATCTGGCGGGTGGATTTCTCCCCACCCGAAGCGCGCGGCACGAGTTCGTTCCTTCGTACGATTCCTTTGTCGTTATGGTGTGGTCCAAGCACACGCCGCACCACTCGCACTGCACGCCGGATACCCACGCTTGGTCACCCGGCGCAACTTGGGCAAATGCGTGGACCAAGGTACGCTTAGCTTCGATGCGCCTACAAATTTAGCATGCGACGAAGAGGCGCGCAGTATGCGCCCCGTTGCATGAAGCGCCGCTTCGACGCTGACGGGGCTCCGAACATCCACGACGATAGGCCCGCTGCCGGATCGACTCCATTGATCGAGCCGGCCCGCACCGGACCAACGAGATGTCGAATGGGGACGTCGGATCCACATGCATCGAGCTGGCAAAGGTGCGATGCCGCGATCGAGGTGCTGCAACCGTAGGAAGCCACGACGGAAGGAACCGAGCGACACGCCCACGAAATCATCTCCGGGTGGTCGTCCAAGCATAAGGAACTCCCGCAGCACCTGATCGGCGGCTGCCGCTGCACCTGCGCCTCTTTCCAACGCGCATGATGGGGAAGCACTCGGCGAAGACTTTCCGCCCGCAGGCAACCTCGTTGCACCGGAAGCGCCGCACCATCACGTGCAGTTCGACGCGCCGACCACCGAGCGGCAGGTCGACGGCACGGCGCTGGTAGCGGCTTTGGGTGCGACGTGAAGAGGTCCGGCAGTCTGGGCAAGTTGCTGTCGTAGACCCGGACCTCACGACCGCACCGATCCGATCGACGCAGACATCGAGGTGATCGACGAATCCGGCAGAGACGAGGTTCGACGGCCTGAAATGAGGGCGCATGCTGCGGCTCCATCGTGGATGTCCGCAACCTCAACGCCGTTGGCATCAGCTAGAATGAGTAAGAGCCACCGTTGCACGCCCAAACACAGGTCGACGGCGTGATCTACCGTCTGGAGGGGTGAAGGACCGTCACCGCACAACTCGTCCCGCACGACCGGTCGCAAGAATTCCTCCGGGATCGATTCGGCTAGAGTCGCCTGCTGCTGTTAGGAGGCGGGCCGACACTTCAGCCAAGCAAGCCCTCAAAGCGCCCGCGATCGGATCAGCCGATGACTAGGAGTAACGGGGGAATGAGCTGGGCACTGGTCAGCCGCTGATCGAGATCGGCGCTACCCGATCCTCGGTTCAGCGGCACCAAGAGGCAGCACCACACCACCGGATAGGAGCACGATCGATAGCGCCGGTCGTGACAGGATCTACAGACGGCAGGTGCGCCACGGCTGGTTCTGCGGGTCGATTGGCTTCCACCAGCATAGCCGCCGAAAAGCAGCAGAGACCTAGAACGGCGATCCAGAAGGCGCCTTTTAGGGTTCGAAGCGTTCGCTTGGGCATGGCGGCGATGCTGGGGGCTATCAGTTAGCGAACCCTTGCGCCGCTCAACTGCTACGAGAACTGCTTGCATCAAGCGGATCGCAAGGATCCCATCTGCAGCCGCTCCGCCTCCTCCCGCCACGCATCCCGCTCGTCCTGTACTGCCTCGATGCGGGCATGCAGGTGGCCGGCGTCGACCGCGGTCTCCATCGGCATGTCCTGGGCGGTCGCGAGCTGCTGGCGTAGGTCGGTATTCTCGGTCGCCAGGGCGAGGAGAAGGGCAGCCAAGTCCTCGCTCATCCAGGCCCCACGCCGCCGCAAGGCAGCGCGTCTAGCCGGGCTCAAGCTTGGCCGCAATCGCGTCCGATCATCGCGACTGCACCGGCGAGGCCGCACCTAGGCCGAGGGGTGTCAGGCCCCGGTGCTGCTCTTCCGGCGCGCGGCCGAAGCCGATCGCTGGGGGCATGGTGGCGCAAGGCGGTTAAAGGTTCTTGTATGCGGTGGAGCGGGGGGATCTCGCGGCAGCAGGTGGGAGCTATGTTCGACCCAGGCAAGTACTGCGGAATGAGGCGTTCTCGTCGCCGGATCCGACGCTTGATGCGCAGCTCCAGAGTCGACTTAGTAAAAATTCTCTTTCGATCGACGTACAAATGTCGTTGAATTCGAGCATAGCGAGCGAAGCACGAGCGGATTTAGGCGCATATACTGATACGAGTTGGGCGACATATAGCCAAGCTATGCTACTCATACATCCAGATAACTAATTTTGCCGGGTTGTGTCTGTGACTATTAGCAATTTACGCCGACCGTTCCTCCTTGGGGGCCCCGTCGCTCTGATCGTAGCGCTGCTGGTGGCTGGATCAGCCCAAGCCGGCCTCGCCAGCGCCTTTCGCATCGTGCTGCAGAAGGGCAGGCACTTCGACCCGACCGATCTGTTCCTGCGCCAGGGTGACACCATCACCCTCGTCAACGGGGACGACAACGCCGTCCACCACGCCTTCATCGAGGCTGATCGGTTCGCGTTCGATGCTGGCGATCAGGAGCCTGGCAAGCAGGCCACTTTGACCCTCAAGGAGCCCGGCGACTTCATCATCCAGTGCGGCATCCACCCGAAGATGAAGCTCACTATCCACGTGCAGTAGGCATTCCTGCAGGCGCCATCCCCGGGCGCTGTCTCGTAAATCACCGCCAGTTTGGCGAGTTCGGGGAATTGCTGGCCCGTGTCGAACAGGGCCTCGTGCCCGAGATAGTACAGCGCCAGGAAGGCAGCGAGAGCACCACCATAGTACGCGGGCGCCCGGGCGGCGTCGCGCGCCCGCACTGTCGTCCGGGCATCATCCGCCGCGATCCCGAGCAGCACCACGATTATGCCGGAGTGCCCGATCGCGTCCACCTTACCGAACTCGAAGATCGCCGAGACGAAGATCCCCGTCAGGATCAGGGCCGCTACACGTCGCACCAGAGGCGTCCGGACCAGGGCGAAGGCCAAGGTGAACTCAATGACACCAGCGGCCTGCATGAACAGTTCAGGCGTCGCGCTCATGGTCATCTGCGGCTTGGCGGCGAGCAGCGGATCCGTCCACTGCGGGTAGGCCCACTTCTCGACCGACGCCCGCAGCAGCGTGGCGGCGGCGGTCCAACGGACGATGTCGAGGGGGCGTCGCAAGCGATCGCCTGTTCCTCAAGGGCGGCCCTTCGTTTTTGAAGCACACGCTTCAGTCAGCCCGGCCAACTCGGATTTTAATCCGCGCCGCCGCGTGCCCGGTGGCACGTCACGGAGACAAGGCGCTACCCACCTACGGATCACACGGGACGCGACGGGGCCGGACAGGCTGGCCCAGCCCCCGAGGAGATCAAGAAACGCCATGACGACGACCCGCTACTCCGCGCTGGCCGCCGCCCTCGCCTTCACCGTCGCTGCGCTTTCGCCAGCCGCAGCCAGCCCGCGTCCCACCGCCTGGACTGGTCTTCAGCTCGACGGCGTCGAGGCCACCGGTTCGCTCGGTGCCCCGGCCGGCGGCCTATTCGGATACGACAACAACCCGGTGACTTGCCCGATGAGCTCGGCCGCCGAGGGCAACGCGAACCAGCAGCACTTCCCCGTCAAGCAGTACGGTCAGACCACCGGCGGCAACCGCTGCTGATGAAGCTGAAGCCTGTTTCTTACGCGATGATTGGCCTTTTCGCCTTCGCCTTGGGGGCGACGGCTTTGGGCTCGGCGCGGGCGCTGCTCGGCCTCTGACACGCGGGTAGTTGAGCGTTCGCCAATCCGATGAAGGCCCGCCCCCACCCTCAGGGGCGGGCCGTCTGCGTTTATCAGGCTCGCGCCGTCTTGAGCCTAGCCACTCAGCCTCCGGGCTGGATCGGCCAATGAAAAACACCCCAGGAGCGGGGCTCCCAGGGCGCTGCCGATCGAGCGGCCAGTTTGATCAGGCTGGGTATGCGAAGGTCAGCCGGATGGCTGCTCTTCGACGGCGGCGAGCGGTGGGGAGGACCAACTACCCCTCGCCCGCCACCGTGTTCTCCCGGCATGATGGCCGGGAGCAGCGCGACCGGATCTTATTACGAGCCGAACCTGTAGTTCAGGCCGGCGCGGACTACGGCGAACTCGTCGGAGCGGCGACCGATAGCGCTGTAGGCGACCGGGACGAGGTTGGCGGCGTTGACGATCAGGGCACCCTGGTTGCGGTTGCCGCGCTCCAAGTTGACGTACAGGCCTTCGACCTTGAACGTCACGGCCGAGGAGCGGAAGAAGTTCAGGAACGACTCGGTGGGGAGCGCGAACTCGACGCCGCCGCCGACGGCGTAGCCGGTGCGGAAGCTGTCGTTGCCGGCGTAGCCGCCGACCGAACGGTCGGCGCTGCCCGAGCCGTAGGCGAAGCCGCCGGTGCAGTACACGAGGGTGCGGTCGAAGGCGTAGCCGAGGCGGCCGCGCACGGTGCCGAAGGAGTCGAGGCCCGACAGGCCGCGCGGGTCGGTGACGTAGAAGCCGGGGGCCACGGCGCCGTTGATAATAGCGTTGTGCCGCTTTGGGCCGATGTCGGGGGACTTGGCATCGGTCTCGATGCCGCAGACCACGCAGGAGGGCGGGGGGAACTGGTAGTTTGATCCGAGCTGTGCGCCCGCGGAAGAGCCTGTCTGGGTCGCACGTCGG
>NZ_JAKSYH010000251.1 GCF_022829295.1 Methylobacterium sp. J-088
TCATCTTCAGCCGGCAGAAGCGAACACACGTTCGGCGTCTCGATCGGCTTCGAGTGCCTGTTGCGCGGTGGCAGTGAGAACCGGCACATGTTGGCAATTGCCTCGTGCTTGAGCCCGAATACCCGAGCTGCCGACCGACGAGCGTGGCCGACGATGAAAACGAACTGCCGAACGGCCGCGTAGACTTCCACGGCAAACCTCCTGGGCCCCTCCCGAAAGAGAAGCCTCTCGACTGGCCGGCTTTTACCCCGGCCGCATCAGCACCCCGCCGACGCTCCAGTGGATGGTTTTGTCACCGCCCTACACACGCTGCCTGGCTCGATAAGTCGGCCCCACACTTTCACGCCCTGCTGCTCATCTGCCTTGCCACCGGGAGTCGGCCGGAGGCCGTCAAGCAGCTTCAGTGGACGCAGGTCGATTTCGACGACGACTTGTTGCACCTTAATCCCGAAGAGCGCGAGCAGACGTCAAAGCGGCGTCCAGTGGTTAAGATGCCACCAAGTCTAATCGCGTATCTGCGTCAGCTTCCGCGTGAGTCGGATTTCGTGGTCAGCTTCCGGGGGAAGCCAGTTGACCGGTACTACACCGCGCTAGGCGAAAGCAGACGGCGAGCAGGGCTTGATGGTCGAGTGAACCTTTATAGCCCGCGGCACACGGTGGCACGCTGGCTGCGCAAGGAGCGGGTGCCGTTCGAGGAGGTGGCGGGCCAGCTCGGGCACCGGGTGGCGGGGTTTGCAATCACCGAGATCTACGCGGCGTATTCGCCGGACTACCAGGCGCTGGCCACCGCGGGGATCGAGCGGCTGCTGCAGGCGATCGCGGTGCACAGTCAGTCGTGTCAGTTCCTCGTCCAACGAGGGGCGAGGCCGGCGGGGCACGTGGGCGTATGCGCTTCCCGTCTGGACGCTATCGGTCTGCACGAAGCGTCCGGTCCGCGGTAATCTTGGCTCGATGGGGTCTACGGCACCCACTGAGGTCTCATAGACGGCGCTGGCTATCCCTCCAGCAGAGAGGGAAGACGAAGTCCAAGCTCGACCACCACAGGGTTCGTTTCACCTCCACTCTCGCCGTTCGCGAGCGGTCACCATGGCGATAGGCACCGCCATGGAGGTCATCAGAGCACGATGTCGTATGCGGCGAGCTCGGGCAGCATCGCTTCGACGACGAAGTCCACGAACGCCACCGGCACGTCCAGGTAGAACTCCCTGTCGGAGTAGGCCCCAATGCGGGCGGTCAGTCCTCGTGCGGTGAACCAAGACGCCAAGCGCCGCAGATCAGCTTCAGGGGTATCACTGAGGAACGAGACCTGCGAACGCTCCCGGTCAGCATCTCGGTGCCCGGTATCGCTGCGGCTGAGCTGGAGATCCACGTTGGCCCCGGTCTGCCGCAACCAAACGGCGCGTTCGGTGCGCCGCAGCTCCACGAAACCGAGCTGCTGGACGAACATGTCCACGACGATCTCGAAGTGACACGGATTGACGCGATTGGCTACGTGGTTGAACCGCAAGATCTGGCTCCCTCCCCTTGGGCGATAGCGTCTCTACGTCGAACACCAGCTGAGCGCTTGTCCCATCATGATCGCGCGTGGGGCTACGTGATAGGGGTGCTGCGCTGTGCGATTCAGGCTCTAGATGATTACCGCTACGATCCGCGGTGGGTCGGCGATTCGGGGCAGGGCGCAGGCGGTTGCGTCTCACCGGTATTCGAAGGTTCGCTCCCCCATACCCGGCGAAGCTTGATCCGTTGTGCAAGACCGGACGCTCCGCTTTGCGCCCATCCCGGCCATTCGATGGGTTATCACGAGTTCCCACAAGCAGACGTTACCACCGACGTTCGGAGAGCGGCCTACGGGATGATCTAACGGTACGGAAGCGGCTGCCGACATGGCCGAACATTCCTTAACCGTGTCTGTCCCGCGGCAATCCCGCCGAGTTCTATAAGGATCTCAGATGTGTGCGATTTTGCGTTCCAAAAGGCAGAGACCACCCGATGGAACGCTTATGATTCTTGGTACGGACCGTTCCACAGGAGCGGGCCCTATTGGACCGATTTTGGTAGTGGGGTTCGGTGCACGAGCTTGCAGCAATCGCCTTGGAGGCGGGTGCAACGGCTGCAGCGGGTGGGAAGCGGGATTTGACGTAACGCTTGGAAGCGGACCTTCAACTCCGCTCCCGGCTCAGTCGTTCGGGGTGATGCAGTTGGTATTTTTAAGGATCGCCCTCGGTCAAACACCATTTGGCGCAGCTCGCTTTCGCGCAGTACCAGCAGGTGCTCGATAAGCTCTAGCTTAGAACGCCTTCAGATTTGAACCGTTGTAAGTGTGTGATCTATAACACGTTTTCGGCTTGCTCAAGGATCTGTGAACGGCGATCACTGGGGCGTTGCGCCGTTCAAGGCGCGTGTCAGCGTGATCTATGTCTTACCGTTCCTCGCTCCTCGCCGTCCTTCTCGCCACCACCACCCTCGCTGGGAATGCGAGCGCGCAGGACGGGACCATCCAGCTCAACGAGATCTCAGTCGACGCGGCAGGACCCGGCAGCTCTGCCCCGGGACCGATGGGCTCCAGCGGCCTCAACCTCAGTGCGGGCGACGGCGGCACGGCCGCGACCAGCGGCGGTGGCGGTGGTCCGTCCGGCATCACCGGCTACACCGCCCGCGTGACGACTGCGGGAACGAAGACCAACACGCCAATCATTGAGACGCCGCAATCGATCTCGGTCGTCACCCGGGAGCAGCTCAACGACCGCAACGTCCAGACCCTGAGCGATGCGATCAACTACGTCCCCGGCGCCATATCGGCCCGGTCGGGCTTCGATCCGCGCTTCGACCAGATCTTCATCCGCGGCTTCGACGTGCTCACCAACCAGGGCACCTACCGCGACGGCCTGCGCGTAATCGGCAGCGGGTTCATCTTCCCGCGCATCGAGCCCTACGGCGCGGAGGCCGTGACCATCCTACGCGGGCCGTCCGCCGGTCTCTACGGCCTCGGCTCGCCGGGCGGCATCCTCGACATCACGAGCAAGCGCCCGGTTTTCGTGCCATTCGGCGAGGTCCAGTTCCAGGCCGGTAGCTTCGACCGCGTCCAGGGCAACTTCGACTTCGGTGGCCCAGTCGAGGGCTCGGGCGGTACCATGGCCTACAGGCTGACCGGCATCCGTCGCGAGGCAGGCACCTTCATCGGCCTCGGCACCAACGACGACCGGTTCAACATCGCGCCCGCCTTTACCTGGAAACCCGATGCCGCCACGACGTTCACGTTCCTGAGTGAGTTTCAAACGACCAACACGCCAGCCACGACGTTCTACTACAACTACCCAGGTTTCCGGGCGAGCCCGTACTATATGGGCGACCCGCGCTTCGCCGGTCTCGACCAGACGCAGTATCGGGTCGGCTACGCCTTCGAGCATTTCATCACGCCCGATTTGGTCTTCCGCCAGAACTTCCGGCACTACGGCGTCTTCCTCAGCGGGAAGTACGTCGATATCAACGGCATAAACGACGCAAACACGATCGGCACGCGCGACACTGGCTACATCCGCGAAGGCTTGGTGCAGCAGACGCTGGACAACCAGTTGGAGGCGCGCTTCGCCACCGGCCCGATCGCTCACACCGTGGTCGGGGGCGTCGACTATGCGCGGTACAGCTTGAGCCAGCGCCTCGGCTTCGGCCTTGCCCCAGATCTGAACCTGATCACGCGGAACTACGGCCAACAGTTCATCGCCACGCCGACCCTCGGGTCCGCCGCACGTCAGACCCAGGAGCAGATCGGCGTCTACCTGCAGGATCAGGCCAAGTTCGGCGACTTCATCCTCACCCTGAACGGACGCCACGATTGGGTCTTCCAAGACAACTTCACGACCCCCGACAGCGCGGTCTCACGCCAGAACAACAGCGCGTTCACGGGCCGGGTCGGACTGGGTTACGTCCTAGCGCCGGGCCTCGTGCCCTACGCCAGCTACGCCACAACCTTCACCCCGCAGGTGGGCCTCGACCGAAACGGACAGGCGTTCAAGCCGGCGACCGGTGATCAAATCGAGGCGGGCGTGAAGTACCTGATCCCCGGCACCAACATCCAAACCGCATTCGCCGGCTTCGACATCACACAGTCGAACATTTTGATCCCCGACGCGTCCTCCCTCGCGTTCCAGACCGCCGGCGGTGCCGTGCGCTCGAAGGGCTTCGAGGCCGAGGCGACCGCCAACCTCGCCCCAGGCACCAACCTAACGATCGCCTACACCCACGTCGACATCCGGTTCGTGAACTCGGTCTCCTCAACCGGCCAGTCGCTCGCCGGCAACCTCGTCTCGGGCATTCCCCAGGATACCTACGCGTCGTTCCTGACCTACGCGTTCCCACCATCCTCGCCTCTGCGCGGCCTTCAGATCGGCGGTGGCATCCGCTACATCGGTGCGAGCTTCGCCGACGATCAGAACACGGTGCGCAACACTGCCGTCACGCTCTACGACGCTTTGGTGGCCTACGACTTCGCGGCCCTCGATCCGAAGTACAAGGGCTTCCGTGCGCAGCTCAACGGCTACAACATCTTCGATCGGAACTATCAGACCTGCTCGTTTGGGTTCTGCAATCGCAACCAGCCGGCGACGGTCATTGGCAGCCTGATCTACCGGTGGTGAGAGGCGCCCCCTTCAACGGCTGGGTATTCAAGTGCTGAACCGTTACACCAGCACGACGACCGCGGCGCGCTGCATGGCGGGCTGCGGCTGAGGTGATACGGGCGTGAGAGGATGCCGTGCACGAGATCGATCTGACCCCAACTTACCAGGACACCCTTCGTCTCGCGCAGCTCCGGAAGCAGGCGAAGAGCCTCGGACTGAAGTTGTCGAAGTCGCGCTGGCGTCAGTCTTATATTCGGAACCGCGGCGGCCTGATCCTCCTCGATAGTCGGGACGAGGTCGTCGCAGGGGACGGCTACAGTCTCAATCTGGCGGCGGCCGAGAGGATCTTGTCCGTCATGGCCGATCAAATGCCCTCTTCGATGGCACGATCGATGGAACGTATGGGGTCGGCATAGAAAGCTTTGCTCAATAAGCGCCCCAGTGCCGGTAAGCAGACCTTTCCGAGGTCCTAGAAGGGTCGAAAGCAGACTCTAGACTCTACGCGGGAAAGATATGTAGCATCGTGCCGATCACGCCAAGCGCACATATGCCGATTAGAGCCGCTGTGATGTACAATAGCATCCAGCTTTCACTTTTGATGGGCGAGTGGCTGTCGTCGTCAGGATCGTCAAACCAATCTGTCACGTGGTCATATCATGTCGGGCAAGTTGAAGAGCGGCTTATGTACGCTATGCAATGAGAACATAAACCTATAAGCTTCTTCCGGTCTGCCCGTGCCCCCCGAGCGATCTGCTTGATCGCCTACGACGAGCTCGCCATCGGCGTGACGACGTGCATAAAGCTCGCCATGCCAGCGCTCCGCACCGGGTGGAAGGGTTTAGCCTGTGCTTCGCAGTATCGTTTCAGGTGAAGGCTCGCCTCGTGGCTGACACAGCTCACGGGGAACACCGCTAGATCCGCTTGCCCAACCAGCCCCGCCAGAAGGCACAGGTTGTCCTCGATACCTCCGTCATGGTTGAGCAGCCTGCCGCCCCTGGCCTCCACGAAGCGGCGGAGATTGGCCACCTGACGCCGCCGGCCGCCAACATAGAGGATGACCTGTCCGTCTAGCCGTCCCGATGTTTGGCTATCGGCTGTATCCACGCTCGGCACATCCAGAGCCGCTTCGAGGGCAGCCAGTTCCCTTTCGGCAACTGATCGGCGGGCTATCTCCGTGGCTAGATCAGCGCTGAGGCGTTCGGCTGCGCCAGCCAGCACCGCAAGCCGCTCCTCCAACGCGGTCGCATGCGCGATCTCCCGGGCCAGCCGCACCTCCAGGCCGCGCGTGGACGGTGGCTCGATGGTCGTAGTAGCCGGGATGGGACGCTCGATTTCGATCGTCCGGGTGCGCTTCCCGAGATCGTCGCGCTCGCGCATGAGCGCCATGATGCGCTCGTCCCGTGCCGCAAGCGCTTCATCGCGTCGGCCCAACTCCTCTTCGAGATGGCGCAGGCGGCGGATGTCGGCCCGGTTCGACTGACCGACGAGGTGCGAGAGCATGTGCACTTCGCCGAAGATTTCCTGCACGAGTGGCCAGTCGGTGGCTGGGTGGGTGATCGCTGCCCAATAAGCGCCAGGGATAGCCCCACGCTCCAGCGAGGACTTCCAGAGCGCCCGAACCGCGTCAGCGGTGCGCGCCTCGGCAAAGCGTTCGATCTCCCGCTCGTGCCGCCGGTCCAGGGTCTTTTGCAGCAGACGGCCACCCCCGTCCTTGCGACCGGCTATCTGGACGATCTCTCCGTGCAGGTGGTGCTCACTGATCGTCCGAGCGTCGGCACGCCCAAGCTTGGCCAGGATCGCGCGGGCTTCAGAGTTGGTCAAGCAGGTGCCTACGATCGAGCAGTGCAGGTTCTCGGCAAGCTCCCAGATCCGGTCCCGCGGTTTATCCGCCGAGTCGGGTTCAGGCGGCGGCACGAACGGCGGACGGGTGACGGAAGCGAGGGCGCGCAGCGCTGGACCGTCGAGGTGAGCGATTGGCGGCATCGGCGTCTCGTCAGTCGTTATATCCATTCGGATATAACACTCTGTCCAAAAACAATCGGCTTGCCTAGGGGGAGGTCACAGCCGGCAGGTCGTCTGCGGTTCGCTCGGGAGCAGCAATCCGATCTAGGAAGGGCGCGGCCGCCCGGTCGGCAGCACGCTCGATCGCCCTGTAATGCGCGACCAGATCGACTCCGAGTGTAGACAAGCGTGCCCCGCCTCCCGCCTTACCGCCAATCTGCGCCTCGACTACCGGCTGCCCGAAACCGCTGTTCATCGCCTCAATGAGCATCCATGCCCGCCGGTAGGACATGCCGAGCGCCCGCCCGGCTGCGCTGATCGAGCCGTGCTCGGCAACCATCTCCAGGAGTTGCACTTTACCGGGGCCGATACGATTGTCGGGCCCAACGTCGATACGAATGCTCAGGCTTGCCATCAGGTCTCTCCCTCGCCTCATGCCACGAACCGACGCGTCGACCGGTGGAGCAGTCGCGAACGCAGCGCAATCGATGGCTTTCGGCGATATATTCTGCTTGATATAGCGCTGCTGGCACATCCGACGTCGAGGACCGCTTCCGCATGCGCAGTTTGATCCGCTCCGGCCTCATCGCCGCCTTGTTCCTCACCGTTGGAGCAGCCCAAGCGGCCGAGACCACGACGGTGTTCGGAGCAGCCAGCCTCAAGAACGCTCTCGATGATGCCGGCAAGGCATTCACAGCACAATCTGGGATCGAGATCCGGGCAAGCTACGCGGCGTCCTCTGCCCTCGCCCGGCAGATCGAGGCCGGAGCGCCGGCCGACCTGTTCGCCTCGGCCGACCTCGAATGGATGGACTACCTCGCCAAGAAGAACCTCATCCGTCCGGACACGCGGGTGAGCCTGCTCGGCAACCGCCTCGTCCTGATCGCGCCGCGCGACGCCAAGGAGAACACGGTTGCCTTCACGCCGGAGGGCTTCGCCAAAGCGCTCGGCTCCGATGGGCGGCTGGCCACCGGCGAGGTCAACTCGGTGCCGATCGGCAAGTACGCTAAGACCGCTTTCGAAAAGCTCGGTCTGTGGGGGAGCATTCAACCTCGTCTGGCTCAGAGCGACAACGTCCGAGCGGCCCTGGCTCTGGTCTCGCGCGGGGAGGCGCCGCTCGGCGTCGTCTACGAGAGCGACGCGAAGTCGGATCCCGGCGTGAAGGTCGTGGGCGTGTTTCCGGCGGACAGCCACCCGCCCGTGGTGTACCCGTTCGCCGTCACCGCGGACGCGAAGGGCGACGGCGCGAAGCGCTTCCTGGACTACCTCCGGAGCGCAGCAGCAAAGCCCTTCTTCGAGGCTCAGGGCTTCAGCGTCATCGAGGATGGCAATAATTAAGCGACCCGGAATGGGCCAGGAAGGCGGACACCGTGAAGATCAGCGCGCGCAACATCATCAAGGGCACCGTGACGGCGATCGAGAAGGGCGCCACCACGGCGCACGTCAAGATTGAGATCATGCCGGGCCAGGTCGTCACCGCCGCCGTAACCAACGAAGCGGTCGACAGCCTCAACCTCACGGTGGGCGGTCCGGCCTATGCCGTGATCAAGGCGTCCGACGTCATGGTTGCCGTCGACTGATGAAGCCTGGATCCCGCGTTCTCCTCACCGTCGCATTGACGGTCTGCTGCATCGGCCCGGCGGTCGCTGAGGATGCGCCGGCTTGTGCGGGCTTCGCATGGTCGGTCGCGCGGGATCGTGCTGCGTTCACGGCGCCCGATTTGGCCGGGCTCGCATCTGGATCGGCTCTACCCGGCGGGACGGGGGCGGCGCAGGTGTCGTTGAAGCCGGCGGCAGAGGTGACACTGCCGGTTCAATCTGAGAGGACCGCGAAGCCAGGGACGTTCGCGGGCTTCATCACGGCCACGGTGCCATCCGCCGGCACCTATCAACTGACGCTGTCGGAGGAGGCCTGGATCGACGTCAGCCAGGATGGGCGCACGACGCTCAAGCCCGAGCGCATCAGCGGCAAGGCCGGCTGCCCGGAGGTCCGCAAGAGCCTGCGTTTCGCACTCGACGCCGGCCCGGTGACGATCGAGATCGGCCGCGCGCCGAGCCAGCAGATCAAGCTCGATCTGCTCCCGGCGGAGTAGCCGCGTCGGCCGCCTGTCTCGACTGCCTCACGGTCCGCTGATCGGCCCGAGTTCGTGGCGGGCGAGGATCGCCTGCCCCTTCTCGGACACGAGGAACAGGGCGAGGCGCATCGCGTCCGGGTTGTCGGTGATCAGTGCCATGGCGTAGGTCGCCGGCACCAACAGGTTGGGCGGAAGCTGCACGAGGCTTAGGCCGGGCGCCTCCTTCATGGTACCGCTCTGGCCACTGCAGTAGTACAGCAGCGCGTCCGCGTTGTTGCCTAGGAACACGGTTGCGCTGGGGCTACGGCCCGCCATCGGCACCATCGTATTGGGCGAGCCGAGCAGCTTCAACGCCTTCTTCTCCAGCATAGCCTTGGACCCTGGATGTGCGGTCTCGGCTCGATCGAATACGGCCTGGGCGTAATCGCCGCCAGGATCGGCGCCTGGCGTCGAGGTTGCCAGCCGCAGGTCGGGTTTGAGCAGGCGATCGAGGAGGTTGTCCGGGGTCAGACCAAGATCAGCGCGGGCGAGCACGCACATCGTGTTACGAGCAAACGGCACGACATCCTTGGCCCTGCCTGCATCGACAAGGCGGCGCGGGCTGGCAAGGTCGGCTGAGAGATAGAGGTCTGCCTTCTCGCCATCCTCTATCCGCTTTCGCAGCAGTCCAGCCGGCCCGAAGGTCGGTGCCGCCACCGCCTCGGCAGGGATGCCTGAGGCAGCGATCACGTCCTTGAGCGCAGCCACGAGGCTGCCAGCAGCATAGACCTGCATCGGCTCAGCCCACGCTCCGCCTGTAGATGACAGCGTGAGGCAGCCGAGGAGAGCTAATTGCCGAAGGATGCGCGAGGGTATGGTGAGACGGGTGGCGGGCAATGATGCCTCCAGACGGCTAGAGCAGTGCTATATCTGTTCGGATATAGCCCAAAGCCTGGCAGGATCACCCCTGGCACATGCGTTTCAGGCATCGAGTCGAGGCGTCAGTCGTCGGTCTCGAAATCACCCGGTTGCGGCGGGGCGATCGGCGTGAAGAGGGTCCGGTCTGGCTTGAGGTCGAGGAGTGGTGTGCCATCGAGGCAATCGAGGCCCCTGACCGTCAGGATGTTGCCCTCGATGGCGACGAGCGTGGCGATCGATGTTCCGATTGGGTTCGGCCGCACGGGCGAGCGCAGAGCAAAGGTGCCGCGCGTGCTCCCATTGTTGGCCGGGCTCTGCCGCACAAGATCTCGTCGGGAAGCATCGAGCCAGTACAGCACCTCAATCCAAGCGAATTTTGCTAGCCCGTCTAGCGCTGCGCCCCAAGGTTCAAACAGCTCGATACGGCAGATCGGGCCATCCGACCTGCCTTGTCGTGGGCAAGCGAGACGATCGGTCCAGGGGGTGTGGATACGACCGATGTAGACCAATCCGGCGTCATCGGCTGCAGGTGCCGCGACTGCGACTTCGCCGGTTCTAATTTCGTTGAGGCGCACCATGGACGGCCTTCTCCCATGGACATCAGGCTCACGCCACTAGGTTAAAGCCAGCTGCGTAACACTGAACAGCGCGAAGGGAATTTGCGTCCGATTGCACGATCGTTGGCCATGGGCCGGCGCTCGCGGTGTCCAGCTCCCCCGCAATGCACCGACCCTCGCACGACCGCCCGACCGAGGCTCCACGGGCGGGCGGCAGGGAACTGGCCTGCGTCCGCCTGTCGTCGCGTACTCACACCGCCGCACGTCTTGCGGCGTCGCGAACGCCTCGGATGTGCAGTCAGAAGAGAGGGCTTTCATAACCATTCTGACGTCGATGTCATCCACAGGGTGCCTTCAGCCGAACCGGAACCGGCTGATGCTGTCGCCGTTGACCTACCAGATTGGATCTGTTCTAATTCGCAACAAGACGGATCGACCATCGAGTAGGGGCACCGACATGGCCAACGCGCACTGCGAGAGCTGCAAGTTTTTCGACGAGCACAAAGGTAACGGCGCTTCCGCTCAGGGTGATGCCGGCCTGTGCCGCTTCAACCCGCCGATCAGCCAGCCGGCGCCGGAGGCGAAGGGCTTGTGGCCGGTGGTTTCGTCCGAGGACTGGTGTGGTCACTTCACCGCAGAGATGACTGCGGCCGAGTAAACCGTTCTCGTCGCATCCCTCACGGGAACGCGGGGCCAGCCTTCGGGCTGGCTTTTTTATTGCTGTGTCGTCACGACTGCCGATCGATAGAGCCGATCGGATGCTCGGCACAAAGCCGACTTTCTCGTCGAGCTGATGCTGTCCAAGCTGCCACGTTCCAGCGCGGCAGTTCCAATGCACTTGCCCTATTGGAACGCTGCACTCCGCGCTCGCTTTAGGGCGAAATAGCAGGGTGCGGTTTCCACCCCAGACCGAACCTGCCGAATGGCAGACGTACGCTCGCTCTGCCGGGGAAGGCTGTCAACGGTCATGGCGGCAGGGTCGGGTCGGTAGGAGGTCGTCCGCTTTTCCCGACAAAACGGCTTCGAAGCAGACCGGCCGGTTTCAGCCAGATCTAGAAACATGGGTATGCGCGACCGTACGAGGTACGAAGAGACCCTGTAGTCGCTTCCATCGCAGGGCCCTTTGATTGCAAATTCGAATTAGATGCCAGGGCTCGCGCATCATGTGTGAACCCGGCTACGACTTGCCGATGCCCGATCGTGGAGGGCGCAGGTAGCTCGCATGCCCGACACCCACCCGCTGATCCAGCGTCCAGGCCTGCGGGGCGCGCGTCCGCTCGCCGGGCTGCCCAGTTCGCCGCTCGCCTACGGCCTGCTCGCCCTGGCCTTGACGGCGGTCGGGTGGAACTTCGTGGCCGGCGATGCCGCTCGTCGCGAACGGTTGCACCGCCGAGAGTTGATCGGCCACAGCGAGCGCCTGCTCTCGACGATGAAGGATTTGGAGACCGGCATGCGCGGCTACGCGCTCACCGGCAAGCCCGAGTACCTCGAACCCTATGCCGATGCTCTCGGCCGCATCCCCGGTGAGAGCGCCTTCCTCGACAATCTCGACGGTGGCTCTTCCGATCCAGCGATCGCGGCACTCACTCCCGTGCGCAAGCTGATCGGCGATGAGACGGTGTTCTCCGACCGGGTCGTGATCGCGCGGCGTGACCAGGGGTTCGACAGCGCAGAAGCCCTGATCGAGACCGGCGCGGGCAAGCGCCTGATGGATGCGATCCGTGCCGCCACCGCGACGGCCAACCGATCCGCCGCGGAGGCGTCGGCGGAGAACGACCGTCGCGACAGCTTGCGCTACACCGCTCTGACGGCGTTCAGCCTGCTTTGCGCGACCCTCGCGATCGTGCTGCTGGTCCGCCTCACGATAGTACGGCGCCGCGAGAGCCAACGCAGCAGCGGGCTGTTCGAGGGCGTGCTCGCCAATGCCCCGGTCGGGCTCGGCTTCCTCGACGGCGGGTTTAACATCCGTCACATGAACCGCGCCCTGGCGACGATGAGCGAGCGCGGCTTCGGCGCGGATCTCGGCGCACCGATCTGGACGCTTCTCCCTAAGCTGGAAGATCAGCTCACCCCGCTGCTGGAGGCGGCGCGCGACCACGGCCTCGTCAGCGCTGACGTGCCGGTCAGCGTGCCGAGCGAGAGCGCGCCGGGCGGGATGCGCCACTTCCGCATGAGCTTCTACCCGCTGTGCCAGGATGAAGGGTCGGCTGTGGCCACCGGCGTCGGCCTCGTCGTGGCGGACGTAACTACGGCCGTCCTGTCCGAGGCCCAGGTCCGAGCGGGCGAAGCGCTGCTGCGGAGCGTTCTCGACACACTGCCGGTGGGCGTGCTCATCGCCGACGCGCCGTCCGGACGGATCACCGGCCACAACGCCCGCGCCGAGACGATCCTCGGGCACGGGGTGCTGCCCGCGCAACCCGGCGAGGGACCGGCCCGCTGGGTCGGCTTCCACGAGAATGGCCGGCCGGTCGAGCCGAGCGAGTGGCCGCTGATCCAGGTGGTGCGCGCCGGCGAGCCACAGTCCGAGCTGGAGGTCGACTATCAGCGCGGCGACGGTGCCCGCGCCTGGGTCGGCTTCGCCGGCGCGCCGATGCGGGATGCCGAAGGCGCGCTCATCGGCGCTGTCGTTGTGGTGTCGGACATCGACGCGCGCAAGCGCTCCGAGCACGTCCTCGCGGCGGCGAAGGACGCCGCCGAGGAGGCCAACCGCGCCAAGTCCGAGTTCCTGGCCAACATGAGCCACGAGCTGCGCACCCCGCTCTCGGCGGTGATCGGCTACTCGGAGATGCTGCAGGAGGAGATGGAGGACGCCGGCCAGGCGGACCTGCTGCCCGATATGAAGAAGATCGAGGCGAACGCGCGCCACTTGCTCGGGCTGATCAACGACGTGCTCGATCTGTCGAAGATCGAGGCCGAGCGCATGGAGGTGTACCCGGAAAGTATCGACGTCGCCGCGACCGTGCGCGACGTCGCCGCCACGGTGGAAGCCCTGGTGGAGAAGAAGGGCAACGCCCTGGTCCTCGACATCGCGGAAGGGCTTGGCGGTGCGTACACGGACGCGACCAAGCTGCGCCAGTGCCTGATCAACCTGCTGAGCAACGCGGCAAAGTTCACGGAAGGCGGGGAAATTACGCTGTCGGCACGCCGGCAGACGGACGCCGAGGGTGATCGGCTGGTGTTCGCGGTGGCCGACACCGGCATCGGCATGAGCGAGGAGCAGGCGTCACGCTTGTTCAAGCGCTTCAGTCAGGCCGACGCCTCGACCACGCGGCGCTTCGGCGGCACGGGGCTCGGGTTGGCGATCACCCGGGCGTTCGCGCACATGCTCGGCGGCGACATCGCGGTCGAGAGCCGTCAGGGTGAAGGTACGACCTTCACCCTGACGCTGCTGGCGAGCGTGGCCGAGGGCGAGGAGAGACAGGCGCAGGCGAGATCCCCGCGGGCGCCGCAACCCTCGGCCGAGTCGATAGCCGGCAGCGAGGTCTTGGTCATCGACGACGATCAAGCCACCCGTGACCTGCTCGCCCGCTTCCTGGCCAAGGAAGGCTTCCACGTCGCAACGGCGGCTGATGGAATGGCAGGGCTCGAGCAGGCGCGCACGCGGCGTCCGCGCGCAATCCTGCTGGACGTAACCATGCCGCGCATGGATGGATGGGCCGTGCTGCGCACCCTGCGCGCCGACCCGGAGCTCGGCGATCTGCCCGTGATCATGGTCACGGTGCTCGACGAGCAGAACCTCGCGTTCTCGCTCGGGGCGACCGACTACCTGCAGAAGCCGGTCGACTGGGTACAATTGAAGGAAGCGATGGAGCGGTTCCGGCCGAAGGCCCATGACGGGCCGGTGCTGGTCGTGGACGACGACGGCGACCTGCGCGCGTTGATGGCATCCCAGCTCACCCGGGACGGCTGGCAGGTGGTCACGGCGGCGGACGGCCGAGCGGGCCTGGCGGCGGTCGGCGAGCACCGGCCGCGGTTGATCCTGCTCGATTTGATGATGCCGGAACTCGACGGCTTCGGCTTCCTGCGCCTGCTGCGCACCCGCCCGGAGTGGTACGACATTCCCGTGGTGGTTCTGACGGCCAAGGACGTCACGGCGGACGACTTCCGCCAGCTGGCCGGGCAGGCCGACCGCGTGGTGCAGAAGGCCGGCCTGTCCTTCTCCGACCTCTCGGCGCTCCTGACGACGCTCTACGGAGCCGATCCCGCCGAGCATCAACACGGTGGGCTGGGATCTGATCAGGCCGACGGATCCGGGATGACGACGTCGTCCGAGTGATCAGCCCGTCGACGCATGCGCCAGATCAAAGATGTGGGTCGTCGGCCGCTCGGAGCCTGCCCGCCGCGATGGCCGTCCGGAACGCCTGATAGTCCGCCTCGTTCCGGTCACCGTAGGCCATCGCCCAATCGGCGAGGGCCTCCCGCAGGTCGGCGCGGCCATCGTGGCCGCAATAGCCCGCGATCGCCGCCGCATCCCCGGTCCGCGCATGGGCCTTGGCCAGCAGGGCGCCGTAGGCGTGCGAGAAGTACAGCAGCGACCGGCCGGTCATGCGCGCGACCGGAATCTCGCCCTTCATGTTCTTCATCTGCCGCACGTAGAACGGCCGACCATCGATCTTCGTCCAGCCCAGCAGCGGATCGCCCACCGCCTGCAGCAGACGCTGGCCGTAGATCACGCGCTCGCCCTCATGGTCGGCGTAGGGCTTGGGCATGCCGCGTAGATACGGCGCGTGGGCCGGTCGCACGGCTTCCTTGACCTGGAGGAAGAGCGCGTCCTGGTCCGAGTTGCCGCACAGCAGCGCGACGTACGCCCGGGTGCCGACGCTGCCGACGCCGACGACGCGGTGTGCGACGTCGACCACGTGGTAGCGGCTGAGCATGAACCGCCGCTCGCGCGGCAGCGTCTCGGCGTAACGCTCCAGGCCGGTGGTGACAGCCTCGCGCGTCGCCTCGTCGACGCGGACGAGGATCGGCGGCTCCTCGCGGAAGCGCCAGCCGCCGTCCGTGCGCCGCTCGCCCACTCGATCGAGCAAACTCGTGTTGTTCTTCCGCCGCGCCTTCTCGACAGCCTTGCGCACCACGGCCTGCGAACGCGCGTCGATCTCGATGCCGGCGAAAGCGAGGTCCTCGGCTCGCGCCGCGCGCTGCCAGACGTCGAGCGAACCGCGCGGGGCGAGGTCGTCCATCGTGTGCTGGTAACCAGCCACCGCGCTCAGTACCGCCTGCCGCCGTTCGGCCGGCGGGACGTCGGCATCCCGCGCGGCGACCTCGATGCTCGCGCACAGGCGCTTCAGGTCCCACTCCCACGGCCCGACCGTGACCTCGTCGAAGTCGTTGAGGTCGAGCACCACCTCGCCCTGGGGTGAGCCAAACAGGCCGAAGTTCGAGATATGGGCATCTCCGTTCATCACCACGTCGATCGCCCCGCGAGGTCCCTGTGCGAGATCCCAGGCCATGACCTGAGCAGCCCCGCGTAGGAAGGCGAACGGCGAGGACGCCATGCGGGCGACCCGCAGCGGAAGCAGGTGCGACTGTCGCCCGTCGTGGGCCGCCTCGATGAGCGTGACCGGGTCGGGACGGTCGCGGGCGAGATCGAGCACGGCATGAGCCGAATGCGGTAGATCCAGGCGCAGGATCTTGCCGGCGGCGCGACGTTTCTCCCACGGCTCCACGCCAGAGCGCAGGTCGATGTGCGGGAAGTCTGCCAGGGGCTCTAGGACCGCCTCCTCGGCAGCTCCGATCACCGCCTCATGCTCATCGGCCGCCGCCGATGAGGTATCCGTGGACTGCGCTGACCGTTCCATCGACCTCGTCCAACCGCCTCAGACCACACCAACGGTTCGACCAGGGAATAAACCTTCCCGCTCAACGTGGACTTAACCGCACACCGAACCCACCGCATCCTCAGCCACTATCGCTCGGCACCTCGCCCGCAGGGTTGCAGCCAAGCAGCGTGGCTGGGCGACGAAGGCCCCGCTCTCGTTCGCAACTATGACTATCCCCTCCCCATCATCACCCTGCGGCTCGAACTCACCGCGCGGTCTCAGCGTCGCGTGATCGCGATGGCGCAACGATTCTAGGGCGGCCGCCTAGATGGGATGAATGAAGATAAATTAGTCGCCAGCTGTACCCTCGGCGGTCGCATAGAATCTTCAGTGGCATCAACCTGTGATGCTTACTATTCGCGACCGAAGCCTCACACGCCGTTGCGCTAAGTTTGCCGATGCGAGGTGTGCGGTGACCGGTCCGCGGCTGTGACCTCGCTGCAACTGGTCCGCCGTATCCACCGAAGTTGGGGTCTAACCGTCTTGTCCATCCTGTGTCTCAACCGTATCCGTTAAGCAGAAAAGTAAAGCAAAACAGCAGTTTATAACAATTTCAAACAACAAGGCAGCCACGTTGCATCTCTTTGCGGCGAGCGCGGGCGGCTGCTTGGATCGGGCTCGGGGCTATGAAGATCATTAGCACTCAACACACCATGGTACGCTCGCTCGCCCTCGCGGGCGTTTCCCTCGCGGTGCTCGGCGGCGCGATGGGACGAACCTCCGCTCAGGAGGCGAACACGCCGCGACGGGGCGTCTCGGCGAACGCAGGTAGCGTGCAGCTCGACGAGTTGAGTGTCGAGAGCCGGGGCGCCGGTGAGCGCTATGGGCCGGTCTCGTCCGGACAACCGGGACCCGGCCAGCCCGAGAACCCGAATGGGCCAATCGACGGCTTCGTCGCCAAGCGCTCCGTCACCGCTCTCAAAACCAACACGCCGCTGATCGAGACGCCGCAGTCGATCACCGTCGTAGGACGCCAGCAACTCGACGCCCAGAACGCGCAGAACCTATCCCAGGCGACGCAGTACGTGGCCGGCACCTACGCCAGCCCGTTCGGCTACGACACGCGCTTGGACTACTTCCTCCTGCGCGGCTTCGTGGCGAGCGACTACGGCCTCTACCTGAACGGCTTGCAGACGCTGAACTACGGCTTCGGCTACTTCCGCTACGACACCTTCGGGCTGGAGCGCGTCGAGGTGCTGCGCGGGCCCGCTGCGGTGCTGTTCGGCGCCGGCCCGATCGGCGGCATCATCAACCAAGTCAGCAAGCGCCCAACCGAGGATCCGTTCGGCTACGTCGAGGTCGGCGGCGGCTCGTATGGTCAGAAGTACGCCGCCTTCGACGTCGGCGGCCCGGTCGACAAGGAGGGGCACTACTTCTATCGCTTGACCGGATACGGCCGCAACGGTGGCACGCAGATCGACGGTCTGCAGGACAACAGCTACTTCATCGCACCCGCGTTCACCTACAAGCCGGACGGGGCGACGACCTTCACGGTCCTGACCGCATTCCAGCATGACACGACCGGCGTGTCGGCGAACTTCCTGCCCTACGCCGGCACGGTTCGCCCGCAGGCGCTTGGCCTGCGCATCCTGCGCTCGACCAACGTCGGGGATCGCGACTTCAACACCTTCCAGCGCGATCAGGCGTTCCTCGGCTACCAGTTCGAGCACGTCTTCAACGACACGTGGTCGTTCCGTCAGAACCTGCGCTACTCGTTCGGCGACAGCTATCAGAACTCGTACATCGGCAACGGCTACGCCTTCGGAGACGCGACGCAGACCCAGCTCGCCCGCTACCAGTTCCTCGTGAAGGACCGGGTCAACATCTTCCAGGTCGACAATCAGGCAGAGGCGCGCTTCTTCGACGGCTTCTTCCGCCATGATCTGCTCATGGGTGTCGACTACAAGGATTACCGGCTGAGCGACAATCAGGGCACGAACTTCGGCGCGAACCCGTTCTACTCCGCGCCGGACCTCAACATCCTGGCCCCTGCTTACGGTGGTCCCGCCGGCACGCCGGGTCCCTACCAGGTCAACTTCGACACCTTCAAGCAGCTCGGCCTCTACGGGCAGGATCAGATCAAGCTCACCGACCAACTGACCCTGTTGGTCGGTGTTCGCCAGGACTTCGCCGAGAACCGGATCAACGACAAGCTCACCAATGGCGCCCGGAACGACGGTCGCAATGATACCGCGACCACCTACCGTACGGCGCTGATCTACAACTTCGACTTCGGCCTCGCGCCGTACGTCAGCTACTCGACCTCATTCCAGCCCTTAATTGGCACCGACATCAACAACCGAACGTTCAGGCCCGAGACGGGTGACCAGATCGAGGGTGGCGTCAAGTTCGAGCCGCCGGGCCAGGGCTACTTCGTCACCTTGGCCGGCTTCGACATCCACCGCCAGAACGTGCTGACGGCGAACCCAACCAACCCACAGTTCCAGTCGCAGCTCGGCGAGGTGCGCTCGACCGGATTCGAGGCGCAGCTCACCGCCACCGTGTTCAGCGGCCTCAACGTGTCCGCCTCGTACACGATCTACGGGCTGACCAACGAGAAGAACGGTGATCCCACCCTCATCGGTAAGGTTCCGGTGAACACCCCGGAGAACTTCGCCAACGTGTTCTTCGACTACACCTTCCCGACAGGCGAGCTGCGCGGCTTCGGGTTCGGCGGCGGTGCGCGTTACATCGGTCGGTCCTTCGCGGATCAGGCCAATATTTTCCACGTGCCTGAGTACGTGCTGTTCGACGCGCAGGTTCACTACAACTGGGATCGTTGGCGCTTCCAGGTGAACGCGACGAACATCGCTGATCGGCGCTTCGTCTCGTCCTGTCAGACGGTCAACGCCTGTTTTTACGGTCAGGCGAGACAGGTATTGGCGAGCATCAGCTATAAGTGGTGAGGAGACACTCCTGCAGTTCGCCTGCCATGCGTTGAGCCTGCGGCGCACCACTCAATCTGTGGTGCGTCGGTCGTCAGATGGTCGCTCCGGGGGGGGCGCGCCATTTGCGGTCAATTCTCAGGCCACGCCGGCGTGGACGTGATCGCGCCATCGCCACGGGATCGAGGGCGCGGGCTTCATCGGTCCACCCGGCATCGGACAGCTTCTTCAGCATGGCCGACCAGAAGGGTCGATGGCGCCATCGACTGAAACGTCGATAGACGGAGCCGCGCGGACCGTACACTGCCGGGCAATCTGGCCACCGGCATCCTGTCAGCGACACATGGATGATGCCGGACACGGTGTGACGGTCGTCTAGGTGCTCGGCGACTGAGTTAGGCATGTAGGGGGCAATGACAGCCCACTGCGCGTCGCTGAGCCAGAACAAGCCTTCCTGATCGACCATACGACGTAGGCCATCCGCGACGCTCTAACCTTTTTAGAATAGCTCCAATGAGATCGCAAGGCTTTCGGTGCCGATTCGACGAGCCAGGCGTCAGACGGTCTACATCGATTTGCTGATGTTTCAGCAAAAGTAATATCTTTAGAATCAACTTATTGTTTTCGGATGCGTCTAGAAATTTTACATAAAAATCCGAACTTTCGTGGCCAGATCGCAGTCGTTAGCTGGTACAGCGTTAGTATGTTGTCGGCTTTCGAGTAACGACTCAACTTCATATGTCCACCTCTTCCGAAATTTCAAGTTGGCTAACGGACGGCCGCCTTGGGGGAGCGCCGACAGCCGTCCGAACAGCTGGATTGGGTCATCAAAAAGCTGTCCGCTTCTCCAGTGCTTTTTCCCCGAAGCGGACCGGCCGCTGTCGGCCAAACCCGGACGTTCAGGCTGAGCTGAGAGTGTCGCTTTAGGACATCCCATAAAGGCTACGTTTGCCACTATGGGAACGGCCAATGGCGCGATACAAGTGCTTACTGAACGAGCAGCCGAATATGCCAGCAAGCTTAGATAGATGTTCTAGTGACGGCGTGTATTCGATTGAGGTTGCGAACAAGGACTAGGAGGGGGAACCGAGCAAATTAACCGGAGCGTGGCGGAGTGGGATCTGGGCATATTAACGATACTACTAACACTTCATACGACCCTTTTATGTCTCCAAAAGCTAAAAAATACCTTATTGATCAGGGCTTTACTCGGAAAACCCAACGTAAATATCTAGTCATGCGCTCGACTAACTGTCGAATTCGATCCGGAGCATCAGCGGTCGACCGATGCTGGCATCGCGGTAGGGTACGGCCCCGCATGCAGTCGTGGAGGATTGTAGCCAACCCGGGTAACGCCTCTATTTGGCCTACGACAGCATCAAGCGTCGGCCTGTTGCCTCCGCCTTTCCGCGCCTACGTCTTGGCGGACGGCCGAAGATCACCGGTAGGGTAGATATGAGTCCGAGACCGACCGTCATTCAGGGGCAGTCACCAAACTTGTGACGGCCCACATAGAGATTAGTTTCAAACAGTCCTAAATCATTACCGGCGGTCATTTAGCGGCGATCGCGGGGGAGGTCCCGATGAAACGGATCGTGGTTTGCTGCGACGGCACCTGGAACAATGACGACCTCCAAACCGACGACACAAACGTTGCGCAGATCGCCCGCTCGATCCACGGGTCGGTCGAGACAGGCGAGGCCTCGTTCCAAATCGTGCTCTACCTTCGAGGCGTCGGGACAACCGGCTTGACGTTGGAGACGTTCATCGAGGGCGCGACCGGATTCGGCATCGACGATAACATAAGGTCAGGGTACCAGTTCATCGCTCAGAACTACGTTCCCGTTGACGAGATTTTCCTGTTCGGATTCTCGCGAGGCGCTTTCACTGCCCGTAGCCTAGTCGGCTTGATGTCCGCTTGCGGGGTCCTGAAGCGGCAATCTCTGGCATCGCTGCCGGACGCTTGGGCGTACTACCGCTCCTCCAAGCCCCATTCGCCGAAGGATTTCGCTGTCAGATCCAAAGCCCAAGTCCACGACGGCGTGACGATCGAATTTTTAAGCGTGTGGGACACGGTAGGCAGCCTCGGCATCCCCGGCACCCTCCTTGCTGATGCCAACAAGAAGGCCTTCGCCTTCCACGATACAAGCCCTTGCTCCATCGTGAAGACGGCCGTCCAAGCCCTGGCCATCGACGAACATCGCCACAACTTTATTCCGACCTACTGGACGGGCACCGCGCCGGCCGGCTCTTCGGTCCAGCAGGTGTGGTTCGCAGGCGCGCATGCCGATGTCGGAGGCGGCTACAACAACCGAACGCTCGCCGACATTCCGCTGGTCTGGATGGCGAGGAAAGCCGAGGCGGCCGGTCTCGCGATCGATTGGGATTGTTTGCCCAAGGGACAGCTGGACGCGGGGGCGCCCGCCCACGACTCGTCATCAGGGCTGTTTGCCCTCGACCACTTCCGCCCAACGCTACGTCGGATCGGTGAACGTCCGTGTGATGCAGCGTTCAACGAGAGCCTGTATATCGCCCAGGACGAGAACGGACGGCCGATTCAAGCGATCAACCAGGCGGTGCACCGGAGCGTGATCAACCGCTACGGCAAGCCCGCTCAGCTGTGCACCGACGACGGGAGTGGAACGTGTTCGTCTGCGATCTACCAGCCTAAGACCCTGCAGCCTTACTTCGATAAAAGAGGTTTCTCAGGCCTGCCGGTCGTCGACTAAGCGCAGAAAGACCGAGTTCGGAAGGCCGCACGCCAACGGTGGGCGAGGGCTGAGTGAGCCTACCTTCTGCGCCGAACTCCAACCGATCGACGCTGCACCCATCGACAATTAAACTCACCGCGAGGAAAGCCGCATGGAGTACGTGAAGTTCGGTTCGACAGGGATCAAGGTCTCTCGCCTCTGCCTCGGCTGCATGACCTTTGGTGATCCCGAGAGGGGCGCCCATCCCTGGACGCTCGATGAAGAGAAGAGTCGGCCCGTCATCCGACAGGCCATCGAGCACGGGATCACCTTCTTCGATACAGCCAATGTGTACTCCGACGGCTCGTCGGAGGAGATCACGGGCAGGCTCCTCAAGGAATTTGCCAATCGCGACGACATCATCCTCGCCACCAAGGTCTACAACCGCATGCGACCCGGCCCGAATGGGATGGGCTTGTCGCGCAAGGCGATCATGCGGGAGATCGACGCCAGTCTGAAGCGACTTGGAACAGACTATGTCGACCTCTACCAGATCCACCGCTTCGACCACGACACACCCATTGAGGAAACTTTAGAGGCGCTCCACGACGTCGTGAAGGCGGGCAAGGCGCGTTACATCGGCGCCTCCTCGATGCCGGCCTGGCGCTTTGCCAAGGCGCGGTATGTCTCACGTCTGCACGGCTGGACGGAGTTCGTCAGCATGCAGAACCACGTGAACCTCCTCTACCGGGAGGAGGAACGGGAGATGCTGCCTCTATGTGCCGAGGAGGGGGTGGCGGTGATGCCGTGGAGCCCACTGGCAAGAGGGCGGCTCACGCGTCCCTGGGACGAGACGACGGATCGGCTACGAACGGATGATGCGCTTCACCGATTCTACGGTAAGACCGAGGACGCGGATCGCAAGGTTGTCGATGCGCTTGGCGAGGTCGCTGAGCAGAGAGGCGTACCTCGCGCTCAAATCGCGCTGGCATGGCTTCTCAGGAAGGGCAAACAGGTCACACCGATCATCGGTGCGTCTAAGCCGAATCACCTGACCGACGCTGTTGCTGCGTTGACGCTCGAGCTGACTGACGAAGAATGCTTGGCGCTGGAAGCACCTTACATCCCGCACGAAGTGTCAGGTCATAGCTGATCCTGGGGCACTCGCTGAGCATGCTGGAGTGGGCGAGGAGGATCAGGGGGGAGGGAGCTCCATCCTGAGGCTGAGACCGAAAAGCCCAAAGAGGCTGATTCGGGCTAGAGATCAGGCGGGGTAAATTTCCGACCAGGAATGGATCGGGCGATCTGGAGTAGCGAAGGGTAGCTGCGGAAGGTGAACTCGAACGACAGCTCAGGGTGCGGGATAGCGGCATAATAGCGATACTGCTCTGCTTCTCCTTCGCGAACTCGATCATCCGCCTTCCCGCAGAGCTGTTCCAAATCAAAGACTTACACCGTCACGTCGTTGCGCCGATCGCCAGCGCACCGACCCAACCGTCCAATTCGAGCGGTTTGGAAGATACCAGAACCCCTTAATGACCTCGGGCCGATAGCAGCTCACATCCGGCCTACTCACCGGCTCACTCGACGCTAACTATCGTCGCGATCAACCGGCTGCCGCGGGCGGTCGCCCTGCAACCAAGCGCGTGTCAGCTTCTTGCCAGGGCCCATAAAAACCCTGCCGATATCAATAGGATAGCTTCCCTATGGAATTTCTGCACACCATGGTCCGGGTGGCCGATCTCGACCGGGCGCTCGCCTTCTACGTCGATACGTTCGGCCTGCAGGAGGTCCGGCGCGTCGAAAACGAGAAGGGTCGGTTCACCCTGGTCTTCCTGGCGGCCCCCGGCGATGCCGCCCGGGCCAAGGAGACGAAATCGCCGCTGGTCGAACTGACCTACAATTGGGACCCGGAGACCTACTCGGGCGGGCGCAATTTCGGGCACCTCGCCTATCAGGTCGACGACATCTACGCCTTCTGCGCCAAGCTGAGGGACAAGGGCGTGACCATCAACCGGCCGCCCCGCGACGGCCACATGGCCTTCGTGAAGTCGCCGGACGGCATCTCGATCGAGATCCTCCAGAAGGGGGGCGCCAAGGAGCCGCAGGAGCCCTGGACTTCCATGGAGAACACCGGCACCTGGTGATCCGTCCTTGACCCGGACTGATCCGCGAGCGCATCTGCCCGCTGGATCAGCCGGCCGGGCGGCCGCTCCGGACGCTTTCGCGTCCGGGGAGGAAAGTCCGGGCTCCATGGAGAGACGGTGCCGGATAACGTCCGGCGGGGGCGACCCCAGGGACAGTGCCACAGAGAGCAGACCGCCCCGGACGCGTCCGGGGTCAGGGTGAAAGGGTGCGGTAAGAGCGCACCGCGGACGCGGCAACGCGGACGGCATGGCAAACCCCACCGGGAGCAAGACCGAATAGGGGCGGCGCGCCCTTCGCGAGAGGGGCAGGCCTTCTCTCCAGGCCAGTCGCCCGGGTTGGTTGCTCGAGGCGGTCGGCAACGACCGTCCCAGAGGAATGGCCGCCACGTCGGCGTGCGCAAGTGCGCCGGCCCTACAGAACCCGGCTTATAGGCCGGCTGATCCACCACCACCGGAAATTTTAAACGGACACAAGGGCTTACCGCCGACGGACATCGCCCGCCGCGGCCTGTGCGGACGTGCGATTTTCCGCGCGGTGAAAACCTTCGGTTAACCTTGCGGGGGTCAGATCGGTTCGCGCGGCAGCGCCAAGCGTGTCCGTTGACGATCCTCCGAGGCCCATGATACCCGGCATCCTCCCGTCAACGGCGCGTATCGGATCGCCGGGCGCAACCTGCCTCGCCGCAGGGCCCGTCCGTGCGCGGCGTTTTGCGCACGCTGCATCCGGTGCCGTTCCCGTCACGTGTGCCGCCCTCGGGCGGCCCGGCCCAGGGCACCATGAGACGCTTGAGCCGCTTCCGCGACCGGCTTTCCGGACCGCGCAGCTATCCCGCCCCGTTCCGCGCCGCCGCGCCGAGGCGCGCATGACCCGACGCCGTCCCCTGCCGGAGGATCATGACCCTGCGCACCAGCGCGGCGCAGCCGCGCCGCACATCCCCGTCCTGCTCGACGAAGTGGCGGCCGCGTTGCGGACCGACGGCGGCCTCGCGGTCGACGGCACGTTCGGCGCCGGCGGCTATACAGGCGCGCTGCTGGAACGGGATCCAGCCCTGAACATCATCGCCATCGATCGGGACCCGAGCGCGATCGCGGCCGGGCAGGCCCTGGTCACGGCCACCAAGGGTCGCCTCCGTCTCGTCTCCGGCCGCTTCGGCGAACTCGACGCCCTCCTCGCCGAGGCCGGCGAGGCGCAGGCGGACTACGTCGTGCTCGATATCGGCGTCTCGTCCATGCAGCTCGACGCGCCGGAGCGCGGCTTCTCGTTCCGCTTCGACGGCCCCCTCGACATGCGCATGGGCAGCGACGGCCCGAGCGCCGCGGACCTCGTCAACGAGGCCGAGGAAACGGCGTTGGCCGACATCATCTATCATTACGGCGAGGAGCGGCGCTCACGTGCCGTCGCGCGGGCCATCCACGAGGCCCGCCGCCGCGGCCGGATCGAGACGACCGCGCAGCTCGCCGAGCTGGTCGCCGGCGTCGTCCGGGTCGAGCCCGGGAGCCACATCCACCCGGCGACGCGGACCTTCCAGGGTCTGCGGATCGCCGTCAACGATGAACTCGGCGAGCTGGTGCGGGCACTGCACGCGGCCGAGCGGGTGCTCCGGCCCGGCGGCCGGCTCGCGGTCGTGACGTTCCATTCCCTGGAGGACCGGATCGTCAAGCAGTTCTTCGCCGCGCGCAGCGGCCGGTCCGCCCAGGGCTCGCGGCACCTGCCCGGCACGCAAGCCGAGGTTATGCGGAGCTTCACCCTCGTGACCAAGGGCCCGGTTCTGCCGGGCGAGGCCGAGATCGCGCGCAACCCGCGCGCCCGCTCGGCCAAGCTCCGCGCCGCCGAACGCACGGAATGCGCGGCACCGGAACCGCTGGCGGCGCTGACCGAACTCGCGAGCCTCCCCGAAGCCGCCCGTGGGGGCCACCGCCGATGATCCGCCTCCTCAACCTGCTGGCGGTCGTCGGGCTCGTGGCCTCGGCGATCTATGCCTACTCGATCAAGTACGACACGCTCTATCAGGGCGGTCAGGTCTCGAAGCTGCAGACGGCGCTGCACAAGGAGCGCCAGGCGATCGCAGTGCTGCGCGCCGAGTGGCAGCTCCTCACGCGCCCGGACCGCCTCCAGGCTGCCGTCGACAAGCATCTCGCCCTGGAACCGATCGGCACCAGCCATCTGGCGCGCCTCGCGGATCTGCCCGCCCGGCAGGAGCGCGGTGACGAGATCGGCCGGCTGCTCGCCGCCACCGCGACGCCCAAGGATAAGGGCGGGCCCGAGCCGCGCACCACCGGCTCGATCACCCGCACCGTCACCACGGCCCGCACCCCGACGACCGCTTCGAGGTAGTCACCCGTGTCCCAAGACACCGACCAGACCCCAGACGCCGCCGCTGCGGCGCCCGACACCGGCGTGTCGGAGCACGAGGCCGCGCTTCTCGAGGCCGCCGCCCTGGCCCTTGCGGCGTCCACCCCACGCCCGATCCCCGACGAGGCGCTTCCGCCGGAGCCGCGCGCCGACCGCGCCAAGGCGTTCGTGCGCAGCATGTTCCGGCTGGCGATCGAGCGGTCGCATATGCGCGTGGCGCTCGTCGGGCTGGTCTTCGTCGGCGTGTTCGGCACGATCTCGACCAAGCTCCTGATGATGGCGATCTTCGGGGAGCCGCCCAGCCAGGAGCACCGGGTGGCGGCCGCCTCCTCGACGGCGTTCCGGCCCGACATCGTCGACCGGAACGGCGAGATCCTGGCCACCGACATCCGCACCGTCTCGGTCTTCGCCGAGCCGGGCAACATCTACGACAAGGACGAGGCGGTGGAGCTGCTCACCGCGGTCCTGCCGGAACTCAACGCTACGGAACTCCGCGCCAAGCTGTCCTCGCGCAAAGGCCGCAGCGGCGCGGGCTTCGTCTGGGTGAAGCGCGAGCTGACCCCGAAGCAGCAGGCCGAGGTCCACCGGCTCGGCATCCCCGGCATCGGCTTCCTGCCCGACCACAAGCGCGTCTACCCGAACGGCGTGGCGGCTGCCCATATCCTGGGCGCGACCAACCTCGACGGCATCGGCATCGCCGGCATGGAGAAGTACATCGACAACACCGGGATCCAGGCGCTCAACAGCTTCGGGCTGATCAACAAGCAGGCCGACCTGAAGCCGGTGCAGCTCTCCATCGATCTGCGCGCCCAGTTCGCGGTGCGCGACGAGCTGGCCTGGGGCATCGACCACTTCAAGGCCAAGGCCGGCGCCTCGATGATCCTCGACGTGAAGACCGGTGAGGTCATCGCCCTGGTCTCGATGCCCGACTTCGACCCGAACGACCCGAAGGACGCGCTGTCGCCCGACCGGATCAACCGGATGAATGTCGGCGTCTACGAGATGGGCTCGACCTTCAAGGCGATGACGCTCGCCATGGCGCTCGATTCCGGCAAGTATAACGTCAACTCGACCTTCGACACCCGCGGCGGCGTGCTGAACTGGGGGCGCCAGAAGATCCACGAGTATCACGGGACCAACCGGGTCATCACCATGCCGGAGGTGTTCACCCACTCCTCCAACATCGGCTCGGCCAAGATGGCCTTGGGCGTCGGCGTGCCCGGCCACAAGGCGTTCCTGAAGAAGATGGGCCTGCTCGACCGGCTGCGCACCGAGCTGCCCGAGAGCGCGGCACCGATCGTCCCGTCCCGCTGGACCGAGATCAACACCATCACCATCGCGTTCGGCCACGGCATCGCGGTGGCGCCGATCCAGGCGGCGGCGGCGGTGGCGGCCATCGCCAATGGCGGCGACCTGATCACCCCGACCTTCCTCAAGGCGAATCCCGACGACAAGGCACGCTCCACCCACGTCCTGTCGGGTCAGACCTCCGAGGCGATGCGCTACATCATGCGCCTCAACGCCTCCGAGGGCTCGGCCAAGAAGGCGGCGATCCCGTACTACTTCGTGGGCGGCAAGACCGGCACAGCCGAGAAGGTGATCGGCGGCCGCTACATCCACAACCGGTTGTTCACGACCTTCATGGCGGCGGCGCCGATGAACGACCCGAAATACCTGTTCGTCACCATCATGGACGAACCGCAGGGCCTGCCGGAATCGGGCGGTTACGCCACGGCGGCCTGGAACGCGGGCGTGGTCACCGGCAAGGTGATCGAGCGCGTCGCGCCGATCCTGGGCCTGCCGCCGCAATTCGAGCCGCCGGTGCGGCCGTTCCCCCAGATGGTCAAGCTCAACGCCTACCACATCAACCAGCTCGGCGGCCCGTGAGGGAGGTGTCATGACGGCCCGGCTCGCCGATCTCTTCCCAGAAGCCCCCGCGGGCGCCGCGGAACTGGCGGTGTCGGGCCTGACCGCGGACAGCCGGCAGGTCGCCACCGGCACGGTGTTCGTCGCCGTGCCGGGCACGAAGGCCGATGGGCGTCGGTTCGCCCCCCAGGCGGCCAATCGCGGCGCCGTGGCGGTGGCGGGGGAAGGCGCGCGTCCGGCCGACCTGCCGGAGGCGGTGGCCTGGGTGCCCGTGGCGGACGCCCGCAGGGCTCTGGCGCTGGCCGCCGCGCGGTTCGCGGGATCGCAGCCGGACAGCGTGGTGGCGGTGACCGGCACCGCGGGCAAGAGTTCCGTCGCCGACTTCGTGCGCCAGATCCTGGCCCGCCTCGGCCGCGACGCGGCGAGCCTCGGCACCGTCGGGATCGTCACCAACCGCGGCGCGCAGTACGGCTCGCTCACCACGCCGGACCCCGTGACGCTGCACGAGACTCTGGCGCGTTTGGCGCAGGAGGGCGTGACCGACCTCGCCATGGAGGCGTCTTCGCACGGGATCGAGCAGCGCCGCCTCGATGGCGTACGGCTCATTGCGGCGGGCTTCACCAATCTCGGGCGCGACCACCTCGATTATCACGCGAGCATCGAAGAATATCTCGCGGCCAAGATGAGGCTTTTCACGGAGCTCCTGCCAGCAGGTTGCCCGGCGGTGGTCAACGCCGACGGGGCCTATGCCGACCGGGTGATTGCCGCCGCCGGGGAGGCCGGCCGGCCCGTCCGCACGGTCGGCCGCGCCGGCCGCGACCTGCGGATCGAGTCCGTCCAGACGGAAGGGTTCGCCCAGGCGGTCCGGCTCATCGAACGGGAGCGCGTCCGCACGCTGCGTCTGCCGCTCGTCGGCGAATTCCAGGTTGAGAACGCCCTGGTGGCGGCCGGCCTCGCGCTCGCCACCCCCGCCGGCGCAGCCGACCCGGACGGTGTGTTCGCCGCTCTGGACCATCTCACCGGCGTGCCCGGCCGGATGGAGCGGATCGGGGAGGCGCGGGGCGGGCTCTGCCTCGTCGACTACGCCCACAAGCCCGAGGCGTTGGAAAGCGTGCTGACGGCTTTGCGCCCCTTCGCGTCCGGCCGGCTCGTGGTGGTGTTCGGCTGCGGCGGCGACCGCGACCGCGGCAAGCGCCCGCTGATGGGCGCGATCGCGCAGCGCCTCGCCGACACGGTCATCGTCACCGACGACAACCCGCGCACCGAGGCGCCCGCGGCGATCCGCCAAGCGATCCTGGCCGCGGCCCCGGGAGCCGAGGAGATCGGCGACCGGGAAGCGGCGATCCGGACAGCCGTGGGCCGCCTCGGGCCCGGCGACGTGCTGGTCGTAGCTGGCAAAGGTCATGAAACCGGCCAGATCGTGGGAGATCGCACCCTACCGTTCTCGGACCACGCGATCCTGCGTGCCGCCATCGCCGACGCGGCCGCCTGACGGCGACGGGGGTTGACCATGACCGCACTCTGGACCAGCGCGGAGCTCGAAGCCGCCACCGGCGGCCGCCTGATCGGCGCTGAGCGGCCGATCGGTGGCGCCTCGATCGACACCCGAACGCTTCAAGCCGGCGACCTGTTCTTCGCCATCCGGGGCGAGGCGCGCGATGGACACGACTTCGTCGCCGACGCCCTGGCGCGCGGAGCCGGCGCCGCGCTGGTGCGCCAGGATCGCGCCGACGCGCTGGCGGCGCATGGCCCGCTGCTGGCGGTGCCGGAGATCGGCGAGGATCCGGTCCTGACCGCGATGGTCCGCCTCGGCTCGGCCGCCCGCGCCCGGACCTCGGCTCAGGTGGTGGCGGTGACGGGCTCGGTCGGCAAGACGGGCACCAAGGAAGCTTTGCGCCACGTCCTGTCCGAGCAGGGCGAGACCCATGCCTCGGCGGCCTCCTACAACAACCATTGGGGCGTCCCGCTGACGCTGGCCCGGATGCCCGCTTCGACGCGCTACGGCGTGTTCGAAATCGGCATGAACCACGCCGCCGAGATCATGCCGCTGACCGCGCAGGTCCGGCCCGCCATCGCGCTGATCACCACGGTCGAGCCGGTCCATATCGAGCATTTCGCATCGCTTGCCGCCATCGCGGACGCCAAGGGCGAGATCTTCTCCGGGCTCCAGCCCGGCGGCGTCGCCATCATCAACCGGGACGGCCCGCATTTCGACCGCCTCGTCGCCCACGCGCAGGCGTCCCGGGCCGGCCGGATCGTCAGCTTCGGCGAGCACCCGCAGGCCGATGTCCGCGCCCAGCGGATCGTGCTGCGCCCCGATCTCTCTGTGGTGGACGCGGTGGTGATGGGTGAGGCCGTCACCTACAAGCTCGGCACCGCCGGCCGGCACACGGCGCTGAATTCGCTCGGCGTCATGGCGGTGATCCATGCGCTCGGCGCCGACCTCGCCCGGGCCGCGCTGTCGCTCGGCACGCTGTCCCCACCCGCCGGGCGCGGGGCGCGGACCGCGCTGGAGATCGACGGCGGCACCGCCTACCTCATCGATGAGAGCTACAACGCCAACCCGGCTGCGGTCCGGGCGGCATTGGCGACGCTGGCCGGCATCGAGACCGGGCCGCGCGGGCGCCGCATCGCGGTGCTCGGCGACATGCTGGAACTCGGCGCCGCCGCCCCGGACCTTCATCGCGGCCTCGCCGAAGCGGTCGAGGCCGCGCACATCGATCTCGTCTTCACGGCCGGCCCGCTGACGCGCCACCTGTTCGAGGCGCTCCCGGTCAGCCGCCGGGCCGGCGTGGCCGACACCGCCGCCGACCTGATCGAGCCGCTCACGCGGATCCTGCGGCCCGGGGATGCCGTCATGATCAAGGGATCGAACGGCAGCCGCATGGGCCGGATTGTCGACGCGCTGAAAGCCCGCTACGCGAACGACCCGGCGCGGCGCGCCCTCGCGACGGCCCCCTGATCGCGCGCCTGAGTTGATCGATGCGGACGAGCGTCAAGGACGATCGGTGCCGCTCCCTGAAACCCTCGCCTGAACGAAGGGGCCGAGCGCCCGCATGCTGTACCTTCTCTCGGAACTGAGCGGCAGCTTCACGCCGCTGAACGTGTTCCGCTACATCACCTTCCGCACCGGCGGCGCGCTGTTCACGGCGGGCCTGTTCGTGTTCTGGTTCGGCCCCTGGATCATCTCGCTCCTGCGGATCCGCCAGGGCAAGGGCCAGCCGATCCGCGAGGACGGGCCGCAGACCCATCTGCTGACCAAGCGCGGCACCCCGACCATGGGCGGCTTGATGATCCTGGCCGGCGCCGTGGTGGCGATCCTGCTCTGGGCCAACCCCCGCAACCATTATGTGTGGGTGACGCTGACCGTCACGCTCGGGTTCGGGGCGATCGGATTCTACGACGACTACCTCAAGGTGACGAAGCAGTCGCACAAGGGCTTCTCCGGCAAGTTCCGATTGGCCTTGGAGGCTGTGATCGCGCTCGCGGCCTGCATCACCGTCGCGGTCTATTCCCCCTCCGCGCTACAGAACCAGCTCGCCTTCCCGGTCTTCAAGGACGCGCTCCTGAACCTCGGCTGGTTCTACCCACTGTTCGGTGCCTTCGTGATCGTCGGCGCCGGCAATTCCGTGAACATGACCGATGGGCTCGACGGGCTCGCCATCGTGCCGGTGATGATCGCCTGCGGCACCTTCGGGTTCATCGCCTACCTCGTCGGCAACTCCTTCACGGCGAGCTACCTGCAGGTGAACTACGTCCGCGACACGGGCGAACTTGCCGTGGTCTGCGGCGCGGTGATCGGGGCCGGCCTCGGCTTCCTCTGGTTCAACGCACCGCCGGCCCAGATCTTCATGGGCGACACCGGGTCGCTCGCGCTCGGCGGCCTGCTCGGCAGCATCGCGGTGGCGACCAAGCATGAGATCGTCCTGGCGATCGTCGGCGGCCTGTTCGTGCTGGAGATGATGTCGGTGATCATCCAGGTCGCGTCGTTCAAGTTGACGGGCAAGCGCGTCTTCCGGATGGCGCCGATCCACCACCATTTCGAGCAGAAGGGCTGGAAGGAGCCGCAGGTCGTGATCCGGTTCTGGATCATCGCGGTCATCCTGGCGCTGGCGGGCTTGGCGACGCTGAAGCTGCGCTGATACTTATGATAGACAAGCGATACGAGAGGGCGATCCTATCCGCGCCCTCATCCGGAGGTGCCGTAGCGTAGCGGAGGCCTCGAAGGAGCTCTCCAGCCGGCCGTGCGATCCCTGGAGCGCCCCTTCGAGGCCCGCTGACGCGGTCACCTGAGGATGAGGGCGAGGGTGGGATCGGCCGGTTCGGTCGCCGCATCCAGAGCTCCCCATGATTCCCGTCACCGTCTTCCAAGATCAGACCGTCGCTCTGTTCGGGCTCGGCGGCTCCGGACTCGCCACAGCGCTGGCCCTGAAGGCGGGCGGTGCCGATGTGCGGGCGTGGGACGACAACGCCGACAGCCGCGTCCGCGCGCAGGACGCTGGAATCGGCATCGCGAATCTGCGTGAGTCCGACTGGTCCCGCCTCTCGGCGCTGGTGCTGAGCCCCGGCGTTCCCCTGACCCACCCGGAACCGCATTGGAGCGTCCGCCTCGCCAAGGAGGCCGGCGTCGAGATCATCGGCGACATCGAGCTGTTCTGCCGCGAGCGCCGGGCGCGGGCGCCGGGGGCACCCTTCGTGGCGATCACCGGGACCAACGGCAAATCGACCACCACGGCGCTGATCGCCCATGTCCTGGCCCAGGCGGGCCGCGACGTGCAGATGGGCGGCAATATCGGCACTGCGATCCTCTCGCTGGAGCCGCCCTCCGCGGACCGCGTCCACGTGATCGAGATGTCGTCCTTCCAGATCGACCTCACGCCAAGCCTCGACCCGAGCGTCGGCGTGCTGATGAACATCACCCCGGACCATCTCGACCGTCACGGCACCATGGAGCAGTACGCCGCCATCAAGGAGCGTCTGATCCAGGGCGCAGGGGTTGCCGTTGTCGGCATCGACGACGCGCCGAGCCGCGCCATCGCCGAAAGGCGCGGCATCGACCTCGTGCGTGTCCACGTGCCCCACGGTGAGGTTCTCGCCACCGATGCCCTGACGGTACGCGACGGCATCGTCCGCGAGCCGGACGGCACGGCGCTCGCCGATGTGAATGGGATCGGCTCACTGCGGGGCGCCCACAATTGGCAGAACGCGGCGGTCGCCGTGGCGGTGGCGCGGGCGCTTGGTCTGTCGGGTGAGCAGATCCAGGCCGGGTTGGCCTCGTTCCCGGGCCTGCCGCATCGGATGGAAGAGGTCGGACGGCGCAGCCACGTGCTGTTCGTCAACGACTCCAAGGCGACCAACGCCGATTCCACCGAGAAGGCACTCCTCGCCTTCCGGGACATTCACTGGATCCTCGGCGGCAAGGCCAAGGATGGTGGAATCTTCCCGCTGGTGCCGTATTTCGAGCGGGTCGCCCATGCCTATTTGATCGGTGCGGCGTCCGACGCCTTCGCGGCGACCCTGGACGGTGCCGTCCCCTATACCCGCTGCGAGACGCTGGACGTGGCGGTGCCGAAGGCCGCCGAGAACGCCGCCGCGTCGGGCGCCCCGGAGCCCGTGGTGCTGCTCTCGCCGGCCTGCGCGTCCTACGATCAGTTCCCGAACTTCGAAGTGCGCGGCAACAAGTTCCGGGACCTCGTGCGGGCGCTCGACTGAGGGAGGCTCAGCGCGCCAGAACCTTGGCGGCCTCGCGGGTCGTCCCCACCGCCTGCGAGACGCCGGCCACCGACTGCACGATCGCGCCGATATTGCCCGTGATCGCCGTGACCGCGCCGGAGGCGCTCTGCATGTTCTCGGCGAGGTCGCGCGTCACCGCACTCTGCTCCTCGATGGCGGCCGCCGTCGCCACCACCGTCTCGCGCATCACCGAGACCGAGGCCCCGATCGAGCCCAGCGCCACCACCACCTCCTGCGAGACCCGCTGTACGCTGGCGATCTCGCCGTTGATCTGGCCGGTGGCGCGGGCGGCCTGATCGGCCAAAGCCTTCACCTCGGAGGCCACCACCGCGAAGCCGCGCCCGGCCTCGCCGGCGCGCGCCGCCTCGATCGTGGCGTTCAGCGCCAGCAGGTTGATCTGGCCGGCGATGTTCTGGATCAGGCCGACGATGCCCGTCATCGCGGTCGCGGTGACGGCGAGCCGCTTCGTGTGGGCGTCGGCATCCTGAACGCAGGCATAGGCGGTGTCGGTGGCGCTCTGGGAGCGCACGATGCTCTGGGACATTTCGGCCACCGACGCCGCCAGTTCCTCGGCCGCGGCGGCAACGGTCTGGACATTGCCGGAGGTCGAATCGGCAGCCGAGGAGGCCAGCACGGCCGCCTGGGTCGAATGCGACACGGCCTGCTCGATTTCGCCGAAATTCTGATCGATGAGCGTGCGCAGGTCGGCGAACAGGCGAACCTGCTCGCTGATGTCGGTGGCGAACTTGACCACCTTGTAGGGACGCCCGGCCGCATCCAGGATCGGATTGTAGGAGGCCTGGATCCAGACCTCGCGGCCACCCTTGCCGATCCGGCGGAACTGCGCCGCCTGATAGCTTCCATTGCGCAGGGCCGCCCAGAAGGCCCGGTAGGCCTCGCTGTCCCGGTAGCCCGGCTCGACGAACCGGCTGTGATGCTGCCCGACGACCTCGGTGCGGTCATAGCCCATGACCGCCAGGAAGTTGTCGTTCGCCTCGATCACGGTGCCGTCGAGGTCGAAGGCGATGACCGCCTGTACCTTGTCGATCGCCGCGATCTGGCCGGCGCGGTCGGCTTCTTCGGTCCTTTGCCGGGTGATGTCGGTGGCGAACTTCACCACCTTGTAGGGCCGGCCGCGGGCATCGAGCATCGGGTTGTAGGAGGCCTGGATCCAGATCGGGCGGCCGCCGCGACCGCTCCGCTGGAACTGCCCGGTCTCGAACGTCCCGGCCCGCAGCCGTTCCCAGAACGCCCGATAATCGGCGGAGTCGCGCTGGGCCGGCTCCAGGAACAGGCTGTGGTGCTGGCCGATGATCTCAGGCAGCGTATAGCCGACGACATCGAGGAAGTTCTGGTTCGCCGAGAGGATCCGGCCGTTCAGATCGAATTCGATCACGCCCTGGACTCGATCGAGGGCCGCGAGCTTGGCCTGGGCTTCACGGACGTTCAGGGTCTTGAACATGGCGTGCCGACTTCCGGTTGGCGGACCGGACGCCTCACGCTCCGTGTCGCCGGGTAAATACACCTGCAGGTTGCGTTACCAAAATTAACATAGCGTATCTCAAGTGCAGTATTCGGATACCAGTAAGCTTACGCCGTCGCCGCCGCGGTTCGCGCGTTCGCGGCCCTCCATAAGGCTCCGTTTACCATTCCTGCACAGGATCCAGCCCGACCCGCGCGGATCGTCGTCCGCACGGACTGGAGTCGTCACCCGGCATGATGTCACGTGCTGAACGCACCCCCCTGACGGACTGGTGGTGGACCGTGGACCGCGGCCTGCTCGCCGCCCTGTTCGCGCTCATGGTCGCCGGCCTCGTCTTCCTGATGGGCGGCGGCCCGCCGGTCGCCGAGCGCATCGGCTTGCCGACCTTCTACTTCCTGAACCGGCAGGCGATGTACCTCGCGCCGACCATCCTGCTGATCTGCGCGGTGTCGTTCCTGTCCCTGCGCGGCATCCGCCGGCTGGCCCTGGTCACATGGATCTGCGGCGTCGCCCTCTGCCTGCTCGCCGGCAAGTTCGGCCCCGAGATCAAGGGCGCGCATCGCTGGATCCAGTTCGGCCCCTTCGGCCTCCAGCCCTCGGAATTCGTGAAGCCGGCCTTCGTGGTGGTGGCCGCCTGGGCGTTCTCGGAGGGCGCCCAGCGCCGCGATATGCCCGGCGGCTTCCTGGCGATGCTGCTCCTGCCGATCACCATCGTGCCGTTGCTGCTTCAGCCCGATTTCGGCCAGACCATGCTGATTACCATGGTGTGGTGCGCGCTGTTCTTCGTGGCCGGCCTGCACCTGATCTGGGTCGCGGTGCTCGGGGTGCTCGGGCTCGGGGGCGTCTTTGCGGCTTACCTGTTCTTCCACCACGTGCGCGAGCGCTTCAACAAGTTCCTCGACCGGGATTCCGGCGGCGGCTTCCAGGATTTCTGGTCGCGCGAATCCTTCCGCTCGGGCGGCTGGTTCGGCACCGGGCCGGGGGAGGGCGTGGCCAAGCGGCACCTGCCGGACGCCCACACCGACTTCATCTTCTCGGTCACCGGCGAGGAATTCGGCGTGATCGTCTGCCTGTGCCTCGTGGCCCTGTTCGCCTTCATCGTGCTGCGCGGCTTGAAGCTCGCCCGCCGTACCGACGACACCTTCTCGCGGCTGGCGATCACCGGCCTGACCACCCTGTTCGGGCTTCAGGCGTGCATCAACATGGCGGTGAACACCCAGCTGATGCCTGCCAAGGGCATGACGCTGCCCTTCGTGTCCTACGGCGGCTCGTCGCTGATCTCGCTGGCGCTCGGCACGGGCTTCCTCGTCGCCCTGACCCGGAAACGTCCGCGCACCATCCAGCTCAGCCAGAAGCCCCCCGGCACCGCACCCGCCACCGTGGCCGGAGTGATGCGGTGACAGTTTTCACCCCGACGATCCTGCTCTGCGCAGGCGGCACCGGCGGCCACCTGTTCCCGGCCGAAAGCCTCGCCCACGCGCTCCGCGCCCGCGGCATCCGGGTGGCGCTCGCCACCGATGCCCGGGTCGATTCGATCGCCTCCGAGTTTCCGGCTTCGGAAGTGATCACCATTGCGTCGGCGACGCCGTCCGGCCGCTCGCCGCTGAAACGGGCCAGCGCCGTTCTGACGCTCGGCCGCGGCTTCGGCGTCGCCGCCAAGGAGATCCGGCGGATCAACCCGGCCGCCATCGTGGGCTTCGGCGGGTATCCAACCGTGCCGCCGGTCCTGGCCGGCCAGATCCTGCGGGTGCCCACGATCCTGCACGAGCAGAACGCCGTGATGGGCCGGGCCAACGCGTTCCTGGCGCGGGGCGCGCGCACCATCGCCACGGGCTTCAAGGTGGTGCGCGGCGTACCCGACACGGCGAAGGCCCCGCGCATCCACACCGGCAACCCGCTTCGCCCGGCAGTGATCGAGGCCGCGAAGGTCCCGTATCCCGCCTTCACCGACGGTGACGTTCTGCGCCTCCTGGTCTTCGGCGGCAGCCAGGGCGCCCGAGTCATGGGCGAAGTCGTGCCCGTGGCGATCGAGCGCCTGCCCGACGCCCTGCGCGCCCGGCTACACCTCGTACAGCAGGTCCGACCCGAGGATCTGACGGCGGTGCAGAACCGCTACCTCGCGATGGGTCTCGCCGGGGTCGAGGCGGCGCCGTTCTTCAAGGACCTGCCCGCCCGCATGGCCGCGAGCCACCTCGTGGTCGGGCGCTCGGGCGCCTCCACGGTCTCGGAACTGGCCGCGATCGGTCGTCCGGCGATCCTCGTGCCGCTGCCGGGATCCCTCGATCAGGACCAGGCCGCCAACGCCGCGACCCTCGATGCCATCGGCGCCGCTTTGGCCGTGAAGCAGTCGGACTTCACCCCGGATCGCCTCGCCGCAGAGCTCACAGCCTGCTTCGCGACGCCGGCAAAATTGACCGCGGCGGCCGATGCGGCCAGAAGCGCGGGCATCCATGATGCCGCCGAACGGCTGGCCGAGGTCGTCGTCGAGACGGCGGCCCGCACCTGATCCTTCCGGGATTCCGCGACCTGCGATCCCGCCACCAGACGGTTCGACCCATGAAGCTGCCCGACAAGCTCGGCCCCATCCACTTCATCGGCATCGGCGGCATCGGCATGTCCGGCATCGCCGAGGTGATGCACAATCTCGGCTACACGGTGCAGGGCTCGGACGCCAACGACAACGCCAATGTCCGCCGTCTCGCCGAGAAAGGCATGCGCACCTTCGTGGGCCACAACGCCGACAACGTCGCGGAGGCCGCGCTGGTCGTGGTCTCGACGGCGATCCAGCGTGACAACCCCGAGCTGGAATCCGCCCGGGAGCGCCGCCTGCCCGTGGTGCGCCGGGCCGAGATGCTGGCCGAGTTGATGCGCTTCAAGTCCTGCGTCGCCATCGCGGGCACGCACGGCAAGACCACGACCACGTCCCTGGTCGCGACCCTGCTGGATGCCGGCAACCTCGATCCGACCGTGATCAACGGCGGCATCATCAACGCCTACGGCACCAACGCCCGGATGGGCGAGGGCGACTGGATGGTGGTGGAGGCCGACGAATCCGACGGCACCTTCCTCAAGCTGCCCGCAGACGTGGCGATCGTCACAAATATCGATCCCGAGCATCTCGACCATTTCGGCTCGTTCGAGGCGGTCAAGGACGCGTTCCGGCGCTTCATCGACAATATCCCGTTCTACGGCTTCGCGGTGATGTGCACCGATCACCCGGTGGTGCAGGATCTCGTCGGCCATATCGAGGACCGGCGGATCATCACCTACGGCGAGAACCCGCAGGCGGATGTGCGCCTGATCGACGTGGACCTGCGCGGCGGCCAAAGCCGCTTCCGGGTGATGATCCGCGACCGCCGCCCGGGCTACCGGATGGAGATGGAGGATCTGGTCCTGCCGATGCCGGGCAAGCACAACGCCCTCAACGCCACCGCGGCGCTGGCGGTGGCCCACGAACTCGGCGTGAAGCCCGAGGCGATCCGCAACGCGCTGGCCGGTTTCGGCGGCGTGAAGCGGCGCTTCACCCGCACCGGCGAATGGAACGGCGCGACGATCTTCGACGATTACGGCCACCATCCGGTGGAGATCAAGGCGGTGCTCAAGGCCGCCCGGGCCTCGACCGAGCACGGGGTGATCGCGATCGTGCAGCCGCACCGCTACACGCGGCTGCAATCGCTGTTCGACGATTTCTGCACCTGCTTCAACGACGCCGACACGGTGATCGTCGCCCCGGTCTACGCCGCCGGCGAGGCGCCGATCGAGGGGTTCGACCGCGACAGCCTCGTGGCGGGCCTGCGCTCCCGCGGCCACCGGGACGCCCGGGCGCTGGAGCGGCCGGAGGAGCTGCCCGGGATCATCGCCGACCTCGCCAAGCCGGGCGATTACGTGGTGTTCCTCGGCGCCGGCACGATCACCCAATGGGCCTACGCGCTGCCGGATGAGCTTGCCGCGCGGGGGCGGTGAGGGGATGGCGATGCGTCAGGACGCGTCGAGCACGAGGTCCTCGGCGTCGATGCCGAGCGCCCGCGCGAGCCGACGGTAGACCGACATGTCCACTGTGCGCGCGCCCGTTTCGAGCGCGGTGATATCCTCCTCCGCGAGACCGCAGGCTTTCCCCAGCGCGGCGGCGGTTTCGCCCCGACGCCTGCGCCAGAAAGCCAGGGGGCTCGGCGCCGCCCGCAGGGCGTCGAGGTCGGCCTCACTCAGAAGTTCTTCCTGGCCGGACGCGAGCCGCGCCGCCGAGTCAGAGATGAGGCGGGCATCGAGATTGTCGTCCGCCAAGTCACGCAGGCGTTCGAATTCAGCCTCGGGGAGAATCACGATCGCCTCTCCGGAGGGCGTCCTGGTTCTGACGATCGTCACGGGCGGAGTCCTAATCGTAGATCGTGCTTCGCGGGCCGACCGCATGGACAATGATCCGATCGGGCTCGATCGTGAAGATGGCCCGCCAATTTCCGACGCGCAGGCGCAGACGCTTTCCCTCGCCTTTGAGCGCCTTCACGTTGTTGGCGAGGCTTCCAGAATCGCGTGCGTAGGAGCGGAGCTTCTCGCGGATCAGATCTTCGGCGTTCTTCGGCAGGCGGCCGAGGCTCCGCGCGGCGGCCCGCGTGAAGACCAGAGATTTGGCTGCCTCGCCATCCATCGCCCCGCGATCCCCTCACGCAAGCCGATTCTGCCGGCGCGAAGCTTAGAGCCGTGCCCGATCGCGTTACAATCGCGCGCGGCTCTAAGCCTTTGTCGTGACGCGCTCTCTTGCGCCGAACCGGTTTCCACTTCGGCGGAGAGCGCTCTAGCATGACCGTATCCCTCCACGACCGCGTCCGCGCCGCCGCCCCCGATCTCCGCGGGCGTCTGCTCAGCCAGCAGCCGCTGGCCGATCTCACATGGTTCCGCGTCGGCGGACCGGCCGAGGTGCTGTTCACCCCGGCCGACGAGGAGGATCTCGCCCGCCTCCTCGCCGCCCTGGAACCGGACGTGCCCGTGACGGTGATCGGGCTCGGATCCAACCTGATCGTCCGCGACGGTGGCGTGCCCGGCGTGGTGATCCGCCTCGGGGGAAAGGCCTTCGGCGGCATCGCGATCGACGGCGATACCCTGACGGTGGGCACCGCCGTGCCCGACATGCGCCTCGCCAAGGCCGCCGCCGAGGCCGGGCTCGACGGCCTCGCGTTCTACCGCGGCATCCCGGGCTCGATCGGCGGCGCGCTGCGCATGAACGCGGGCGCCCATGGCGGCGAGACCACCGACGTGCTGATCGAGGCAACCGGCATCGATCGCCGGGGGACGCTGCGCACCTTCAGCCACGCCGAGATGGGCTTCTCCTACCGGCATGCGGACGCACCGGAGGACGTGATCTTCACCCGCGCGCTGTTCCGCGGGAAGCCCGGCGACCGCGCCGCCATCGAGGCCGAGATGGAGCGGGTCACCGCCGCCCGCGAGGCCGCCCAGCCGATCCGCGAACGCACCGGCGGCTCGACCTTCGCCAACCCGCCGGGCGGCAAGGCGTGGCAGCTCATCGACGCCGCCGGCTGCCGGGGGCTGACCCGCGGCGGGGCGCAGGTCAGCGCGATGCACTGCAACTTCCTGATCAACACCGGCACCGCCACCGCGGCCGATATCGAGGGGCTGGGCGAAGACGTCCGCCGCCGGGTGCGGGAGACCAGCGGGGTCGCGCTGCGCTGGGAAATCCGCCGGATCGGCTTGGCGTCACCGGTGGTAAGCCGGTAAGATGTAAGCCAGACGGTGAGAGGGACCGACATGGCGGATCAACGCGCACGGACCGCTTATTCAAAAGTCTCGGTGAAGAGCCAGACTGTCCTGCCAACGGAGGTGCGGGAGCATCTCGCTATCCGGCCGGGGGACCGCCTGCGCTACCGGATCACGCCGGACGGCATCCGAATCGACAAGGCTCCCCCTGACGGGGAGGATCCGTTCGTGGCCTTCACGGAATGGGCCGGCCCGATCGACGATGAAGACTATGCCGACCTCTGAGCTGCCGGCCGGGACCGTCGTCGTCGTGCCGTTTCCCTATTCCGATCGGTTGGCGGAGAAGCGCCGGCCCGCCCTCATCGTATCGGGGCCGGCTGTGGCCGAAGCTGGCTACGTCTGGATCGCGATGATCACCGGTGCGCGTAACACGCAGGCCACGGGCGATGTCCGCATCGACGATGTTGCCGCGGCCGGCCTCAGCGTCGCCTCTGTGGTTCGCCCGCTCAAGATTGCCTGCATTGAGTCCACCCGAATCCTGCGCCGTATCGGGACGCTGCCGGCCGGCACGGCCGCCCAGGTCTTCACCGCAATCAAGAGCCTGATCGGCCCGGCATGAGCCGATCCCCAACACGAAGTCTCGCCCCGGAGCCCTCCATGTCCAAGCACGTCGCCGTCCTCCTGGGCGGCACCTCAGCCGAGCGGGAAGTATCGCTCAATTCCGGCAAGGCCTGCGCCGACGCGCTCGAGGGCGAGGGCTATCGGGTCACACGCGTCGATGTCGGGGCCGACATCGCTACGGTGCTGACCGCACTCAGGCCCGACGTAGCCTTCAACGCGCTGCACGGTCCGGACGGGGAGGACGGCAAGATCCAGGGGCTGCTGGAGATCCTGAAGATTCCCTACACCCATTCCGGCGTCCTCGCCTCGTCGCTCGCCATGAATAAGGAGCGGGCGAAGACCGCCATGCGCGCGGCCGGCATCGACGTGCCGGAGAGCCGGATCGTTAACCGTCACGAGGCCGCCCGGACACACGCCCTGCCGCCACCCTACGTGGTGAAGCCGATCGCCGAGGGCTCATCCATGGGGGTGATCATCGTGCGCGATGGTCGCTCGCATCCGCCCCAGATCCTGGGCTCGGACGCCTGGACCTACGGCGAGCAAGTCCTTGCAGAACCTTACATAGCCGGCCGCGAACTCACCTGCGGGGTGATGGGCGACAAGGCGCTCGGCGTCATCGAGGTGAAGGCCGCCACGGGGGACTGGTACGACTACGACGCGAAATATGCCCCCGGGGGCTCGGTCCACGTGCTGCCGGCCGAACTTAAACCAAATGTTTACCAGCGTGTCCAAGAACTGTCGTTAACGGCGCATCAAGCACTGGGCTGCCGGGGCGTCAGCCGTGCCGACCTTCGATTCGACGACACGCCGGGTGGAACCGGCCGACTCGTGGTTCTCGAGGTCAACACGCAACCCGGCATGACCCAGACGAGCCTTGTGCCGGATATGGCGGCCCATGCGGGCCTTAGCTTCGGTGAGCTCGTCCGATGGATGGTGGAGGACGCTTCCCTGAATCGCTGAGCGGCGACGCCGCCGGCCGGAGCGGTCCCGCGCGTTTCGCCGGGGCTGTGATGGGCCGGCTCCCGTCCCGGTCGCTCTCGGTTCGCCGCGCGCGCTCCGGCCAGCGCCTGGGCGCACGCCTGTCCCGCGGGACTGGAACCGTCGCCGTCTCCATGACCTTCGCGGCCTTTGCGCTTGCCGGCTTCGTGGCAAGCGGGCGATACGATTCCTTCGTGGCCGAGCAGGGACGCCCCCTTGATATCGCCGCGCGGGTTCTCGGCTTCGGCGTCGAGCGCGTGACCATCTCGGGCATCTCCCGGATGTATGAGCGCGAAGTCCTGGCTGCGGCCGGCATCGACTGGCGCTCCTCGGTGCCGTTCCTCGACGTCGGCGCCGTGCGCGAGAAGCTGCTGCGCGTGCCGCTGATCGCCCAGGCTTCGGTGCGCAAGATCTACCCCAACGAGATCGCCATCACCCAGGTGGAGCGCGAGCCCGCCGCCCTCTGGCAGAAGAACGGTGAGCTCAGCGTCATCGCGGCCGACGGCACGGTGATCGACGCCATGCGGGACGACCGCTACGCCAGCCTCCCCCTGGTGGTCGGCGAGGAAGCCAACACCAAGCTGCCGGAATATCTGGCCCTGGTCGCCGCCGCCGGCCCGCTCGCCGACCGGATCAAGGCCGGCACCTACGTTTCCGGCCGGCGCTGGACCCTCAAGCTCGACGGCGTCGATGTACGCCTGCCCGAGATCGACCCGGCCGCCGCGCTCGCCCGTCTCGTTCGGTTCGAGCGCGAGGCCGGCCTTCTGGAAAAGGACATCATCGCGGTGGATCTGCGCATGTCGGACCGCGTCGTGGTGCGCCTGACCGAGGAGGCCGCCGCAACCCGCGCGGAAGCCCAGAAGGCGAAGAAGAAGGGCGCGGCCAGCTGATGCCCTTCCGATCGATCTCCGCCCGTCCCGCACCCCGCGTTTGGTAGCGTCAATGCACAGCCAACACGGCCTCACGCCGCGCCTGAAGCCGCTCTCGGCCCGACGCTCGACCACCCTCTCGGTGCTCGATATCGGAACGAGCAAAGTGGTCTGCCTCATCGCCGAGCTGCAGCCCGCCGAAGCGCTCTCCACGCTGCGCGGCCGCACGCACCTCGCGCGCATCATCGGCATCGGCCATCAGCGCTCGCTCGGGCTGAAGGGCGGCGCCATCGTGGATCTCGCCGCCGCCGAGGGCGCGATCCGTCAGGCGGTCCACGCCGCCGAGCGGATGGCCAAGGTCGAGGTCCAGTCGGTCATCGTCAATATGTCGGGCGGCCGGCTCGCCTCGCAGCATTTCCAGGCGCGGGTGAACGTCCGCTCCGGCACCGTCACGGGCAGCGATGTCGAGCGGGTGCTCGAGACCGCGAGCGCCCACGGCGTCAGCCCCGGCCGGGCCGTGCTCCATGCCCTGCCGACCGGCTACGCGCTGGACGGGCAGGGCGCGGTGATCGACCCGTCGGGCATGATCGGCGAGGCGCTGAGCGTCGATCTGCACGTCGTCACCAGCGAGTTGGCCGCGGCCCGCAACGTCATGCTGGCGGTGGAGCATTGCCATCTCGGGGTCGAGGCGGTGATCGCCACGCCCTACGCGGCCGGCCTCTCGGCTCTGGTCGACGACGAGGCCGAGATGGGCGTCTGCGTGGTCGATATGGGCGGTGGCACGACCAGCGTCGGCGTGTTCTCGGGCGGGCACCTCGTCCATGCGGACGCGGTGGCGGTCGGCGGCCACCACGTCACCATGGATATTGCCCGTGGGCTCTCGACCCGCATGGCGGCGGCCGAGCGGCTGAAGACCCTCTACGGCTCGGCCCTCTCAACCCCCTCCGACGACCGGGACATGATCGCGGTCCACGGCGTCGGCGAGGACGAGGGCGAGGCCCCGGCGCACATCCCGCGCTCGCAGCTCGTGCGGATCATCAAGCCGCGGGTCGAGGAGGTGATCGAGCTGGTGCGCGACCGGCTGCGCGAGGCCGGCTTCGCGGCGCAGGCCGGCCGGCGGGTGGTGCTCACCGGCGGCGCCAGCCAGCTCGTCGGCCTGCCGGAGGTCGCCCGCCGCGTCCTCCAGGGTCAGGTGCGGATCGGCCGCCCCCTCGGGATCCGCGGCCTGCCGGAAGCCGCCAAGGGCCCGGCCTTCTCGGCGGCGGTCGGTCTGCTGGTCTACCCGCAGGTCGCCCATGCCGAGCATTTCGAGCCGCGGGGGCACGGCGCCTTCGCGGCCACCGGAACCGACAACTACCTGAACCGGGTCGGCCGCTGGCTCCGGGACAGCTTCTAGGTTTCGCCCCCACCCCACGGGTGGGTCGAAGAGAATCCGGCGCCGCGGCGTCGCACGGACAGCACAGTTAGCGAGAGGCTCGACACCATGGCCATCACCCTCCAGGCGCCGGACATCCGGGAACTGAAGCCCCGCATCACCGTCTTCGGCGTCGGTGGCGCCGGCGGCAACGCGGTCAACAACATGATTGAGTCGGGCCTGCTCGGCTGCGAGTTCGTCGTGGCCAACACCGACGCGCAGGCGCTCACCTCCTCGAAGGCCGAGCGGGTGATCCAGATGGGTCTGGGCGTGACCCAGGGCCTCGGCGCCGGCTCGCACCCGGAGGTCGGCTCGGCCGCCGCCGACGAGGTGATCGACGAGATCCGCGATCAGCTCTCGGGCGCGCACATGTGCTTCATCACCGCCGGCATGGGCGGCGGCACCGGCACCGGTGCGGCCCCGGTCATCGCCCGGGCGGCCCGCGACATGGGCATCCTGACGGTCGGCGTCGTGACCAAGCCGTTCCAGTTCGAGGGCGTCCGCCGGATGCGGACCGCCGAGAGCGGCATCCAGGAGTTGCAGGCCGCGGTCGACACCCTGATCGTGATCCCGAACCAGAACCTGTTCCGGGTCGCCAACGAGAAGACCACCTTCGCGGACGCCTTCGCGATGGCCGACCAGGTGCTCTACTCGGGCGTCGCCTGCATCACCGACCTGATGGTGAAGGAGGGTCTCATCAACCTCGACTTCGCCGACGTGCGGGCGATCATGCGCGGCATGGGCAAGGCCATGATGGGCACCGGCGAGGCGTCGGGCGAGAAGCGCGCCAACCGCGCCGCGGAGGCCGCCATCGCCAACCCGCTCCTCGACGATGTCTCGATGAAGGGCGCCCGCGGCCTGCTGATCTCGATCACCGGCGGCTCGGACCTGACCCTCTACGAGCTCGACGAGGCCGCCACCCGCATCCGCGAGGAGGTCGATCAGGACGCCAACATCATCCTGGGCGCCACCTTCGACGAGAGCCTGGACGGCATCATCCGCGTGTCGGTGGTCGCCACCGGCATCGAGCCGGCCCTGATCTCGGCGAACTCGCCCAACAACCCGGCCATCGCCGAGACCGAGCAGCGTATCGCCGAGGTTGCCGAGCGCCTGCGCGCCGAGGCCCGTACGCGCGCCGCCTCGCCGGTGCCGAGCATCCGTACCGAATCGGTCGCTCCGGCCCCCATCACCAGCCAGATGCCGGCCCCCGCACCGCTTCAGGCCCCCGAGATGCGGTCCGAGTCGCTGGTCAACCGCGAGCCCGCCGCCCCGATGAACCGCGACGACGTGGTGCTCGCTCCGGTCCAGCCCCGCGCTGCGGCCCACTTCACCCCGCCGCCCGCGCCGCTGCCGGCTGAGCCCGCGCCGCAGTACCAGTCAGGCCCGTTCGTGCCGCCGCGCCCGGCCGCTCCGGGCGGCACGCCCCTCGCCCGCGCCCCGCGCATGCCGCAGATTCACGAGTTGCCGCCGATCGCCCAGAACCAGATCCTGGCCAATCGCGCGGCGGAGGAGTCGGCTCCGGAATCGAAGCGGACCTCGCTCCTGCGGCGTCTGGCAACGGTGGGCTTCGGCGGCCGGCGCGACGAGATCGAGGGCGCTCCCGCGGCCCGCGCCAACCCGGCCGCGCCGCTGCCCCAGATGGCGCAGCCCCACGTGCCGCCGGCCCCGCGCGCTCCGGTCACGCCGGCAGTCCCGCAATACCGTCCGGCCCAGGGCCATCTCGACGCCCAGGGCCGTGTCGCGCCCCAGAGCCGGATGATGGACGACGACCAGCTGGAGATCCCGGCTTTCCTCCGCCGTCAGGCGAATTAATCAGCCGCTGCACTGCGGCAACGGGGAAGGCCGGCGGGTGACCGCCGGCCTTTCGCGTTCCACATATTCAACTTCAGGTTAGCGCTGCCGCGGACTTTGGCGCTCCGGAAGATGCTTGAGCTGTGGGAAGCGGGGACTCGTGGTGTATCCATGACACAGATCGGCCGTGGGTTAGCCACGCGTTAACCACTTTTTAAGCCCTTGATCACACTGCATTTTACATCTCCCGGACCGCAAGCGTGTCTGTAACAGAGCGTAAGAATCCGTGATTTGGCTGCCCTGTGCGGTGCAGTTATAGAAGCATCAAGACCGACGAGACATGCATCGGGATACAACCTGATCGCGTGAGCAGGGGCATCAAGCAGCGGACGGATCAGTCGGTGTTCGCCCATTCCCCGTTGGAATGGCGGAGCCTGATCGCGGCCGGGGGCTAAGGAATGCGAACGCTGAAACAGACGACCCTCAAAGGGCCGGCGACTCTCTCGGGCATCGGGGTTCATTCCGGGAACCCCGCCGAGATCACGCTCAGGCCCGCACCCGCCAATCACGGTATTGCTTTCCTCCGCACCGGTACGCCCCACGGCAATGACCGCCTGATCAACGCGCATCACGCACTCGTTTCCGCCACCGAGCTCTGCACCGTCCTGGGCGACGTCGAGACGGGTGCGGTGGCCACCGTCGAGCATCTGATGTCCGCGCTCTACGGGCTGGGCGTCGACAACGCCCTGATCGAGATCGACGGGCCCGAGATGCCCATTCTCGACGGCTCCGCACTTCCCTTCGTGCAGGCGATCGATCAGGTCGGGATCGCCGCCTGCGGGGCGCCCCGGCGCTGGCTCAAGGTGCTGCAACACGTCCGCATCGAGACCGGCCGGTCCTTCGCGGAACTTCGGCCGATCGACCGGGGCTTCCGCCTCGATGTGGAAATCGATTTTGAGAGCCCGGTGATCGGCCGCTCGCGCCGGGCCATGGATCTCTCTCCCGCCACCTACCGCCGTGAGATCGCGGGCGCCCGCACCTTCGGGATGATGCGGGACGTGGAGCGGTACTGGAAGGCGGGCTTCGCCCTCGGCGCCTCCCTGGAGAACACCGTGGCGGTCGGCGAGACCGCGGTGGTCAACCCCGAAGGCCTGCGCTTCCCGGACGAGTTCGTCCGCCACAAGATCCTGGACGCGATCGGCGACCTCGCCTTGGCCGGCCTGCCGATCCAAGGTGCGTACCGCTCCTATTGCGGCGGCCACCGGATGAATGTCGGCGTCCTCTCCGCCCTTCTGGCCGACCGGGCCAATTACGCGATCGTCGAGGCGCAGGGCCCGCGCCGCGAGACCGTCCTCTCGGAACTCGGCGTCGGTTTGGGGGTCGCCGCCTTCGCGGGCGACCTCTGACGATCAACCTGTGGTCCGCAAGCCACAGTCGGCGATCGTTCCGTACCGCCTCAGCCTTGCCGCTTTCGTGCCCGAATCAAACGTCACGGTTTAACGGTCCGTGAACGGCGGGTTCGGCTCAGAAGGCCGGATCCACGCACGCGATGGCATGACGGCGCGGGATGGCGCCGCTTCCGGGAAAGAGCGCCAGATGCCTGTCACCATTCGTTACCGCCGGGCGGCAGCCTTCGCGGCGCCTCTCGTGGCCATCCTCGGCCTCGGCCTGGGCGGCTGCGATTTCGACCCGACCAATCTGTTCTCCGAGAAGTACAAGCCCGAGGTCGTTCCGGACATCCCGGCTGACAAGCTCTACAGCGATGGCTTGGCCAAGCTTGAAGACAGCGACTACGACGGCGCGGTCAAGAAGTTCGACAGCCTCGACAAGCAGTACCAGTATTCCGAGTGGTCCCGGAAGGCGCTGCTCATGACGGCCTACGCGAACTATGAGGGCCAGAAGTACGACGACGCGATCAGCGCCTCGAAGCGCTACCTGCAGCGGCACCCGGCCAGCAAGGATGCGGCCTACGCGCAGTACCTGATGGCAATGTCGAACTACAAGCAGATCCCGGATGTGACCCGCGATCAGGAGCGATCCGAGAAGGCGCTGACGGCCCTTCAGGAACTGGTCCAGAAGTATCCGACCTCGGAATACGCGATCGACGCGAAGGCGAAGATCCAGATCACCCGCGACCAGCTCGCCGGCAAGGAGATGGAAGTCGGGCGCTTCTACCTGGAGCGGCGCAACTTCCCGGCGGCGATCAACCGCTTCCGTGACGTGGTCTCCAAGTACCAGACCACCCGCCACGCCGAAGAGGCGCTGGAGCGCCTGACCGAAGCCTACTGGGCGCTCGGCATCACCCAGGAGGCGCAGAACGCCGCCGCGGTGCTCGGCCACAACTTCCCGGACAGTTCCTGGTACAAGGACGCGCACGCGCTCCTCGCCCAGAACGGGCTCGAGCCGCGGGAGGAGAAGGCCTCGTTCCTGTCGAAGATCTACCGCTCGGTTGCGGGCAAGACGGCCTCGGCCGAGTGAACAAGCGGTTTGACCCGCTTTCCGGGTTTCCAAAGGGCTTCAGCCCTTTGGCGGGTACACAGAGCAGCGCCCTGAGATATTCATCAGGGCCCCGCCCGGGACCTGCGAAAGGTCTCGACCTTTCGAAACCCTGACCGGATAGGTCGACCGCCCCGAACACGTTGAGGCCCGGAGCGCCTGCTTCGGGCCTTTCCCATTGTGCGACGCATTTTTGGGGTGAATCAGCGGCGCCACGGCCTTATCTCTGCGGTCCCCTTCTGAGGAATGCCCCCGCCGCATGCTGGCGCAGCTCGCGATCCGCGACATCGTTCTGATCGACCGTCTCGAACTGAATTTCCGAACGGGCCTCAGCGTCCTGACCGGAGAGACGGGCGCGGGCAAATCGATCCTGCTCGACGCCTTCGCGCTGGCGCTGGGCGGGCGTGGCGATGGCCGCCTCGTCCGGCACGGCGAGGCGCAGGGCGTCGTCACCGCCGTGTTCGATCTGCCCCTGGACCATCCGGCTCGCCGGATTGCCACGGAGGCCGAGATCGACACGGAGGGCGATCTGATCCTGCGCCGGACCCAGATGGCGGACGGACGCACCCGCGCCTTCGTCAACGACCAGCCGGTGGGCGTCCAGGTCCTGCGCGCGATCGGCGCGGCCCTGGTGGAGATCCACGGTCAGCACGACGACCGTGCGCTGGCCGATCCGGCCTCGCACCGGGCGATCCTCGACGCGTTCGGCGGCCTGCAGGGCCAGCTCACCAAGGTCGCGGCGGCCGCCCGCGCGGTCCGCACCGCCCGATCCGACCTCGCCGAGCACCGCGCTCGGGTGGAGGCGGCCCGGAAGGAGGCCGATTTCCTGCGCCACGCCGTGGAGGAGCTGGCTGCACTCGCGCCGAAGCCCGGTGAGGAGGCTCAGCTCGCCGAGCGCCGCAGCATCATGCAGCAATCCGAGAAGGTCGCGCGCGAACTGAATGCGGCGCTGGAAGCGGTGGGCGGGACCCATTCCGGGGTACCCCATATCTCGGCCGCCCTGCGTAAGCTGGAGCGCCGCGCATCGCAGCTCCCCGCCCTCGTCGATCCCTGCGTCAACGCCCTCGACGCCGCGATCGTAGCCCTCGACGAGGCTCGAGCCGTGCTTGACGCCGCGGTGGCGGAGACCGAGTTCGATCCCCGCGATCTCGAGCGGGTGGAGGAACGGCTGTTCGCCCTGCGGGCGGCCGCCCGCAAATACGACGTCGCGGCCGACGATCTTGCGGCGCTTGCCGAGCGCTATGCCGGCGACGTTGCGGCGATCGATGCCGGGGAAGCGGCACTGGCAGGCCTCGAACAGACTCTTGCCACCGCGGAGGCTGCCTATGCCGAGGCCGCCGAAAAGCTCAGTGCCGGTCGCCGCCGCGCCGCCAAGCAGCTCGACGCCGCCGTGAAGGCCGAGCTGCCCCCCTTGAAGCTCGAGCGCGCCCGATTCATCACCGAGATCGTCACCGACCCGGAATCGCGCGATCCGGCCGGCACCGACCGGGTCGAGTTCTGGGCGCAGACCAATCCCGGCACCAAGCCCGGACCGATGATGAAGGTCGCCTCGGGCGGCGAGTTGTCGCGGTTCATGCTCGCCCTGAAGGTGGTGCTGGCCGATAAGGGCTCGGCCCCGACCCTGATCTTCGACGAGATCGACACCGGCGTCGGCGGTGCTGTTGCGGATGCCATCGGGCTGCGCCTGGCACGCCTGGCCGCGAACGTACAGGTTGTCGCCGTCACCCATGCGCCGCAGGTCGCGGCTCGCGCGGAGACGCATTTCCTTATCGCGAAGGCACCCGTGAAAGGGGCCGGCCGTGTCGCAACGCGGGTCGCCAGCCTTCCCGTGGCCGAGCGCCGGGAGGAGATCGCCCGGATGCTCGCGGGGGCAACAGTGACCGATGAAGCCCGCGCGGCGGCTGCGCGGCTTCTTCAGGGCGCCGACGGTTAACTGACAGGTAAGCTTAACCGTCGGTTCACGGTAACGGTTCGTTAACCATTCTTGGTGACTCTCTTGCCATCCCGGCGCCGCAGCGGTTTGGAGCGGCCGAAGGACGAGAGGGAGCCATGAAGCTGTCAGGCGTCGATTCCGAGGACCTTTCGCACGTGGGACAGAATCCGAAGCGGACGATCGATACGCGTCGGCTGGGTCTCTCGCTGCGCACGGTCTATGAAGGCAGTGTCGACACGCAGCCGATCACCGACACCCATGTCGAGCTGCTCCTGCGCCTGCGCCAGAAGGAGCGGGAGCTGCGCCGGGCCGGGTAGGGCGATCCCGCTCCCGAATGCCTCACCAGCGGCGCGCCCCCGGCCGCCGCCGATACTCGGCCGCTCGAATCAGGGTTAGGATCCGGTCGAGATCTTTCAGCAGATCCGCCTCCTCGCGCCGCGCTGCCGCGGCTGCATCCGGATCGCCACTGAACTTCTGACGCGCCTGCGCGAGGGTCAGGGCGCGCTCCACCGCTTCCCGTTCGGCATGCAGGGCAAGCCAGTTCGGGTCAGTCTCCGTCGCTGAATCGGCGTTTTCGCCCACCACGGTTCCCAGTCCCTTCCCGTGCCGTTGCCGGTAGGAACGCGCGAGACCCGTGAACCGTGCCGCGCGACCTGCGACGCGATGTCATGCCGGTGTCATCTACCTGTCGTAACCGCGCAGCCATCGGGCGGCCGGCGCTGGATCTTTCACGGATCGGCCGCAAGGCTCTGCCGCGGGCATGAGCATGCCGGCGGGGTGGCGCAGGCTCTTGCCCGACGGCAACGGAGATTCCATGAGACCCTTCGCTTACGCGCTCGCCGTCGGACTCGCGACGGTACAGCTGGCGTCTGCGGCGCTGGCCGCCGACATCACCGGGGCCGGGGCTACGTTCCCCTTCCCGGTCTACTCGAAGTGGGCCGAGGCCTACCGGAAGGAATCCGGTTCGGGTCTGAACTATCAGTCGATCGGATCCGGCGGCGGGATCAAGCAGATCCAGGCCAAGACGGTCGATTTCGGCGCCACCGACGCGCCGCTGAAGGGCGAGCAGCTGGCCAAGGACGGCCTCGTCCAGTTCCCCACCGTGATGGGCGGCGTCGTGCCGGTGGTGAACATCGCCGGAATCGAGCCGGGCAAGCTCAAACTGACCGGCGACGTGCTGGCCGACATCTATGCCGGGAAGATCGCCAAGTGGACCGATCCGCGGATCGCGAAGCTCAATGACGGCCTGAAACTGCCCGACACGAACATCACGCCGGTCTACCGGTCCGACGCCTCGGGCACGACCAACATCTTCACCACCTACCTGTCCCAGGCTTCGGACACGTGGAAGAAGGAGTACGGCGCGGCCACGACGATCTCCTGGCCGGTCGGTCAGGGCGGCAAGGGCAACGAGGGCGTGACCGCCACCGTGAAGCAGGTGCCGAATTCCGTCGGCTACGTCGAGTCGGCTTACGCCAAGCAGAACAAGCTGGCCTACGCCCTGCTGCAGAACAAGGCCGGCAAGTTCCCGCAGCCCGACGACAAGGCGTTCCAGGCGGCGGCGGCCAGCGCGGACTGGAAGTCGGCCCCCGGCTTCGGCATCTCGCTCACCAACCAAGCCGGCGAGGAGGCGTGGCCGATCACGGCGGCGACCTTCATCCTGGTCCACAAGGACCCGGCCGATCCGGCCAAGGCCGCCGATGTGCTCAAGTTCTTCGACTGGGCGTACAAGAACGGCGACAAGCTTGCCTCGGATCTCGACTATGTTCCGCTGCCGGACAACGTCGTGGCGCTGATCCACGAAGAGTGGAAGAACGTGAAGGGCAAGGACGGGAAGCCGGTTTACAATATGTAAGCCCAACGGGGAGGAGGCTTCGACCTCCTCCCTCGCTTCTGAGATCCCGCCGCGCTACCACGTTATCCTTCGCAGAGAACCGCGGATGTCTGCTTTGACTGAAACGATTGCCCTCGGCCGAACCCGTACGTCGGCGGCGCGGAAGGGACCGAGCCGGAACATGGACGCCGTGTTCCGCGGTTGCGCGTACGGCGCGGCGTTGCTGGTGCTGACCGTCCTCGTGGGGATCATCGGCTCCATCGTCTACGGCGGCCTGCCGGCCTTCCGGGAGTTCGGCGTCGGCTTCCTGACGTCCAGCGTCTGGAACGTCGGCACCGAACAGTACGGCGCGCTCGTGGCCGTCATCGGAACGGTGATGTCGGCGCTCCTGGCCCTCCTGATCGGCGTCCCGGTCTCGCTCGGCATCGCCATCTACCTGACGCAGCTCTGCCCGGGCTGGGCGCGCAAGCCGGTCGCGATGACGATCGAGCTGCTCGCCGCCGTGCCGAGCATCATCTACGGGATGTGGGGCCTGTTCATCTTCGCCCCACTGTTCGCCCGCTTCGTCGAGATCCCGATCTCGAACGTCGTCGAGGGCCTGCCGATCGTCGGGACCGTGCTGTATGCCCGCATCCCCTCGGGGGTCGGGGTGCTCACCGCCGGCATCATCCTGGCGATCATGATCGTGCCGTTCGTGGCCTCGATCGCCCGCGACATGCTCGACCAGATCCCCACGATCCTGCGCGAGAGCGCCTACGGCGTCGGCTGCACCACCTGGGAGGTGACGCGCTTCGTCCTGATCCGGCACGCCTCGGTGTCGATCATCGGCGCGATCATGCTCGGCCTCGGCCGTGCGCTGGGCGAGACCATGGCGGTGACCTTCGTGGTCGGCAACGCCAACCGCCTCTCGGCCTCGATCTTCGATCCCGGCTCGACCATCGCGTCCCGGATCGCCAACGAATTCAACGAGGCGGACGGCATGCAGCTCAACGCCCTGATGGCGCTCGGCTGCATCCTGTTCGTCATCACCTTCATCGTCCTGATCGCCGCGCGCATCCTGACGTCACGCGTGCGGGTCGCTTGAGGAGCCCCATGGACGCGATCAACACACGCGCTGCGCCGCCGCTCGTGCAGGCCCGGGTCCGCCCCGGCCGGCGCCGCGCGGACGCCATACTCCGTGGCTTCTGCGCCTTTGCCACGCTGCTCGGCATCATCGTGCTCGGCTCGATCCTGCTGATGCTGATCGTCGAAGGCGTGCGCGGCTTCACGCCGACCCTGCTGACGCAACCGACCCCGGGGCCGGGCAGCGAGGGCGGCGGCATCGCCAACGCGGTGCTGGGCAGCCTGATCCTGACCACGATCGGCATCGTCATCGCGACGCCGGTCGGCGTGATGGCCGGAACATTCCTGGCGGAATACGGCCGGACCTCGAAGCTGGCCGTCCTGATCCGCTTCCTCAACGACATCCTGCTCTCGGCGCCGTCGATCCTGATCGGCCTGTTCGTCTACACGCTGATGGTGCGGCCCATGGGCAGCTATTCCGGCTGGGCCGGCGGCATCGCGCTCGCGATCATCGCCACGCCGGTGATCGTGCGGACCACCGAGGACATGCTGAGCCTCGTGCCGGGCACCCTGCGCGAGGCCGGCGCGGCGCTCGGCGCTCCGCCCTCCATGGTGATCATGAAGGTGAGCTGGCGCGCCGCCTCGGCCGGCATCGTGACGGGCATCATCCTGGCGCTGGCCCGCATCGCCGGCGAGACCGCGCCGCTCCTGTTCACCGCACTCAACAACAACAGCTGGTTCAGCCCCGACCTCATGGGTGGCGTCCCGAACCTGCCGGTGATGATCTACCAGTTCGCGCTCTCGCCCTATTCCAACTGGCAGCAGCTGGCCTGGGCCGGAGCGCTTCTGATCACCATGACCATCCTCGCCCTCTCCGTGATCGCCCGCTTGGTGGTCAAGCCGCAGCGTGCCCGCTGAAGCGCGAGCCGAAGGATTAGCCCGATGAGCCATGCTGCAGCCACCGCCGCCGCCGAGCCCCTTATGCAGCCCTCCGCCAAGGCCGGCGCCGACACCAAGGCGCCCGTCCGGATCGCCGTGAAGGGGCTGAACTTCTACTATGGCCAGTTCCACGGCCTGAAGGACATCAACCTCAACTTCCATGATCGGCAGGTGACCGCGCTGATCGGCCCGTCGGGCTGCGGGAAGTCGACGCTGCTGCGCACCTTCAACCGGATCTACAGCCTCTATCCGGAGCAGCGCGCCGAGGGCGAGATCCTGCTGGACGGCGTCAACATCCTGGATTCGAAGGTCGATCTCAACGATCTGCGCGCCCGGGTCGGCATGGTGTTCCAGAAGCCGACGCCCTTCCCGATGTCGATCTACGACAACGTCGCCTTCGGCATCCGCCTCTACGAGAAGCTGCCGAAATCGGAGCTTGACGACCGGGTCGAGGCGTCGCTGCGCAAGGCGGCGCTCTGGGACGAGGTCAAGGACAAGCTGAAGCAGTCCGGCATGGGCCTGTCGGGCGGGCAGCAGCAGCGTCTGTGCATCGCTCGCACGGTGGCCCAGCGCCCGGAGGTGATCCTGTTCGACGAGCCGACCTCGGCGCTGGACCCGATCTCGACGGGCCGGATCGAGGAGCTGATCGAGCAGCTGCGCGACGAGTTCACCATCGCGATCGTCACGCACAACATGCAGCAGGCGGCGCGCATCTCGCAGTTCACCGCCTTCATGTATCTCGGCGAGCTGATTGAATTCTCACAGACCGAAAAAATGTTCATGAACCCGACCGAGCGGCGGACGCAGGACTATATCACCGGCCGCTTCGGCTAAGCTGTTTCGAAGACCGGTTTCCGCGCCATCGCGACCCGGGCGCCGCGGCGGCCGGGCGGGATCGCGGCAACCGGGTGGGATCGCACGTTCTGGCCCCCATCGAAGGATTCATCCATGCCCGGCCATATCGTTACCTCCTACGACACCGATCTCGAAAACCTCCGTCGCTCGATCTCGGAGATGGGCGGCGTGGCGGAGAAGATGACCACCGAGGCGACCGACGCCCTGGTGCGCCGCGACGACGGGCTCGCCCAGGCGGTGATCCTCGCCGACAAGCGCCTGGACGCCCTCCAGAGGGACATCGAGGAGCGCTCCGTCCTGCTGATCGCCCGGCGGCAGCCCCTGGCGATCGACCTGCGCGAGACCATCTCGGCGATCCGCGTCTCCGGGGACCTGGAGCGGATCGGCGACCTCGCCAAGAACGTGGCCAAGCGCGTCGTGGCGATCTCCGATCAGGCGCCGGCGCAGAAGATCGTGCTCGGCGTGCGCCACATGAGCGACCTCGCGGAGGGCCAGCTGAAGGACGTGCTGGACGCCTATGCGAGCCGCGATATCGAGGCGGCCCACGACGTGTGGGAGCGCGACGGCGAGATCGACGCGCTGTACAATTCCCTGTTCCGCGAGCTCCTGACCTACATGATGGAGGATCCGCGCAACATCTCGTTCTGCACGCACCTGCTGTTCTGCGCCAAGAATGTCGAACGCATCGGCGATCACACGACCAACATCGCCGAGACGATCCACTACCTCGCCACGGGCGAGACGCTCGCCGGAGAACGGCCGAAGAACGATGCGTCGAACTACGTGACGGTGGATGGGGGTCTGGCGCCGTGAAGCGCTTCCCGGGGCGCAGGATCCTGGGGGCGTCGCCGCCGTGACGGTCGGTTTCGGTTGAGGCTGGGCGGAGCCTCCGGCACCATTGCCGCGTCCGCCGCGAGAACGGGTCATCGAAGGTGAGTATGCAAGTCCTGATCGTCGAGGACGAGGAGGCATTGACCACGCTGCTGCGCTACAACTTGGAAGCCGAGGGCTTCCTGGTGGATACGGCGGCCCGGGGCGACGATGCGGAACTGCTTCTGGCCGAGCGCATGCCCGATCTGGTCCTGCTCGACTGGATGCTGCCCGGCCTGTCCGGGATCGAGCTTTGCCGCCGCATCCGGGCCCGGCGGGAGACCGAGCGGTTGCCGGTGATCATGCTGACCGCCCGGGGCGAAGAAGGCGACCGGATCCGGGGCCTCGGGACGGGCGCCGACGATTACATCGTCAAGCCGTTCTCGGTGCCGGAACTGCTCGCCCGCATCCGCGCGCTCCTGCGCCGGGCCAAGCCGGCTCATGTCTCGGATCGTCTGGCCGCCGGCGACCTCGAACTGGACCGCACCGGTCATCGGGTGCGCCGGGCCGGCGAGGAGCTGCATCTCGGCCCCACGGAGTTCCGGCTGCTGGAATTCCTGATGCTGGCCCCGGGCCGGGTCTTCTCCCGCGAGCAGCTTCTCGACGGGGTCTGGGGTCACGACGTCTACATCGACGAGCGCACCGTCGACGTCCATGTCGGCCGCCTGCGCAAGGCGCTGAACGGCCCCCGCCAAGCCGATCCGATCCGCACCGTCCGCGGCTCCGGCTACGCCTTCGACGAAACCTTCTCCCTCGAAGCCTGAATCACCAAGTCCCGGCTTCGAAAGGTCAAGACCTTTTGCGGGTGCAGGGCGGAGCCTTGCTATGGGGCGAAGCCCGAGCGTCTGGACTCCGCCCCGACACCCCGCCAAAGGGCTTCCGCCCTTCGGGAAGCCTCGATCAGCGGGTGAGCGCGGCACTCCTGTCGGCGGCCGGCACGGAGGCCAGGGCCTGGAGCACCGTGCCCTCGGTGAGGATCTGGGGCAGCACCTGGGGCTCGCCGCCGCCGGTGTAGAGCAGGTAGAGCGGCACGCCGCTCCGGCCGTGCTTCTCCAGCAGGCGCGTGATCTCGGGGTTCTGGTTGGTCCAGTCGCCCTTCAGATAGGTGATGCCCCGCTCGGCCATCGCGGCCCGCACGGCCTTCGTTGAGAGGGAGGTCGTCTCGTTGACCGCGCAGGTGATGCACCACGCCGCGGTCATGTTGACGAAGGCCGGCTTGTGCGCGCTCGTCAGCGCATCGAGACGGGCCTGCGTGAACGGCTCGATACCACCGGCGGCGGCCTGCGCGGTCGGCGCGGCACGGTCCTGCGGGAGGGTGGACACCAGGGCCACCACGGCGATCAGGGCGAGCGCCGCACAGACCTGCGCGATCCGGCGTGCCCCGGGCGCGGCGGCGCGTCCGCGCTCCCAGGCCCAGGCGGAGAAACCCACCAGCACGAGGCCGATCAGCGCCGCCAGAAGGCCCCGCGGATCAACCTGCTGCGACAGGACCCAGACCAGCCAAGCCACGGTGGCGTAGACCGGGAAGGCGAGCACCTGCTTGAGCGTCTCCATCCAGGCGCCCGGCCGCGGCAGCGCCCGAAGGGCCGGGGGCCAGAGAGTGAGAGCCAAGAACGGCAGGGCGAGGCCGAGCCCGAGGCTCGCGAACACGGCAAGCGCCACACCTGCGCTCTGGGTCAGCGCGAAGCCGATTGCCGAGCCCATGAACGGCGCCGTGCAGGGCGTCGCCACCAGCGTGGCCAGCACGCCCGTGAAGAACGAACCACTCAGGCCGGAACGCCGGGTCAGGGGATCGCCGACACCCGCGAGCCGTCCCCCGACCTCGACCACGCCGGACAGGCTCAGGCCCATCGCGAAGAGCAGATAGGCGAGCCCCGCCACCACCAGGGGCGATTGCAGCTGGAATCCCCAGCCGATCGCCGCCCCTCCGCCCTTCAGGGCGATGAGCACTCCGGCCAGACCCAGGAAACTCGCCAGCACGCCGGCCGTATAGGCGAAGCCGTGCAGGCGCAGGCGGGCCGGACCCTCGCCCGCATGCCGCACGAGACTCAGCACTTTGATCGACAGGACGGGGAAGACGCAGGGCATCAGATTGAGGATGAGGCCGCCGAAAAAAGCGAAGGCGGTGGCGGTGGCAAACGTCAGCAGGTCGAGGTCGGGCGCGGCGGCCCCGGCCGGCGTCGCCGCGACGGGAACCGACGGATCGGTCGCGGCCGGAAGCACCGGCTCGTCGCCATACGCGAAGGCGAGGCGGCGGCTGCCGGATTCGGTCACCTCGTCCAGGGTCAGCACACCCGGAAGGGCCGTGGGAGCCGCTTCGGTCGGGCTGCTCCGGGCGACGGTGAGGTGCAGGCCGGTGCCGTCGACCGCCATCACCTGTGCGGCCGCGTTGTCGATCGCGGTCTCGGCATACGGGAAGTAGGCGGCGTTCCGGATCGTGTCGGGCCTGAGCCCCGTTGCCGTGAAATCGAGCTGCAGGGTATCGCCCTGGCTCGACAGGTTCATCGGCCAGAGCGCAGGGGTCGGGAGGGCGGCCCGAGCGCGGGCGAACAGGGCTGCATTGTCCGGATCGGGACGCGGCTCGCCCACCGGCACGGTGAGGGCAAGATCCGCGGAGCCCGGCACGCACTCGGTCTCACAGACGAGGTAGGTCAGCTTGGCCTGGATCTGCACCGGGTTGGCCGGATCGAGGCTCGGCGGCGGCGTCACGGGGACGAGGAGCGTGACCTCGCCCTCGTAGCCGTAATTCATCAGCGTCGCGATCGGGATCCGCTCCGGCGCCGGCCACTGGAGCGCCCCGGCGTTGAAGCCGGCCGGCAGGGTCCAGGTCACCTCGGGCGGCAGGCCCGAATCCCCCGGGTTGCGCCAGTAGACGTGCCAGCCGGGCTTCACCAGCATCCGCACCGCGAGGGTAAAAGGCCGCGCCCCCGCCACCGCGGCGGGCTCGGCGACAAGGCTCGACCGCACCAGATCCGGCGGCGTGCGCAGACCCTGCGCCAGGGCCGCCGACAGGCTCGCGGCGAGGACCAGAATCGGGAGGACGAGGCGGCGGATCATGCTGTCCCTTCGCGGGCCAGGCGGCCGCGGTTTCAGGCCCAGCGTTCGGGCCATTCCGTGACGACGCGCTTACCACGAAGGGCCGTGGCGGTCGCGCGCCGCGGCCTCACCCGGGCAGCGGCGCCGTGGCGCGTGCCAGCCAGTCGCGCGCTCCGGCATCGAGCTCCGGCGACAGCGCCTCGCGGACCCAGACATGGTAGGCGTCGATCCAGGCGCGCTCCCCCGGTTCGAGCAGCTCGGTCTGGATCAGGTTCCGGTCGTAGGGCGCCAACGTCAGCGTCTCGAAGCCGAGCATCGGGCGCTCGCCGTCCGCGATGGCGCGCGTCTCGACCAGAACGAGGTTCTCGATCCGGATGCCGTAGGCGCCGGCCGCGTAGTAGCCCGGCTCGTTCGACAGGATCATGCCGGGCTCGAGCGCCACCGTACCGGTCTTGGCGATCCGTTGCGGCCCCTCGTGCACCGACAGGAAGGCGCCGACGCCGTGGCCGGTGCCGTGGTCGAAATCGAGCCCCGCCTGCCATAGGGGCGCCCGGGCGAAGGCATCGATCTGCGCGCCGGTCGTCTTGTTGGGAAACACCGCCCGGGCGATGGCGATATGGCCCTTCAGCACCCGGGTGAAGCGGTCGCGCATCGCCGCGCTCGGCGCGCCCACCGCGACGGTCCGGGTGATGTCGGTGGTGCCGTCCGGGTATTGCGCGCCGGAATCGATCAGGAACAGCTCGCCCGGCCGGACCGCCCGGTCGCTGGCGCGGGTGACCCGGTAGTGGACGATCGCCCCGTTGGGTCCGGATCCCGAGATGGTCGGGAACGAGACGTCGCGCAGATCGCCGCCCGCGGCGCGGAAATCCTCCAGCGCCTCGACGGCGGCGATCTCGGTGAGGCCCCCGGCCGTGGATGCCGCGTCGAGCCACGCCAGGAAGCGGACGACGCTGGCCCCATCGCGCTGATGGGCGGCGCGCGCGCCCGCGATCTCGGCGGCATTCTTGAGCGCCTTCATCGCGGTGATCGGATCCTTGCCGACATCGACCGTGCCGCCGGCCGATTCGATCCGTTCCTTGAGGGCGACCGCGCCCGTGGCCGCATCGAGCCGGACCCGGGCCCCGCTGAGCGACGCCAGCCCATCCTCAAGCTCGGCCCTGGGCAGGATCTCGGCGACGGGCGCGAGCGCCGCGCGCAGGTCCGGATCGACGGCCGGCGAGGCCAGAAAGAGGCGCGCCTGCCCCTCGCGCGGCAGGATCGCGTAACCGAGGGCCAGGGGCGTATGCCCGACATCGGCGCCGCGCAGGTTGAAGGCCCAGGCGAGGTTGTGCGGATCGGAGATCACCAGGGCGTCGCAGCCGGCCTCCGTCAGGCTGTCCCGCACCCGGGCGAGCTTGTCGGCGACCGTTTCGCCCGCGAGCGCGTCCGGATGGCGGATGACCCGGCCGGCAGGCGGCTTCGGCCGACCGGCCCAGACGGCATCCACGAGGTTCGGCACGGCCCGCAGGGCACCGCCCGCCTTCGTGGCCACCCGTTCCAGGCGCGCCAATCCGTCCGGCGTGTGCAGCCACGGATCGTAGCCCAGCACCTGATCGCGCTTGAGGTTGGCACCGATCCAGGCTTCGGGCGTCGTTTCGGCCAACGGCACGATCGCGAGGATGCCGGTATCGACCTGCTCGGGCGCCTGGAGCGTGTAACGGCCATCCACCACCAGTGCGGCGGCTTCCGACAGAATCACCGCAGTCCCGGCCGACCCGGTGAACCCGGTGAGCCAAGCGAGCCGCTCGGCGTCGGCGGGGACGTATTCGGACTGGTGCTCGTCGGCCCGCGGCACGACGAAACCGTCGACCCCCGTCTCGCGCAGGGCGGCCCGCAGAGCCTCGATCCGTTCCGGCCCCTTGCGATGGCCCGGGTCGTCGAACGTCTGAAAGCGCTGGCGTGGTCGGGACGGCGGCGGCTCGATCATGGCGGGAGGGTAGAGCGCTCGCCGCCGGCATGGCAACCGACCCGGCATCGGGAATGCAGGGTGAGGGCGCGCACGATGCCCGTACAGGTTGTCAGACGGCACCCGTCATGCAGCGCGCAGCCCAGCAATGGCTGGCCCGCATACCTTATTCAACATGAAAAAATCGCGAACAATCTTATCACGCCGTGGGTTTTGGCCTATCTCGGGATCATGGCACGTCGCGTTTACTACCGGATCAGCGACAGAGCGGATGGCTGCTTCGACGCCATCGTGACGGTCGAACCCGATACTGTCGTTCGCCGGGAGGGCTTCGCGTCGCTCGCGGAGGTCGAGGAGTGGATCGAGGGCCTGCGTGTCCTGATGGCGGCGCTCGGCGCGCCGGTGTCGCAGTGCTTCCAGGATTCGACCCCGCCGGAGCCGGCCGAGGCCGGATCCGACCGTGTCTGCCCGCCCGGCAAGGTCCGCGCCGCGCGCTGAGGGCGCGGGCAGCGATCAGAGATACTCCGCGGGGACATAACGGGTCGAGGACTGGCTCAGACCTTACGCGGGCCGATCGTGCCCGCCTGCGCGCGGTTCAGCGCTGAAGGCGTCGCACGGGGCGCGCGGCCGCGCCGCCGCGCATCAGCACGAGGGCGACCCAGCCCTCGATCAGACCGCGGCGCACGAGGGCGAAGCCCTGGTGTCGGTAAGCCGAGAGGACGCCCGGGACATCGCGCTCGATCAGGCCGGACAGAACCAATACGCCGCCGGGGGCCACCACCCGCGTCAGCGAGGGGGCGAGGAGTCGCAGCGGCCCCGCCAGGATGTTGGCGAAAACCAGATCGAAATGACGCGGACGGGCAGCGAGGCGGTGGCGCACACCGGGGCCGAGATAGAGCTTGAGATAGGGGCCGAGACCGTTGGCGCGGGCGTTCTCGCGGGCCGTGAGCACCGCCTCCGCGTCGAGATCCCCGGCCACGATCGGCTGTCGCAACGCCTTGGCGGCCGCGAAGGCCAGGATCCCGGTGCCCGTGCCGACGTCGAGGATATGGGCCGGCCGCCGCCGTTTCAGCACCTGAACCAGCGCCCGCAGGCAGCCGAGCGTCGTACCGTGGTGCCCCGTGCCGAAGGCCAGCGCCGCCTCGATCTCGATCGGCAGATCGTTGGCGCGCACCGCATCCCTGTCGTGCGAGCCGTGAACGATAAAGCGCCCGGCCCGGACGGGCTTCAGCCCCTCCAGCGAGGCCCGCACCCAATCCTGCTGGTCGATCGTACGAAATTCCGCCGCGTCGGCGGCGTCGCCGATCACCGGCCGGATCAGCGCGCGGACGTAGTCTTCATCGGGTGCATCCGCGAAATAGGCTTCGAGCCGCCACGTGCGTCCGTCCGCATCCTCGAAGGCCGCGACGGCGGTCTCGGTGGGATCGAACATCTCGCCCAGAAGATCCGTCATGGCCCGCGCCGAGCGCTCGTCGGTCAGCAGGCACAGGACGTGGGACGGGCGATGGGGCGGCAAACCTTCCAGCATGGGTCCGGGCTGTAACGCCGACGCGCGCGACATCACAGGGGGCAAGCGGATGCCGACGCGAAAAAACCGACGCCGCCGGGCGGGACCGGCCCGTGCCCTCACGGTCGCGGCGCGATTTGTTGCGCGGGAGACACAAGCGGCAATACTCATTTCGTTGATGTTCTAAATCACTATCTCGGTCCGGAATGTATGATTAGACAGTCTCGGCTTCCCAAAGCCAGACCCCTCAACTCCGGCACGCCACTCATTCGTGAGTTGGCGCGCCAGTTTTGGCAGGCACGCATAGTCGATGACCGCCCCCTTCTTCATCAGTGCCGCACTTGCCTGTGCCACCACGTGCGCCGCGTGGCTGTGGGCACTCGTCGTGGCGGCCGGCATGACCCCGCTGCCGGAGGCCGGATCGCCTGAGCGGCGCGACCTCCGGACCTGGTGAAAGACCGGACCACGAATCGCCACCGCGCACGCACAGCAATGCGGCATCGTGCGCACACGTTAACCACAGGCGACCGCGCAACCGAGCGGAACCCGCTTCGCGGAGCGACGTTTTCGGCCGGCTTTCGACGTGAAACGCGATGAAGCAGGGTGCGTACCGCGTGACCAAGTCCAGACGTTCCGGCCGCTTCGGGCCCGTGGTCGTCGCCGAGCCGTCGGCGCCTGCGCGGCCGCCGCGTGAACGGCTCTTCGGCGGCCCGACACCCGATGGGCCACTGCCGGGGCACCTTCTCGTCCTGCTGAGCCGCCTGCATCGCGCGGAAAATGCTCCGAAAGAGCCCCGCGACCCGGCGCATGGCTGAACGCCGCACGCGCGCACGTCGCCGGGCAGGGCACCGGTTCTTGGCCGGGCATCAAGCGGCGTTTATGCTCCCCGTCATACCCGGCCGGATATAGCGGACGGCGACAAAGGGGACCTTCGGCCATGCGCCCGACCCGACGCATCCTCGTGGCGCTCCCCCTCGGGGCTCTGGCGTTCGGCTCAGCGCCCCACGCCGCGCGGGCGGGAGATCCCGTCGTGGTGTTCGCTGCGGCCAGCCTCAAGGACGCGCTGGACGATGCGACCGCGGCTTGGGCGAAGGAAACCGGGAAGTCCGTACGGATCTCCTATGCGGGCTCGAACACCCTCGCGAAGCAGATCGAGGCGGGCGCGCCCGCCGACCTGTTCATCTCGGCGGACCAAGCCTGGATGGATGATGTGGCCCGGGCCGGCCTGCTGAAGCCGGGCTCGCGGGTCGACCTGCTGCGCAACGCGCTGGTTCTGATCGCCCCAGGCCCGAAGACAGAAGATTCCGATCCCCGGGTCGCGCTGGCTCCGGATCTCGGCACGACGCTGACCAAACTGCTCGGCAGCGGCAAGCTCGCTATGGCGACGATCGATGCCGTCCCGGCCGGCCGGTACGGCAAGGCCGCCCTGGAGAAGCTGGGCGCCTGGGAAGCCGTGAAGGGGCAAGTGGCCCAGGCCGACAATGTGCGCGCGGCCCTTCTGCTGGTCGCCCGGGGCGAAGCACCGCTCGGCATCGTCTACGCCACCGACGCGGCCGCCGATCCCAGCGTGCAGGTGCTGGCGACCTTCCCGCCCGACAGCCATCCGCCGATCGTCTACCCGGCGGCCGTCATCCAGGACGCGCGTAACCCCGATGCCGCGGTCCTGTTGCGCAATCTGCGCGGCCCGGCGGCTCGAAGCGCCTTCGAGCGCCAGGGCTTCTCGGTGGTCGAGGCCCCCGCTGCCGGCCGGTAGCGGGTGGAGCCCCGCCATGCTGGACCTGACCCCGGCGGAGTGGACCGCCGTCGCCCTGAGCCTCAAGGTGGCCTCAGTCGCGACGCTCGCGAGCCTCGGGCCCGGCCTCGCGACCGCATGGCTCCTGGCCCGGCGCCGCTTTCCAGGGCGCGCGCTCCTCGACGGGCTGGTTCACCTGCCGCTGATCCTGCCCCCTGTGGTGACCGGCTACCTGCTGCTCCTGGCCTTCGGCCGTCGGGGCCCGGTCGGAAGCCTGTTGGCGGAGATCGGGGTCGTCCTGGCGTTCCGCTGGACCGGGGCGGCTTTGGCCTGCGCGATCATGGGTTTCCCGCTGATGGTGCGGGCCATGCGGCTGTCGATCGAGGCTGTGGATCGCCGGATCGAGCAGGCGGCCGGGACGCTGGGCGCGAGCCCTCTGTTGGTCTTCCTCACCGTCACGCTGCCGCTCAGCCTGCCGGGCTGCATCGCGGGTGCCGTGCTGGCCTTCGCCAAGGCGATGGGGGAATTCGGCGCCACCATCACCTTCGTGTCGAACATCCCGGGCGAGACCCAGACGTTGCCCTCGGCCATCTATACGCTGACCCAGGTTCCGGGCGGGGAGGGGCCGGCGCTCCGCCTCACCCTGGTGTCGATCGCCATCTCGGTGACGGCGCTGCTCGCCTCCGAGTTCCTGGCCAATCGGCTGGGACGAAAGCTGGGCGCGGGCTAGATGGCTACTTCCGTCCCGCCCCTCTCTCAGCCCGCGGCGCGCGCCGTATCACCCGGTCGGCGGCGATCCGCCGGTGCCGGCATACGCGTAGGGACCGCCCGCCTCCAGGGCCCGGCGATAAGCGGGGCGCGCGTGGATACGCTCCAGCCATGCCAGGACCCGCGGCCCCGCCCCGGTGCCGCGGGCCGCGAACGCCTCCAGCGGGAAGCTCATCATGATATCGGCGGCGGTGAAATCCGCGCCGCAGACATAGGGACCATCGGCGAGTTCCGCCTCCCAGAACGCTGCATGCCGCCGCAGGTCGGGATCGACGAAGCCACGCAGTACCGTCCCGGTGATCCGGCGAACGAGGGGTCGCAGCAGCCACGGGCTACCCGGCGCAAGGCGGGAAAAGATCAGCTTCAGCAGGAGCGGCGGCATCGCCGACCCTTCCGCGTAATGCAACCAATAGATGTAGCGCCTGCGGGCCTCCGTCCCGGCCACCGGCACCAGGGCGCCCCCCGCCGTCTCGGTCAGGTAGGCGACGATCGCCCCGGTCTCCGCGACAACGACCCCGTTGTCGGTGATCACGGGCGCCTTGCCCAACGGGTGGATGGCGACGAGGTCCGGCGGCGCCCGCATGGTTCGGGGATCGCGCGCATAGCGCTTCACCGTGTAGGCCAGCCCGAGTTCCTCCAGCAGCCAGAGCACACGCTGCGAGCGGCTGTTTTCGAGATGATGGACCGTGATCATCGCGATTCTGTCCCCGCTGGAGCGCTCTCCGCCGAAGCGGGCACCGGTTCGGCCCAAGAGGGCGCGTCACCTCAAGAGGTGAGTGCCGCGCACGATTGCAACGCGCACCGTACACGACACACGTCTCCAGACAGGTTGGCACGCGCGACCGGCCCCCTCTCGCGCGCGGGAGAGGGTTGGGGTGAGGGACGAGAACCCACAGGATCGAGCGCACTCTCGAGGCGCCGACAGGGGATGCCTCGTGCTGAAAGTTCGCATCCCTCACCCGGCTCTCTGCGAAAGCAGACCTGTCCCGCATGGCAGAGGGGACCCGCGCCTCACTCGGCGACGGTGGCACTGTCGTTTAACGTGTCCAACGTGATCGGGTACGACGCCAACGCAGGACCACGCCGCCCGGTTGGTTACCCGAGTCGCTGCGCGTGAGCATCCAGGTCGACGTCACCCTGCGCCGCGGCGCCTTCGCGCTCGACGCGGCCTTCGAGGCCGGGCCGGGTCTGACGGCGCTGTTCGGGCGCTCGGGCTCAGGCAAGACCACGCTGATCGACCTGATCGCCGGGCTCGCCCGGCCCGATCGAGGTCGGATCGTCGTGGACGGCACCACGCTGGTCGATACGGGCATCGGCCTCTTCCTGCCGCCCCATCGCCGACGGGTGGGCGTGGTGTTCCAGGACGCGCGGCTGTTTCCGCATCTCAGCGTGCGAACCAACCTCGCCTACGGTCGCGTCTTTGCCCGCCACCGGGCCGACCCCGCGCATGTCGAGGCGGTGGTCGGCATGCTCGGCATCGGTCACCTGCTCGATCGCCGGCCCGCCGGGCTCTCCGGCGGCGAGCGCCAGCGGGTCGCCATCGGACGGGCGCTCCTGGCCCGGCCGCGCCTCCTGCTGATGGACGAGCCCCTCGCGGCCCTGGACGAGACCCGCAAGGCCGAGATCCTCCCCGCGATCGAGCGCCTGCGCGACGAGGCCGGCGTGCCGATCGTCTATGTGAGTCACGCGGTTTCGGAGGTCGCGCGACTCGCCACCACGGTCGTCGTGCTGGAGGCGGGCCGCGTGGCCGCCGCCGGACCCGCGGAAGCGATCCTGCGCCGGGCCGATCTCGCGCCGGTCCACGACGCCGAAGCCGGCGCACTGCTGGACATGGTGGTGGAGGCGATCGATCCGGACACCGGCCTCACGCGCCTCACCGGCGCTGCGGGGCGCCTGCTGGTGCCGGGGCTGGCGCGCCCGGTCGGGACGCGTTTGCGCGTGCGTATCCCCGCCCGCGACGTGCTGATCGCGACCGCACCGCCCCAGGGCCTCAGCGCGCGCAACATCCTGGCCGGTCGAATCAGCGGAATGAGCGCTTCGGGCACCGAAATGGCCGTGGAGATCGCTTGCCACGACGCGCATCTCGTCGCGCGCATTACCCGGGCGGCCGTCCGCGATCTCGGGCTCGCGATCGGACAGCCGGTCCACGCCATCGTCAAAAGCGTTGCGTTCGACCCGGCCGGGATCGGCGAGCTGCGCGCGTCTGTCGCAATCTGACGCGGCTGAATACCGTTATTTACCGCGTTCTTATTTTGAATACACAACCCTTGGTTAGGATTCGAGCGCCACGATAGATTGAAAGGGAAAATCGAGCACAACTCTCAGAGGTAGACCGATGGGCATCAGACGCCTGCTCCATCGCCCGACAACCACCAGACTCGCCTGCCGCAGCGGCAGTTCCGCGGTGGAGTTCGCCCTCGTGGCACCGCTGCTCCTGGTGCTCTTCGCCGGGATCGGCATGCTCGGGATCTGCCTCGGCGCGGCCCACAACCTGCGCCAGATCGCTGCGGAAGCGGCGCGCGCGTCGGTGGCCGGCATCACCGACACGGAGCGTGCGACCCTCGCGCAGAACACCGTGAACCGCAGCCTGAGCACGGGCGCGATGTTCCGGCCGGGCAGCGTTGCCGTGCAGGTCGGATCCGACCCCAACGACGCGACGATCTACACCGTCACGCTCTCCGCCAACACCGCCTCCCTGGGCATCAACGCCTTTTCGAGCCTGCTCCCGATGCTGCCCACCATCCTTCGCAGCACCATCAGCGTGCGGAAGGGGGGTCTGTGATCGGCTGGATCCGGAACCGGTTGCGCCGCTTCGGCACGGCGCGCGGCGGCAACGTTGCGATTCTCGTGGCGCTCGGCAGCACGTTCCTGTTGGCGGCCGGCGCCGTCGGGGTCGATCTGGGCCTCGTGTTCCAGGAACGGCGCAAGGCGCAGGCGGCGGCCGACATCGCCGCGATGATGGGGGCGATCGATCCGACCCAGGCCAACACGATGGCGCGCCGATCGCTGGGCGACAACGGCTACGGCAGCGCGGTCGCCACGGTGGATCCCGGCACCTACGACGCGAGCGTACCAGGGGTTGCACCTGCCAACCGCTTTCACCCGGGGTCGAGCCCGGCCAACGCCGTTCGGGTCGGGCTGTCGACGGCGGTACCGATCACCTTCGGACGGACAATCGGGCTTGCCGGGTCGATTCCGCTCCGGGTCGTCGGGACCGCCGCCAGCGCGCAATTCGCGGCCTTCAGCATCGGATCGGGCACGCTGCAAGTCAGCAACGGCATCACCAATGCCCTGCTCGGTGCGATGCTCGGCGCACAGCTGTCGCTGAGCGTCAGCGACTACAATGCCCTGCTCGGCACGCGCGTCGACGGGCTGCGGGTTCTCGATGCCCTGGCGACGAGCCTGAATCTGGCAGCGGCGAACTACACCGACCTCGCGCAGGCCAATGCCAGCGTCGGGCAGGTCCTGATGGCGCTTCGGGTCGCCGCGCAAGGCAACAGCGGCGCGGTCAATGCCCTGACGGGCATCCTGAACGCGCTGCCGAATGCCGGTCCCACGGTCCCGATCGGCCAAGTGGATCCCCTCGGCGACGCCGCAGCGCTGGCGCCTCAGAGGGGTCTCGCTGGCGCCTCGGTCGATGTGATGAGTGTCCTGGGCGCCACCGCCGCGCTGGCGAATGGCCAGACGCAGATCTCGGTCGATCTGGGGGCCACGATCCCGGGCCTTCTCTCCACCCGCCTGACCGTGGCGATCGGCGAGCGCCGCCGCAGCTCGGGCTGGGTCCGGCCGGGGGGGCCGAACGCGACCATCCAGACGGCGCAGACCCGGCTGCTGATCGAGGCCACGGCCTCTGCCCCCCTCGGTTTGGGAACGCTCACGATACCCATCTACGCCGAGGTCGCACCCGCGCAGGCGACGCTCCAGGCGCTGAGCTGCATCGGCGGCGCGCGTCAGGTCACGATCAGCGCCCAGACCGGCCTCGCAACCCTGGCAGTGGCCAACGTCGCGCGCAGCGCCATCACCGGCGGCAGCACCGGTCCGAACCTGTCGCAGCCGGCGACCCTGATCGCGCTCCTGCTCCCTCCGGTGAGCGTGACGGGACGTGCCGTGGCGACCATCGGATCGACCACACAGACCCTCGTCTTCAACGAGGCCGACATCGCCAATCATACGGTGAAAACGGTGTCGTCGACCGGTCTGACCCAGTCCCTCACCGGCAGCCTGCTGAACAGCCTGACGTTGAACATCAACCCGATCGGCCTGGGCCCGCTGCTGCAGACGCCGCTCAGCGCGACCTTCGCCGCCCTGACGCCGGCCCTTGACCTCGTGCTGGACAGCACCCTCCGGAGCCTCGGCCTGCACCTCGGCTACGCGGATATCGACATCGACGGCGTGCTCTGCAGCCAGGCCGTGCTGGTCCAGTGAGGCCCGGACGCGGCTAGCCGATCTGCGTCAGCAGCGTGAACGCACCGAAGAGCAGCACGGCGCCGACCGACACGGCCAGCAGGATGAGCGCGGTGCGCGATTCCCGTACTTCCGGCGACATGGGCCTGCCCGATCTCACTGCCTCGTGGCTCGCGATCCCGCGAAACGCCGAGATACGCACCGAAGCCGCCGCCTGTCGACTTGCATCGGAGCCGCGCGCCCGACAGCTTGGCGGATCTGACGCTGCGTTTGACCGAACCCGGCGCGCGATGCGGACCGATATCGCCTTTGTCTCGGAGGGCCGCACCTTGCGCGGTCGGTCACCGAGACAGCCCTGACCCTCGGTTACGCGAGCCTGAGCGCCTTCGCGGGCATGTTCCGCAGACAGGTCGGAGCCTCACCCTCGGCGTTCCGGGCCGAAGGCCGACGATCACGGGTAAGCGTAGAAATCGTTTGACAGGCGGCACGGCGGGCGGCCAGCTTGTACCGATCGGTACAAACGCTGGAGACCCGAACGATGTCCGACCGTCCGCCCCTTCCCCCCTTCACCGCCGAGACCGCCGCCCAGAAGGCCCGCATGGCCGAGGATGCCTGGAACGGGCGCGATCCCGAGCGTGTCTCGCTCGCCTACACGCCGGACAGCGTCTGGCGGAACCGCAGCGAGTTCCTGACCGGGCGCCAAGCCATCGTGGCGTTCCTCGCGCGCAAGTGGGCGCAGGAACGCGAGTACCGCCTGATCAAGGAGGTCTGGACCTTCGGCGGCGATCGGATCGCGGTGCGCTTCGCCTACGAGTGGCACGATGCGGAGGGGCGGTGGTTCCGCTCCTACGGCAACGAGAACTGGGCGTTCGACGCCCACGGCCTGATGCGGCGCCGGATCGCCAGCATCAACGATCTGGCGATCACCGAATCCGACCGGATATTTTACTGGCCGCTCGGCCGCCGGCCCGACGATCATCCAGGCCTCACCGATCTCGGCCTCTGACCGCGGTGACCGGCCGGGCCGAAACGCTCCAGAGGCTCGCGGAGGTGTTTCGCGAGCACGGCTACGAGGGGGCCAGCCTCGCAACGATCAGCCGAGCCACCGGCCTCGGAAAGGGGAGCCTGTACAACCTCTTCCCCGGCGGGAAGGCCGAGATGGCGGCCTGCGTGCTGGCAGAGATCGACGGGTGGTTCGAGGCCAACCTCTACGCACCCCTCCGTGAGGCGAGACAACCCGCCGAGGCGGTGTCGACCATGTTCGACGCGGTCGAGACCTATTTTCGCTCCGGCCGGCGGGTCTGCCTCGTGGGGGTCGTGGCGCTCGGCTCGGAGCGCGACCGCTTCGGCGAGGCGGTGCGGAGCTACTTTGCGCGCTGGGTTGCGGCCCTGGCCGTTGCCCTGGAACGGTCGGGCCGTGACGCGGCGGGGAGCATAGCCCTGGCGGAGGAGATCGTCGTCCAGATCCAGGGGGCCATCGTTCTGGCCCGTGCCCTCAACGAACCGGCGGTCTTCGCGCGGGCGATGGCGGCGCTGCGGATCAAGGCCGCAGCATAGCAAACGCGGAGATTAAGGGCCTCAATTCGCTCTCCTCGTGGCTCCGGGCTTCACAGGTTTGGGGCTTGAGGCTGATGACGGAGCACGACCGCCCCCCTCTCCCGTGCGGGGAAGGGTTGGGGTGAGGGCTGAGAAGCGTCAGAACTGAACACGCCATCGACGTGCGGTCAGGAGGAGTCTCTTTCGGAAGGTTCTCGTCCCTCACCCGGCTCTCTGCGAGTGCAGACCTCTCCCGCTCGGGAGAGGGCCCCGCGCCCCTTCAAGCTTGCGCCTCAGCCCGCCGAGACATCAAACCTGCTTAGCCCGCAGCCACGAGGGGAAGGAGCAGGAGGTGAGGGTCGTGCAGGATCGAGCGCTACGGTGCCATCTGCACCACCCCCACCCCTGACCCCTCCCCACAAGGGGGAGGGGAAACGCGCAGATCCGTCAGGATGTGAACCTCGACTGAGATGTCGGGACCGATCACCTGCACGCGTCAGGGGGGCAGGGCACGCGTGGCAGGAACCGACACGCGAACGTCGTAGAAGACACCGCGCCGCCGCGGTGTCCCCGAGCCTCACGCGGCTGTGCGGCGCTCGACCATCCGGGCCAGGAACGCGCTGCCGACCGGGATGATCGAATCATCGAAGTTGTAGCCGGCATTGTGCAGGCCGGGGCCCGGATTGGCGCCAAGCCAGACATAGGCACCGGGCACCGCCATGGTCATGTCGGCGAAATCCTCGCTGCCCATCTTGGGCGTGACGTTCGGCTCGACCTTGTCGGCCCCAAGCAGTTCAGTCGCGATTTCGGTGGCGGCGGCAGCCTGCTCCGGGGCGTTCTCCAGAACGGAGAACACGTCCTGCAAATCGACCGTGACCTCGGCGCCGTAAGCCGTGCCGAAGCCCGCCGCCAGCTCGCGCATGCGCGTGCCGGCGAGCGCCCGGATCTCCGGGTCGAAGGTGCGGATCGTCCCGGCGAGGTGCGCGGTCTCCGGGATGACGTTGTAGGCCGAGCCGGCCTCGATCCGGGTGATCGACAGCACGATCGACTTCAGTGGATCGGCGTTGCGCGACACGATCGATTGCAGCGCCTGGGCGAGGCCGGTGGCGACGATGATCGGATCGGTGCCCCGGTGCGGCTGGGCGGCGTGGATGCCCTTGCCGCGGATGTGGATGTCGAAGAAGTCGGCCGCCGCCATGATCGGCCCGGGCCGCAGCTTGATCGTGCCGGCGCCGCCCCCCGGCTGGTTGTGCAGGCCGTAGATCTCGTCGCAGGGGAATTTTTCGAAGAGCCCGTCCTTCAGCATGGCCCGGGCGCCGCCGCGGCCCTCCTCGGCGGGCTGGAACACGAACACCGCGGTGCCGTCGAAGTTGCGCGTCTCCGCAAGGTAGCGGGCGGCGCCGAGCAGCATCGTGGTGTGGCCGTCATGGCCGCAGGCGTGCATCTTGCCCGCATAGGTCGAGCGGTAGGGGAGATTGGTCTCCTCCTCAATCGGCAGGGCGTCCATGTCGGCCCGCAGGCCGATCCGGCGCCCGTTATCGGTGCGGCCCTTGAGCAGGCCGACCACCCCGGTGCCGCCGATTCCGCGATGCACCTCGCAGCCCAGCGTCTCCAGCATGTCGGCGACGATGCCGGACGTGCGCACCTCCTCGAAACCGAGCTCCGGATGGGCATGGAGGTCCCGGCGCAGAGCCGTCAGCTCGTCGGCATAGGCTTTGATGTGGTCGATCGGACTCATGTTTCAGGTACTCTCGGGGGAAGCTGTCGTGGCAGGCTCCACGCCGTCACAGGAGGCGCCATCGTCCGTCCGTCGGTACGGTGTCAAGGTATCGAGAACGTCCACCGCCTCGGCGACGTGGGCGCGTTCCCGCTGCAAGTAATCGGCCACGGCGCGGCGGAGCGCCGGGTCGGCGATGTCGTGGGCCGAGTGCATCAGCACCGGCCGATAGCCGCGGGCGAGCTTATGCTCCCCCTGCGCCCCCGCCTCGACCCGCTTCAGGCCCCTGCGAATCGCAAAATCGATCGCCTGATAGTAGCAGACCTCGAAATGCAGGAACGGGATGTCCTCGATGCAGCCCCAGTTGCGGCCATAAAGCGCCGTATCGCCGATCAGGTTGATGGCCCCGGCGATATAGTCGCCTGCACGTTTGGCCATCACGAGCAGCACCCGGTCGGCCATACGCTCCGACAACAGCGTGAAGAACTTCCGATTGAGGTAGGGCCGGCCCCATTTCCGGGAGCCCGTGTCCGTGTAGAACGCATAGAACGCATCCCAGTGGGCCTCGGTGATGTCCGCGCCGGTCAGGTGCTCAACCGTGATGCCGGGGGCCAGCGCGTCGCGGCGCTCCTTGCGGATGTTCTTGCGCTTCCGGGAGGCCAGGGCTGCGAGGAAGTCGTCGAACGTGGCGTAGCCATCGTTCTCCCAGTGGAACTGCTGGTCGGTGCGTTGCAGGAAGCCCGCGGCGCCGGCCCGGTCCCACTCGGCCTCGGGCATGAAAGTCACGTGGATCGAGGAGGCCTTGGTCTCGCCCCGCAACGCGCGAAGCCCCGCGACGAGACCGGCCGTGGCCTCGTCCGGATCGGCCCCCGGCGCGATCAGGAAACGCGGACCGGTGACGGGCGTGAACGGGATGCTGACCTGGAGCTTCGGATAATAGGATCCGCCGGCGCGCTCGTAGGCGTCGGCCCAGCCGTGGTCGAACACGTATTCGCCCTGGCTGTGCGATTTCAGGTAGCAGGGCACGACGCCGAGCCGCTCGCCATCACGCTCCACCGAGACGTGGAGGGGTAGCCAGCCGGTCCGGCGCGAGACGCAGCCGGAATCCTCAAGCGCCGACAGGAAGGCGTGGGAGACGAACGGGTTGTGGGTCTCGTCGCCCGCCGCCAAGGTCTCGGCGGAGAAGGCGCAGGCATCCCACTCCGCCGCGCCGATCTCCTTCAGTCCGGGCAGCGCCCGCACGGTGAGCGTGGGGGTTTCCGGCGTCGGCCCGGGTGCTTGTTTCATAGGACCGAGTCTAATCCCTGTCCGGGCAGGAGCAAGCGGGCGGATGCGCGCGGCGGGGTAGCCGCCCTTGTCAGACGGGGGCGGACGTCACACCATCCGGTCTTGAGAATCCGGGACCGAAGTGCATCACCATGACCCGGCACGCCGCAGACCTCGCGATCCATACGGGCACCGACCGGCATCCACCGGACGATTTCGCCGAGGACGTGCTGTGCGAGATGAGCAATCTCGACTCGCAGGATACCAACGTCCCCGGCACGATCTTCGTCTCGACCGCGCTCGGTTCCCACGGGCCGCGCGTGAAGTGGTATCCCGGCCGGGCCGGGCGGATGCTGCCTTGCCTGATCGTTTCCATCGAAGCGGATCCGAAGGTCCGGGAGGATTTCGTCCGGACGCCGGCTTCCCGGGCGGCTGCGCCACTGGTCGTCGCTTGGGTGCGCTTGAACCATGCCGCGCTTCTAAATTTCTGGGCGAACGGCGCATCGTGGAGTCGCCGCGAGGTCTCGGCCTTCCTCGATAGCCTGCACAAGCTTCCGTGAGGCTCGTTACGGCACACGCCCTTCTCCCGGACAGGTGAAGCGCCAGCGGAACCTGATCCGGGAACGAGCATAAGAAGCGCCGCGCCAGCGCATCCCGGCCGCCATACCGTTCACTCGGTCATCTGACCGACGCAGGAAATCTCGTCCGACTTGCAGCTGAGATACCCTTTGAGGACCTTGATCCGCTGATCGGTCAGCCCCTTCCGGCAGCCGTCGTATTCCATCGAATAGGCGGAGCCGCCCTCAAGGCCCATCGTCTCCAGGGCGCAGGTCGCGTCGCGGAACGGCAGCCAGGCCTTCTGCGCCGCCCGCAGGCCGTCCTTCGCCTTCGGGCCGATCTTCTTCATCAGCTGGCCATAGACGGTATTCAGCGCCTGATCGGCGGTCCCGTAATCGGCCGCCGCGCATTCGTTGAGATCGGCCTGGGTGGAGCCCTCGCACGGTCCGGCGGCCGAAGCGGGGGCCGCCGCGAGCAGGAGCACGGCTATGGCCGCCGCCCCGCAGAACCGGACGCATTGCGGCTGCATCTCAGTGGAATCGCGTGTGACGGTTTGCATCGAAAGAGCTCGAATCGGATGATCCGTAGGAAAATTTACGGCACGAAGCCCTCGAACACCATCTGGTCCGCATGCGCGCCCGCGCGGGTGCGCTGATCCTCGGTCCGGACCGTCCAGGCCATCACGGGGATCTGCCCGAGCAGCCGGCACAGGAAGGTCGGCGCACAGGGCAGGTCGTCCACCCGCCAGGACAGGAAGTCGGGACGGGTCTCGGCGAAATGCAGAAGGTCGGAGAGTGCCCGGCGCAGGCTCGGCGGCAGCGCCGCGTAGACCGGGTCGTCCTGCGTCGTCTCCGCCACGATCCCCCGGGGGATCGTCGGGCACAGGGCGCGCAGGGCCGCGACCACCTGCGGATCGAAGGATTTCAATGCCACCGGCCCGTCATAGGCGGCCGCAACCTCCGCGGCACGGGTGGCGAGCCGCAGGTCGCCGTCGTAGCGGGACTTCACCTCGACCACCACGGGCACCGCCCCGCCGATGGCCGCCAGGAAGGCCTGCAGGGTCGGGATCGTCTCCGCGGTCCCGGCGATCGAAAGAGTGCCGAGATCGGCGGCCGAGCGCTCCGACACCGCCTCGCTCGCCTGCGTGAGGCGCCCCAGCGCAGCGTCGTGAAACACCATCGCCTCGCCGTCGCGGCTGAGCTGCACGTCGCATTCGATGGCGAAGCCGCCCGCAACCGCCGCCCGGGCCGCGGCCAGCGTGTTCTCCGGCCGGCCCGCAGCCCGGTCGTGCAGCCCGCGATGGGCGATCGGCCGCGCGGTCAGCCAGTCGGGGGCCGCCACCGTCAGCGGACCTCGAATAGCGCCTCGACCTCGACGGCGGCGTCGAGGGGGAGTTCGGCGACGCCGACCGTGGAGCGGGCGTGGCGGCCCCGGTCGCCCAGCAGCTCGACCATGAGGTCGGAGGCGCCGTTCATGACCCCGGCCACCGCCGAGAAGCCCGGCGCCGCGTTGATGAAGCCGCCGAGCCGCACGCACTGGACCAGAGCGCGGTCGAGATCGCCCACCGCGGCCTCGAGCTGGGCGAGAATGTTCAGGGCGCAGAGCCGGGCCGCGTCCTTGCCCGCCTCCGCCGAAACGTTGCCGCCGACCTTACCCTTGTGCTCGGCCGCGATGGTGCCGTCGGCACCGAAGCAGATCTGCCCGGAGATTACCACGAGGTTGCCGGTGCGAACGAACGGCACGTAATTGGCCACCGGCGCTGCCGCCTTCGGCAGGGTGAGACCGAGCGTCTGCAGGCGTTCCTTGATCGCGCTCATCGCAGGCTCCGTCGCTGATCCAAATCCGCCGGAGCAGGAGCATGGCCGGACCCTTTCAGGCAAGGGGTGCCGCCCATGCGACGGGTAGAATTTGGGTGTTCCGAAGCATCGCGCAGACCTGCCGCGCGGGTGCGGTGAACATTGAATCGTTGACAGGACCGCACGCTTTCATAGTAATCGCGCGCGTGCCGCCCCTGACTGAGGCGGCACTTTCATTTGGAGCCGGCTAACGCTTGCTCCGGGATCGATCGATAAACGGAGATGGGACCCGTGACGTCAGCCCTTCTGCCGACTTATGTCCGCGCGCCGCTCGCCTTCGAGCGCGGCGAAGGCGCTTGGCTCGTGACGGAGGGCGGCGAGCGATACCTCGATTTCGGCGCCGGCATCGCGGTCAACGCGCTGGGCCACGCCCATCCCCACCTCGTCGGCGCGCTGACCGAACAGGCGAATCGGATCTGGCACACCTCGAACCTGTTCGAGATCCCCGGGGGCGAACGCCTCGGCCAGCGCTTCGTGGAGGCGACGTTCGCCGACGTGGTGTTCTTCTGCAACTCGGGGGCCGAGGCCAACGAGGCGGCGATCAAGATCGCCCGGAAGTACCACGCGGTCGGCGGCCATCCGGAGCGCTACCGCATCGTCACCTTCGCGGGCGCCTTCCACGGGCGGACGCTGGCGACGCTCGCGGCCGGCGGCCAGCAGAAATACATGGAGGGCTTCGGGCCCAAGGTGGAGGGGTTCGATCAGGTCCCCGCCGGCGACTGGGCGGCCCTCGAGGCGGTGATCGGACCGGAGACGGCCGCGCTGATGATCGAGCCGATCCAGGGCGAGGGCGGCGTGCGGGTGATCCCCCACGCCGATCTCCGGCGCCTGCGCGAACTCTGCGATGCCAACGGCCTGCTCCTGATCATGGACGAGGTCCAGACCGGCATCGGCCGCACCGGCAAGCTGTTCGCCCATGAATGGTCGGGCATCACCCCGGACATCATGAGCGCCGCCAAGGGCATCGGCGGCGGCTTTCCGATGGGCGCCTGCCTCGCCACGCGCGAGGCCGCTCGCGGCATGACTGCGGGAACGCACGGCACCACCTTCGGTGGCAACCCGCTCGCCATGGCGGTGGGCAACGCGGTGCTGGACGTGGTGCTGGGCGAGGGCTTCCTCGATCAGGTGGCCCATTCCGGCCTGCTGCTCAAGCAGAAGCTCGCAGCACTTCGCGATCGGCATCCGCACGTCTTCGAAGAGATCCGCGGCGAGGGGCTGATGCTCGGGCTCAAGCTCGGCGTGCCGAACACCGACTTCGCCGCCGCGGCGCGCAACGTGCATCTGCTGGTGATCCCGGCGGGCGACAACATCGTCCGCCTGCTGCCGCCGCTGACCATCGGCGCGGCCGAGATCGACGCGGCGGTCCAGCGCCTGGACGCAGCCGCATCCGAATTCGAGGCCGTGCGCGGCGCGGCCGAGTAGGCCCGAGCCCGGGACCCGTGAACACCGCCCGCCGCCCCGCGGCGGGTGGCCCGAAGCGTTTCCGGACACGGTCGATTCCGCCGTGCCTGACGGAAATGCCCCTACAAGGAGGTAGAGTACGGTTCATGATCAGGTGATCGTTGAGCGGACTCTAGTTATTGTGACGCGATGAAAGCCCAGATGAACGGCCGGGCGAAGGCCCAGGCCCCGCACCCGAATAGTGCCGGCCCCCGTCATTTCCTCGACCTCAAGGATTTCTCCGGGGCGGAGCTGCGCCGGGTCCTCGATGCCAGCGCCGCGATCAAGGCGGTACGCCGGAAAGGCGAGCGCGCCGCCGAGCGCCCGCTCACGGGCAAGACCCTGGCGATGGTGTTCGACCGACCCTCGACCCGAACCCGCGTCTCCTTCGACATGGCGATGCGCGAGCTCGGCGGCGAGACGCTGATGCTCACGGGTTCCGAGATGCAGCTCGGCCGGGGCGAGACCATCGGCGACACCGCGCAGGTGTTGTCGCGCTTCGTCGACGCGATCATGATCCGCATCCTCGATCACGGGCAGATGCTGGAGTTGGCCGAACACGCCACCGTGCCGGTGATCAACGCGCTGACCAAGATCTCGCATCCCTGCCAGATCATGGCGGACGTGCTGACCTTTGAGGAGCATCGCGGACCGATCGAGGGCCGGACCGTGGCGTGGTCGGGGGATGCCAACAACGTGCTGGAGAGCTGGGTCCACGCGGCGGCCCGGTTCGATTTCACCCTCAACGTGGCGAGCCCGCCGGAACTGGCACCGCCGGCCGCGCTGATCGCCTGGGCCACGCAGGAGGGCGCCAGGCTCAACGTCACCACGGATGCCTTCGCGGCCGTGGACGGCGCGGATGCGGTCGTCACCGATTGCTGGGTCTCGATGGGTGACGACGACGAGGCCCACCGGCACAACCTGCTGAGCCCCTATCAGGTCAACGCCAAGCTGATGGCGGCGGCCAAGCCGGACGCGGTCTTCATGCATTGCCTGCCGGCCCATCGCGGCGAGGAGGTGACCGCCGAGGTGATGGACGGCCCCCGCTCCGTGGTGTTCGACGAGGCGGAGAACCGCCTGCATGCGCAGAAGGGCATCTTGGCTTGGTGCCTGCGCGCGGGCGGGCTCTGAGTCCGGGCTCGCGCCCGCGGCTCGGGCGCACCATATAGCACTGGGCGGGCGGCACGCGCGGCCCGTATCCCCATCACGGCTGCCGACAGGCGGCATCCCGGCGACGGGCGTGGCGCAGCGCGCCCGTTCTGCCGCAGGGTCCGGGCGGGGTGAGGGATCGCCCCGCGCAGGTCAGCCCCTCACGACGTTCGGCTCGCTGCGATGACGGATCCCCGTCTCGCCGGGCAAATCGATCGGAGAGGGCATGACCTCAGGAACCCCAACACAATCGCTCGCCAGCAACGGTCATGCGGGCGACGACGATGCCGTGCTGCCCTTCGCCGTAGAAGCACTGGATGTGCGCGGGCGTATCGTCCGGCTTGGGCCTGCCGTCGACACGATCCTGCGCCGGCACGGCTATCCGGACCCGGTGGCGCGCCTGCTCGGCGAGGCGGCGGCGCTGACCGTGCTGCTCGGCTCCTCCCTGAAATTCGAGGGCCGCTTTCAGCTCCAGACCAAGACCGACGGTCCGGTGGCGATGATCGTGGTCGACTTCGAGGCGCCCGATCGCCTGCGCGCCACCGCGCGGTTTGACGCCGAGCGCGTCACCGCCCTGGGCTCCGGCCCGCTCAAGGATGCCGACCTGATCGGCGCCGGGCACCTTGCCATGACCATCGACCAGGGTACCACCACCAGCCGCTACCAGGGCGTCGTCGCCCTCGAGGGGCAGAGCCTGGAGGAGGCCGCCCACCAGTATTTCCGACAGTCCGAGCAGATCCCGACCGAGGTCCGCCTCGCGGTGGCCGAGGCCGTGGAGGAGGGGGCAGGGCATTGGCGGGCCGGAGGCCTGCTCGTGCAGTTCCTGCCGCAATCGATCGATCGCGCCCGCCTCGCCGATCTGCCGCCCGGCGACATCCCGGAGGGGCACCTGCACCTGTCGGGTGAGGCACCCGAGGATGACGCCTGGGTTGAGGCGCGTTCCCTGGTCAACACGATCGAGGATCACGAACTGGTCGATCCCAATCTGTCGAGCGAGCGCTTGCTCTACCGGCTGTTCCACGAGCGTGGCGTGCGGGTATTCGACCGTCAGCCGGTAAAGGAGACTTGCCGCTGCTCCCACGAGCGCGTGCTGGGCATGATCCGCTCGTTTTCCCCTCAGGAGCGGCACGACATGGTGGCGGATGACGGCCGCATCGTCATCACCTGTGAATTCTGCTCCCGGCGCTACGATCTCGATCCGCAGATGGTCGAGGCTGAGATCGCCGACCAGCCGAAACAGTAGAAACCGGCCCGATCGCCGATCAGGGAGGATTTCCTCGCCTATCAACGGTCAAGCTTATCTCGCGAAACGCAGAAATATCGGTATTCGTTGCGCGAATTTTTCGTACACTTGGCCAGAACCGTTTTCAGACCTTCGACGTTGCGTGGCAGATTCAACATTGGAGGAACGCCATGCGGAGAGTGTCGATCGGTTTGGCCGCGCTGCTGATGAGCACCTCGGTCTACGCGCAACAGCCGGGCGGGGCCGAGCGGGGACCTGGAACGGCCGGCCGCGGGGGCCAGGGCAGCGCCGAGTCGAGCATGAAGTCCGGCGCCGGGGGCGACCGGATGGTTGGTGGCGAGCGCGGCGGCATGCAGAGCAGCGAAGCCGCCGACCGGAATGCCGGCCCGGCTCAGGCCGAGCGGGGCCGTAGATCCGGCGGCGAGGGCCGGACCGCGCAGGACCGCGAGCAGGGCAGCCGCGGCAATCGCGCCAGCGCTGAGCGAGGCGACCGCGATAATGCTCGGACCGCCGACCGGAATACCCGCGGAGACCGCGACGGCGCCCGCGCTGAGCGCGGTGATCGCCGGGGCGACCGCGTCGATGTCCGCGCGAACACTGATGTCTTCAGCCGGACCGACGTGCGCTCGAGACGGGTTGAGGGCGGCTTACGCCGCGAGGGCCGATTCGTGTTCATCGGCGGCCGCCGGATCGTGTACGGTTCGCCCGAGTACCGCCGACTCCTTGTTACCGAGAATCGCGGCCCGCGGGAGCGCTACGTGGTCATCCGCGGTCAGCGCGTCCTGTACGGCTCGCCGGAGTATCGCCGTCTCGTCAGCGTCCGCGAGACTGGCCCCCGCGCCCGCTACGTGGTGGTTCGCGGCCAGCGGGTCCTCTACGGCTCCCCCAAGTATCGCCGCCTCGTCACGGTGCAGGAGGAGCGCTTCGTGACGATCCACGGCCGGCGGGTCCGTTACGGTTCGGATGAGTATCGTCGCCTCAGCGGCGGGACTGCCGTCAGCGCGAGCTTCCGCTCGGAGCAGCGCGCGGGCGCCCGGTTCGATAATGGCGGTGAGCGGGATCGGGACGCCATCCGCAACGCCTCGCGGATTGAGGGTCGCGACAACGGCCGTAACGCCGGACGGACAGATCGCGGGAACGAACGGGGCATGGAGCGTAACGCTAAGCGCAACGGCCGGAACGACGGCATGCGCAACAGCGAGATGCACGGCAACCAGCAGGACGGCATCCGAAACGCCTCCGACCGCGGCAACGCGCAGGGTGGCATGAAGTCCGGCGCGGAGGGTGGCCGGACGGGCGGTGAGCGCGGCGGCATGCAAGGCAATGCCAACGGCTCTGGCAACATGGGCGGCGGGCGGACCGGAAGTCAGCCGGGTGACGGGCGCAACTGATCGGGCCAGAATTATCCTAGGGAGGGGCTATCCGAGCCCCTCCCTTAAACTTTCAGCACCGGTTCCGCGATGTCGCCGCCGCCGCGAGCCCTGAGATAATCCGGCTGGAACAGGCACATCCGCACGGCGTCGCGATAGCGCCCGTTCACGAAGAACTCGTCCTTCAGCACCCCCTCGGGGTGGAAGCCGCAACGCTCGTAGATGCGCACGGCCCGGGCGTTCTCGCGATCGACGTGCAAGTAGAGCTTGTGGATGTTGAGCACGCTGAACGCGTAATCCATGGCGATCCGGGTCGCCTGCCACGCGTAGCCCCGGCCCTGGAAGCCCGGGTGGATCGCGATCTGAAACTCGCAGCGTCGGTGCAGGTGGTTGATCTCCACCAACTCGATCAGCCCGGCCGGCTCACCGCTCGGATCGGCCACGATGAAGCGGCGCTCGCCCTGATTGTGGATGTTGCGCTCGTAGAGCTGCTGCAGTTCGGCGAAGGACTCGTAGGCCTCCTCGAACCAGTAGCGCATGATGCTGTCGTTGTTGTTGAGCTGGTGGACGAAGCGCAGGTCCTCCCTCTCCAGCGGCCGCAGCTTGATGGTGATGTCGGTGAGCGCCTTCATGACGCGCAGGCTCCGATCAGGTCGCGCAGGAACCGCTCGCCCTGGCCGAGGGCGTCCAGGGTGATGAATTCGTCGGGTTGATGCGCCTGGGCAATGTCGCCGGGGCCGCAGACGACGGTCGGGAGCCCCGCCGCCTGGAACTGGCCGGCCTCGGTGGCGTAGGGCACCGCCACGGTGCGGTTGCGCCCGGCGAGCCGCAGGCACAGCCGCTCCGCCGCCGAGCCCGGATCGGGGGCGAGGCCCGGGATGTCGACCTCCTCCAGCGTCTCGATCCGCCCGAAATCGCCGTAGCGGTTGAGCCGCTCCCGAATCACCCGCTCCACCTCTTGGGCAAAGAGCCGTGGGATCTCGGCCGGGTTGAGGTCCGGTAGGCCGCGATACTCCCAATGGAAGCGGCATTCCTTGGCGATGATGTTGCGGGCAGTTCCGCCCCGGATCGTCCCGACATGGACCGTGGTGGCGGCCGGATCGAACCGGCCGGATGCGTCACCCCGCTCGATCATCAGGTCGGCGATCCGGTTGAGCCCGGCCACCAGTTCGCAGGCGGCCGACACGGCATTGGCCCCAAGCGCGGGCCGGGCCGAATGGGCCTCGCGGCCATGCACGGTGGTGAGGCAGGTTACGATGCTCTTGTGCGCGTCCGCCACCTCAAGGCCGGTCGGCTCGCCGACGATCACCGCAGCGGGCCGGGGCAGGTCCTTGCCGAAACGGACGATCCCGTCCATCGAGCCGAGGCAGGTGGTCTCCTCGTCGTAGGAAAGCAGGATGTGGATCGGCCGCTTCAGGTCGGCCGCCAGCATGTCGGGCACCAGGGCGAGCGCGAGGGAGTCGAACCCCTTCATGTCGACGGCACCCCGCCCGTAGGCCCGGCCGTCGGCAACGCGCAGGGTGAACGGGTCGGTGCTCCAGGCCTGCCCCGCCACCGGCACCACGTCGGTATGGCCGGAGAGCACAACGCCGCCGTCGACCATCGGGCCGATCGTGGCGAGGATAGCCGCCTTGTCGCCGGCGGCGTTCGGCAGGTGCAGGTACGGCACGCCCCACCCGTCCAGGTAGGCGCAGACCGAATCGATCAGGGCGAGATTGGACTTGTCGCTCTCGGTGTCGAACGACACGAGGCGGGCCAGCATGTCGAGCGGGCTCAGCCGCTCGCCGGTCGCAGGCATGGGTTCCTCCGGGGCGAGGCCCCAGGCCAGGGCCTCAATGCAGGCTGCGGCGGACGTGCGGGCTGTCGAGGGAGAAGGCGGGGATCTCAGCCTCGAAGCTCTCACCGGCCACCGTCGCCATGGTGTAGCTGCCGGCCATCAACCCGTCGGGCGTGTTGAGCGGGCATCCGCTCGTGTAGCAGAAGGACTCGCCGGGCTCCAGCACGGGCTGTTTGCCGACCACGCCTGTGCCACGCACCTCTTGGCAGGAGCCGTGCCCGTCGATGATGCGCCAGTGGCGCGAGCGGAGCTGGACCTGCTCGCTACCGTTGTTCACGATCTCGACCGTATAGGCAAAGAAATAGCGACTCTCACCCGGCGAAGATTCCTCTTCGACGAAGCGAGACTGGACGGTGACACTAATTCCCCGCGTCTCGGCCTTGTACATCGCCCTATTTGGCCCTTCTTGCGGACGGTACGATTCGCGAAGCAGAATGAAACGCGGTTCCTGCGCCGTGGTAGTTGGCTGTGGAATCCCCGTCAATTGCGGCTGACTACCTCGCGCGGCCACGAAGCGCGCACGGGTCCGCTGCTTCGGCCTGTCCTATTTCGGCTACGCTGTGATGGGGGGAGGGACCGGTTAAGGCCGCGTTAGCCAGTCCCGGAGGAAAACGGAGGCGGACGCGGACCGGCCGGCGGCGCGCAAGAGAGGTATAGGCGCGATGACAGCGGGTGCAGCCACGGACGGGTCCCATGCGGACGCCGGCAGCCGAAGCGGCATCCTGCCGGCTCAGGCCATCGCGGCGCTGGCGCGGGCGGGCGGGATCCGCACCGGGAGCCCGTTCGCGGCCGATCAGATTCAGCCGGCCAGCATCGACCTGCGCCTCGGCGACACCGCCTACCGGGTGCGCACGAGCTTCCTGCCGGGGGCCGGCCGCACGGTGCAGGCCTGCGTCGAACGCCTGGCCCTGCACACGATCGACCTGCGGCCGGGCGCGGTTCTCGAGACCGGCTGCGTCTACATCGCGGAGTTGCAGGAGCGTCTGGCGCTGCCCGGCGACCTCGCAGCGGCGGCCAATCCCAAAAGCTCCACCGGGCGCATCGATGTGTTCACCCGCGTGATCACCGACCGGGGCGAGGCCTTCGATCAGGTCGAGCCAGGCTATGACGGCCCACTCTACGCCGAGATTTCGCCGCGCACCTTCCCGGTCTTGGTCCGCACCGGCTCGCGCCTGTCCCAGATTCGCTTCCGCCGCGGGGCGCCGCGGCTGAACGAGACCGAGCTCGGCCTGCTCCACGCCCGCTCGGCCCTGGTCGATGTGGGCAATCCGTCCCTCCAGGGGGGCGTGGCGGTCTCGGTCGACCTCGCCGGGTTCGACGGGTTGATCGGCTACCGGGCGAAGCGCCACACCGGGCTCGTGGATGTCGACGCCCCCGGTCGCCATCGCGCGGCCGACTTCTGGGAGCCGCTGGCGGCCGACGGATCGGGCAGCCTGATCCTTGATCCCGGCCAGTTCTACATCCTGGCCTCCAAGGAGGCCGTGCAGGTCCCGCCGGACCACGCCGCCGAGATGGTGCCGTTCGATCCCCTGGTCGGCGAGTTCCGGGTCCATTATGCGGGCTTCTTCGATCCGGGCTTCGGCTATGCCGGGGCGGGGGGCGCAGGGGCGCGCGCCGTGCTGGAGGTGCGCTCGCGCGACGTGCCGTTCCTGCTGGAGGATGGCCAGATCGTCGGCCGCCTCGTCTACGAGCGCATGCTCGACGTGCCGGAGACCCTCTATGGCGCGGGCGCCGGCTCGAACTATCAGGCGCAGGGGCTCAAGCTCTCGAAGCACTTCGTCCTGTAGCGCTGGGACCCGCGGGACAGGAGCCTGGATCGCATGGACGCGGTGGACCGGAAGATCCTGGACATCCTCCAACAGGACGCGACGCTGCCCGTGGCCGAGCTCGCCGAGCGGGTCGGCATCAGCGCCGCGCCGTGCTGGCGCCGGGTGAAGAAGCTCGAAGCCTCCGGGGTGATCCGCGGCCGGGTCGCGCTGGTCGACCGCCGCAAGGTCAACGTGCCGACGACGGTGTTCGTGGCTGTGAAGGCGCCGCGCCACGCCGCCGACTGGTCCGAGGCGTTCCGCAGGATCGTGGCCGACTTCCCGGAGATCGTCGAGGCGTGGCGCCTGACCGGCGAGATCGATTATCTGCTGCGCATCGTTGTGCCCGACATCGAGGCCTACGACGCCGTCTATCAGCGGCTCATTGCCAAGCTCGAGTTTTCGAACCTGTCGTCCTCCATCGCCATGGAGGAGATGAAGTACACGACCGCGGTCCCGACGCTTTACGTGGGGTGAGGCAGAAGTGACGCCTCAGCCCGCGGCAATTTCGTAGGTCCGGTGGATCGAAGAAGCCTGGGCCCGGTGATCGTAGCCGTAGACGTGGATCGAGACCGCAGCCTCCGGCCCGTCATTGGCGATCCGGTGCAGGTTCGGCCCTGAGGGCATCATACAGGCGACGAAGCCGGGTTGGCGGACGGTGTCCAGGGTCGCGACCGCATGCGTGGCGCTGATCGGCCGATACCACGTCTCACGCAGCGAACCGCGCAGCAGCCCGAAGCAGCACGAGCAGTGATGATCGTGCACCGGCGTCACCGTGCCGGGCGCCCACACCATCGCCCACACGCTGATCGTCTCGGTACCGAACAGCAGGTTGCGGCTGAGGCCCTCGCCCTGGCCGACGAGGCGGGACGGATCGAGGAGTTCCGGCCGGGACAGGAGCCGCAACAGCGTCTTCCGCGCGGCGGCGAGATAGGCCTCCGGCGCATGACGCGCCGACACCGCAAGATCTGTCATCATCGCCGCAACTTCAGCGGAGGTGACCGAATGCGCCATGTCAGATCTCCTTCGCTGCATCCCTCGCAGCGATGGCTATCGTATCGCGGACGTTCCGCCGCGTGTTTGCGTTGTTTCCGCGACTGACCGAGGACGGCGCAATCGAATTGCGTAGCCGGCGGCTTTCGAGAAACGTCATTGCGCGACCCGGTGATCAACGTGAGACCGGGCGCCCGCTGATCGATCAGGACCCTTCGACTGCACGCGCAAAGGCGTGAACCAGAATTGAGTCCAGCTTGCCCTCCATGCCCCGAAGGATCCCCATGGCGGCGACAGCCGGCAGGGGCGCCCGGTAGGGACGGCGCTCGACCAGGGCCGCGTAGACGTCGCAAATCGTGATGAGCCGGACGATGTCGGGGATGGAATCACCCCGCAGCCCGTCCGGGTAGCCTGTACCATCGAGCATCTCGTGGTGATGACGGACCACGGTGAGCACGGGCTCGTCGAACCCGCCGGCCTGGATCAGGATCGCGTGGCCGACAGCCGCATGCTCGCGCATCACGGCCCGCTCGTGCGTGTCCAGCGGGCCCGGCTTGTTCAAGATCTCCAGGGGGATCCGGGCCTTACCGACATCGTGGACAAGGGCGGCGCGCACGAGCTGCTGGCGGTCCGCCACCGAGAAGCCGAGATCGATCGCGAAGGCCGCCGCAAGACCGGTCACCAGCAGGCAATGCTGGTAGGTGGCGTCGTCGTAAGCCCGAACGGTCGCCAGCCAGGACCCGAGGCCACCGACGCCGACCGCCTCGATCACCGGTTCCAGGCCCTCGTCGATCCGCGCGGCATCGACAGCCCCCGATCTGCGGGCGGCATCGAACAGATCGGCGATGACCGCGCCCGTCGCACCGGCGGCCCTGGCGACGGGGGATGGGCCGGGCTTCAGTCGCTCCCGCTCCGCTGATCCGATCTGGGTCCGAAGGGCCGCCACGATGGTGTCGACCGGCGTCTCGGCAGGCAGGCAGAGGCGCGATCCGAGCCCCCGGGCCGCCGACAGGCTGCGCTGCCCCATGCTGCGCATCAGAAACACACGCGGCAGGCCGGGTGCGTTCGCGATGATGGCCCGCAGGCCGGTCAGCGGCGAGGGCTGCAACAAGTCGAGATCGACCACGAGCGCGCGATGCGGGCCGGGGGGCGGGGTCTCCGAGGCGCCCAGCACCGTACAGGGGGCGATCCCCTGCAGGGCGCCCAGGAGATCGGAGCGGACCGGTTGCTGGTCGGTGTAAAGGACGAGGTTGCCCGCGTGCATCTCACCCGGCTTCGCAACGGCTGGCGCCACCCCGTGATCGGCGCGACGCCATTGTTCGGTACAGGCTAGCGCACCAGCCTTGCCAGATCGTAATGACCCGGGTTCAGCCCGCCGCCGCCCCGTCGAGCAGCCACGCGATCTCGCCCGCGCTGGTGACGCGGCCCGCCGGCAGGTCCTCGCCGGCGGCGAGACGGGCTAAAGCCGCACGCTTTCCCGCGCCGGTCACGAGGAACAGCACGTGCCGGGACGAGGCCAACGCCGAAAACGTCAGGGTGATGCGCGGCACGAACGGCGCTAGCCCGGCCTCGGGCACCGGCGCGACCAAACGTTGCGTCTCCGCCACGGCCGGCTTGCCGGGGAACAGCGAGGCAGTGTGCCCGTCCTCGCCAAGGCCGAGGACCACAAGATCGAACAGGGGGTGAGCGGGATCGAGCGTGTCGGCACCGTAAAAATCCAGCAGCGTGCGCTCGTAGGCGCGGGCGCCGGCCTCCGCTCCCGCATCCGAGGGAATAAAGTGCAGATGCGTCGGCGGGATCGCGGCGCCGTGGCCGAACGCCTCCCGGACCATGCCGACGTTGCTGCGCGCGTCGTCCCAAGGGACGACCCGGTCGTCGCCGAAGAACCAGTGGATCCGCTCCCACGGCACCCTACTGGCGTAGTCTGGTCCGGCCAGGAGGCCATAGAGCACCTTCGGCGTCGATCCGCCGGAGAGGCAGATCGCGATGCGCTCAGACTGGTTCTCGCCGCAGGCCACGATCAGCCGCTCGGCCGCCTCGCGGGCGATGGCCTGCGGATCCGTCAGGACATGGGTGACGGCAGGAAGGCTCATCGGGCGCCCCTACTTCTTCGGCTCCTGGTGTCCGCCAAAGCCCTTGCGCATCGCCGAGAGCAGCTTGTCGGCGTAGCTCTCGTGCTCGCGGGAGCGGAAGCGGCGGTACAAGGCGGCGGACAGCACGGTCGCCGGCACGCCTTCCTCAATGGCAGCGTTGATGGTCCAGCGGCCCTCGCCGGAATCGTCGACATGGCCGGAGAAGTCGGAGAGCTGCTCGTCGCCGGCGAGAGCCTGGGCGGTCAGGTCGAGGAGCCAGGAGGAGACGACGCTGCCGCGCCGCCAGACCTCGGCGATGTCGCCCAAATCCAGGTCGAAGCGGCGCTCCTCAGGCAGACCCTCCGAATTGGCATGGCGGAGGATGTCGAACCCCTCGGCATAGGCCTGCATCAGCCCGTACTCGATGCCATTATGGACCATCTTCACGAAGTGGCCGGCACCGGTCGGCCCGGCATGGATGTAGCCCTGCTCGGCGCGGGGATCGCGGCCCTCGCGGTTCGGGGTCTTCGGGATCTCGCCGATGCCGGGGGCGAGCGTCTTGAATATCGGATCGAGCCGGTCGACGGTCTCTTTGTCGCCGCCGATCATCATGCAGTAGCCGCGATCGAGGCCCCAGACACCGCCCGACGTGCCGACATCGACGTAATGCAGTCCCTTCGCCTTCAGCGCGAGGCCGCGGCGGACATCATCGCCGTAGAAGGAGTTGCCGCCATCGATGATGCAATCGCCGGAAGGCATGAGGTCCGCGAGGGTCTGGACGGCCTGCTCGGTGATCGCACCCGCCGGCAGCATCACCCAAACCGCGCGCGGCGCTTCGAGCTTGGCGACCAGATCCTCCAGGCTCGACGCGCCGACGGCGCCGGCCTCAACCAAGGCCGCGACGGCCTCCGGGTTCTGATCGAACACCACCGCCTTGTGCCCGTCGCGCAGCAGGCGCCGGACGATGTTGCCGCCCATCCGGCCGAGGCCGATCATGCCGAGTTGCATCGCTGCTCTCCTCCGGATTTTTTCTCCCCCTAGCGGGGAGGGGTCAGGGGTGGGGGTGGTTCAGAATCGAGCGACGCGTTTTATTCTGCGCCACCCCCACCTCCGGCTCCCCCCGCAAGGGGGAGGAGAGAAGGGTGCCTAAGCCACCGCAGCCTTCAACGCCGCCGTGATGCGCTTCAGGCCGGTCTCAAGATCGCCCTTGATGTGGACCCGCAGCGCCCGCCGGCCGCGCTCGGCCAACACCGCGAAATCGCCCCGTGCCTGCGCGGCCACTACGGTGGTGAAGCCGAGCTTTCGGCCGGGGATCGGCAGGTCCTGCGACGGATCGGCGGTGATCTGCAGGAACACGCCGGTATCCGGGCCGCCCTTGTAGGCTTGGCCGGTGGAGTGGAGGAACCGCGGCCCGAATTCCAGGCAGGTCGCGACCTTCCGGCCATCCCGGATGGCGATCCGCGCTTCCTGCAGGATGCCGGCGGTCCGTTCGTCGCGCGGCACGTAGGCGAGGAGGGCGAGGTAATCCCCGTCCTTCAGCCGGGCGACCTGCGCCTTAAGCGCTACGTCCAGCCCGTGCGAGGCCTGCTTCAGCCCCTCGGCGTTCTTCGGATCGGCGTAGAGGGCGATCGTATCGTCCGCGAACAGCGGCGTCTCGGAGGGCAGGGACCCGCTGGCCTCGGCCTCGGCGAACAGCTTCTTCGTCTCGACCTTGCTTGCCTCGACATCCGGCTGATCGAACGGGTTGATGCCAAGCACTCCGCCCGCCACCGCGGTCGCCATCTCCAGGCGGTAGAATTCCTGCGGCAGCTGCTCGATGGAATCGAGGGTGATCCGGGCGATCGGGTGCCCGTCGCGCTCCAGGGCGCGCAGGGCGTCATCCTGTGCCACCGCGGCCCCGCCGTCGAGGCGCAGGTAGAGGAAGAACCGGTCGTGGCCGTAGACGGCCGGGACACCGACGGGCTCACCGTCCACCGGCACCAAGCCCTTGCCCTGCTTGCCGGTCGATTCCGCGATGAGCTGCTCGGCCCAGGCGCCGAAGCTGTCGATCGCAGGCGACGCGATGACCGTCACCTTGTCCCGCCCCGCGAGCGCCGCCGCACCCAGTGCGGTGCCGAGCAGAACGCCGGGGTTCACGGCCGGGGGGACCACCGGCCCACAGGAGCGGACCATGACGCGGGCAGTCTCCAGCATCGCCTTCACGTCGAGGCCCATGGCGGCGGCCGGCACCAGCCCGAAGGCCGAGAGCACCGAGTAGCGCCCGCCGATCTGCTTCACCCCGTAGAAGATTTTTTTGAACCCATCCGCCTTGGCGGCGCGCTCCATGTCGGAGCCCGGATCCGTGACCGCCACGAAGTGCTCGCCGGCCATCTCGCCGAGCACGTCCTTCGCGCGGCTCAGGAAGTAGTCGCGAAACACGTTGGGCTCCAGCGTGGAGCCGGACTTCGAAGCGACGATGAACAGCGTCTTGCCGAGATCGATGCTCGCCTCCAGGGCGCGCACCTGATCCGGGTGAGTCGAATCGAGGATCTGAAGCTTCGGGAAACCCTCACGCTGGCCGTAGGTCAGACTCAGAACCTCCGGGCCGAGGCTCGATCCGCCCATGCCCAGCACCACCGCATCGGTGAAGCCCTGGCTCTTCACCCAATCTGAGAACGCTGCGTAGTCGGCGGCCTTCTCAAGCTCCTCCTCGACGATGTGCAGCCAGCCGAGCCAGCCCGCCTCGTCTTGGCCGGACCAAACCGTGGCGTCACCCGCCCAGAGCCGGCGGATCGCGCCGCTGGCGCGCCAGGATTCGACGGTCTTCTTCGCTTCGTTCGCCAACGTCTCCTCGAGTGCGAGGCTCTGGCCGTCGAGGCGGTGGCCCAGCAGCGCCGCGCGCTTGCCGGCGACAGCCCCGAGCAGATTGTCGGCAGCGTCGATGAAGAGCTGGACGCCCTCTCGCACCAGTTGCTCGGCGATCTTTTCGATGTCGACGCCGGTGCGGGCGAGGCGGGCCATCACGGCCTCGGCGCCCGGCACGTCCTCCTCGATCGTCGCCCGCACCACGCCGTGGTCGCGAAACGCGTCCATGGTGGCCGGCGGCATGGTGTTGACGGTGTTCGGGCCGATCAGCTCTTCGACGTAGAGCACGTCGGAATAGGCCTTGTTCTTCACGCCGGTCGAGGCCCAGAGCAACCGCTGCGCCTTGGCGCCCTTCTCGGCCAGCGCTGTCCACTTCGGCTCTGCGAAGATCGACCGGTAGCGCTGATAGGCGAGCTTAGCGTTAGCGATCGCCACCTTCCCCTTGAGCTGTTCCAGGGCGATCTTCTCGTCCGGGTCGTTAGCCTGGGCGATCTTCTCGTCCAGCAGCTTGTCGACCAGCACGTCGATGCGGCTGATGAAGAAGCTTGCCACGCTGGCGATCCGCGAGACGTCGTGCCCGGCCCTAGCGCGCGCGTCGAGACCGTCGACGAACGCACGAGCCACCGCCTCGTAGGCCTCCTGCGAGAACAGCAGGGTGACGTTGATCGAAATCCCCTCGGCGGTGAGCTGACGGATCGCCGGGATGCCCTCGGGCGTGGCCGGAACCTTCACCATCAGGTTGTCGCGCGACACTGCCTTATGCAGGCGCCGTGCCTCGGTCAGCGTCTCCTCGGTGTCGAGGGCGAGGTAGGGCGAGACCTCCAGGCTGACGTAGCCGTCGGCGCCGTCGCTCGCCTCGTAGACCGGGCGCAGCTCGTCGGCGGCGGCCTGGATGTCCGCGATGGCCAAGCCCTCGTAAAGGTCGATGACCCGGCTGTCGCCGGTCTCCTGCACGGCCTTGATGCTCGCATCGTACTCGTCCGAGTGGCCGATCGCCTTCTCGAAGATCGACGGGTTGGAGGTGACGCCGCGCAGGCCGTCCCGCTCCACGAGCTGCTTGAGTTCACCCTTCTCGATGAAGCCCCGGGCCACGAAATCGAGCCAGACCGCTTGATCCTGTTCGTCGTGCAGGGCCTTGAGCGCGTTCATGTCGGTTCCTCGTCTCGCGTGCCGCGTTCCGCACCCGGAACGCGCTCTCCTCCCCCTTGTGGGGAGGAGTTGGAGGTGGGTGTGGTTCAAGTGGCACCGGAACGTTCAATCCTGTACCACCCCCACCCCTGACCCCTCCCCGCAAGGGGGAGGGGAAATGGCGCCGAGCCTACTTATGCTTGGCCACCTGGGCCTTCGCCGCCTCCAGGACCTTCTCGGGGGTAAACCCGAACTTGGTCTGGAGATCCTTGATCGGCGCCGAGGCGCCGAACGTGTGCATGCCGATGATCGCGCCCTCGGAGCCGGCATAGCGGTCCCAGCCGATCACGCTGCCCTGCTCGACCGCCACCCGCGCCTTCACGGCGGGCGGCAGAACCGATTCACGATAGGCTCGGTCCTGCCGCTCGAACAGCTCCCAGGACGGCATCGACACCACCCGGGCCTTCACGCCGTCCGCCGTCAGCGCCTCGTAGGCACCGACGCAGAGCTGCACCTCGGACCCGGCGCCCAGCAGGATCACGTCGGGCGTGCCCTCGCAATCGGCCAGCACGTACCCGCCCTTGGCGGTGCCCGAAGCCGCGCCGAACTTCGTGCGGTCCAGGGTCGGCAGCGGCTGGCGGGAGAGCGCCAGCACCACGGGCTGGTTCTTCGACGAAAAAATAACCCGGTAGGCCTCGGCGACCTCGTTGGCGTCGGCCGGGCGGAGAGTGATGAGCCCTGGAATGCAGCGCAGTGACAGGAGCTGTTCCACCGGCTGGTGGGTCGGCCCATCCTCGCCCACGCCGATCGAATCGTGCGTGAAGATGTGGAAGACCGGCAATTCCATCAGCGCGGCCAGTCGGATCGGCGGGCGCATGTAGTCGGCGAAGACCAGGAAGGTCGCGCCGTAGGCCCGAAGCCCCGAGAGGCCGAGGCCGTTCACGATCGAGCCCATGGCGTGCTCGCGGACGCCGAAATGCAGGTTGCGGCCGCCCGGCGAGAACGGGCCGAGTGAGCCCGCGCCATCGAAGGTCAGGTTCGACTTGTTGGACGGCGCCAGATCCGCTGAGCCGCCGAGCAGGAACGGCACGTGCTGGGCGATGGCGTTCAGCACCTTGCCGGAGGATTCGCGGGTGGCGAGTCCCTTGGCGTCGGGCTCGAAGACCGGGATGTCCTTGTCCCAGCCCTCCGGCAGGCGGCCCTCCAGCAGAGCGTTCAGGTCTTCGGCGTGGTCGGCATCGGCCTCCTTCGCCTTGCCGAGCAGGCCCTGCCACGCAGCGTAGAGGGCCGCACCCCGCTTGCCGATGCCATTGCGGAAATTCTCCTCAACCCCATCCGGGACGAGGAACTGGGCATCCTCCGGCCAGCCATAGGCGCGCTTGGCGCCCTTCACCTCGTCCGGGCCGAGCGCGTCCGAATGGGCCTTCGGGGTACCCTGCTTGTTCGGCGCGCCGTAGCCGATCACCGACTTGACGATGATCAGCGTTGGCCGGTCGTCGGTAGCGAGGAACGCCTCGATCGAGCCGGCGAGCGCTGGTACGTCGTTGGCGTCAGCGACGCGCAGCACCTGCCAGCCATAGGCCAGGAACCGGGTCGCCACCTCTTCGCCGAAGGCGAGTTCGGTGTGACCCTCGATGGTGATGGTGTTGTCGTCGTAGATCCAGCAGAGGTTGCCGAGCCGCAGATGGCCGGCGAGCGACGCGGCCTCCGAGGCCACGCCCTCCATCAGGTCGCCGTCCGAGCAGATCGCGTAGACGTTGTAGTCGAACAGCGGCAGGCCGGGCCGGTTCAGGTGCTGGCTCAGATAACGGCTGCCCATCGCCATGCCCACTGAGTTGGCCACGCCCTGACCGAGCGGCCCGGTGGTGGTCTCGACGCCGGTGGTGAAATGGTATTCCGGATGGCCCGGCGTCCGGCTGTCGAGCTGCCGGAACTTCTTGATATCTTCCAGCGTGACTGCCGGGGCGTTGCCGCCGTCGCCTTCGGCAACGCCTGCCAGATGCAGCAGCCCGTAGAGCAGCATCGAGGCATGGCCGCAGGACAGCACGAACCGGTCGCGGTTTGGCCAGTGCGGATGCGCCGGATCGTAGCGCAGGTAGTGGTTCCACAGGGTGTAGGCGACCGGCGCCAGGCCCATGGGCGCCCCGGCATGGCCGGAATTGGCCTTCTGCACCGCGTCGATCGCGAGCGTGCGGATCGTGTTGATGCTGAGCGTGTCGATCTCAGCGAGGGCCGCCTTGGCGGGAGTGTCAGCGCCGCTCATGGTTTTACGTCTTCCAGTTCGCCTTGCGCATGCCGCTTGTCGGCTTCGCGCTGCCGCAGGACGGCGGGGGGAGCTCCGTTGCCCTTACCACCCTGCCGATCCGCCGGCCCTTCGCCGCGCGTATAGCTGAGGAGCGTGTTGACCAGCGCCACATGGGTGAAGGCCTGCGGGAAGTTACCCACAAGGCGCTTGGCTTGCACGTCGTATTCCTCGCTGACGAGGCCGAGATCGGTGCAGATGCCGATCAGGCGCTCGATGATCGCCCGCGCTTCGTCCCGCCGGCCGAGACCGATCAGGTTGTCGGCGTACCAGAAGGTACAGGGCAGGAACGCGCCTTCGTTGCCCGAGAGGCCGTCGGTGGTCTGGCCCTCGGTCTCGTAGCGCAGGATGAAGCCGTCCCGCATCAGGCCCTTGCCGATCGCCTCGACGGTGCCGACCACCCGGGGATCGTCCTGCGGCAGGAAGCCGGTATGGGCGATCAGCAGCAGGCTCGCGTCCAGCGCCTTCGCGCCGTAGGACTGGACGAAGCTGTTGAGTTCGGGATCGAACCCCTTCTCGCAGACCTCGGCGTGAATAGCGTCTCTGACCGCACGCCAGCGCTTCGCGTGCTCCTCGGTGGCGCCCGATTCGTGCATCTCATGCATCCGCAGCGCCCGGTCGAACGCCACCCAGGCCATCACCTTCGAGTGGGTGAAGTGGCGCGGCCCGCCGCGCACCTCCCAGATCCCCTCATCGGGCTGATGCCAGGCCTTCTCCAAATGTCCGAGGATCGCGAGGCCGACGCGCAGGCCGTCTTCGCTCACCGGCAGGCCGCGGGCATGGGCTTGATAGAGCGCGTCGAACAACTCGCCGTAGACGTCGAGTTGGAACTGACCGGCAGCGGCATTGCCGATCCGCACGGGCTTCGAATTCTCGTAGCCGGGCAGCCAGTCGAGTTCGATCTCGGGGAGCAGCCGCTCGCCGCCGATGCCGTACAGAATATGCGCCTGCTCGGGGTTTCCGGCGACGGCCCGCTGGAGCCAGCCGAGCCAATCGGCGGCCTCGTCGATATAGCCGCCATCCATCAGGGCGATCAGCGTCAGCGTCGAATCGCGCAGCCAGCAGAACCGGTAATCCCAGTTGCGCTCGCCGCCGAGCCCCTCCGGCAGGGAGGCGGTGGGCGCCGCCACGATGCCGCCGGTCGGCTCGTAGATCAGCGCCTTCAGGGTCAGAAGCGAGCGCTGCAGCATCCGATCCCAGGCGGTCCCACCGGCGGCGCGGCTCGACCAATCGCGCCAATGCCGGTCGGTGGCGTCCAGCGCCCTGCGGGGCTCGATCGCCACCGGGTCGTCTTCGTGGGAGGGGCCATAGCTTAAAACGAAGCGGTGCTTGTCGCCGGCTTGGACGGTGAATTCGGCCACGGTCGTTTGCGCATCCGAACCTTTGAGGTGAACATCGGTGCGCAGCACCACCTTGTGGGGCCCCGAGACGGCACGCAGGTCGCCGAGTTCCGAGCGGGACACCCAGGGCACCGCCGAGCCGTAATCGAACCGGACCGCCATCTCCATCCGCATGGCGACGCGGCCGTGGACGCCCTCCACAAGCCGCACGAGGTGCGATCCGTCGCCGACCGGCATGAAATCGGTGACCAGCACCTCGCCCTGCCGGGTGATGTGCCGGGTCTCCAGCACGAGGCTGCCTGGCCGGTAGGCCCAACGGCTCTCGACATGCTCGGCCTCGGGAAAGATCTTCCAGAATCCGTGCGCCTCGGTCCCCAGCAAGCTGGTGAACAGGGCGGCCGCATCGAAGCGCGGCCAGCACAGCCAATCGACGCTACCCCGGCGGCTGATCAGCGCGGCGCTGCGGCAATCGCCGACGAGCGCGTAATCCTCGATGCGTGCAGCCATTCGGCCCCGGCTCCAGCCAGCGGCCGGAAACCCAGACCGTCTGCCGCAACGCACCTAGAACAGCGGCCCCACAGATCCAGAGGTCTGTTCAGTCGAGTTTGGAGACGCCGGGTCCGCACCAGCCTCTCAGCGCAGGCATTCGGCCACCGCCAGCGAGACGGAACCCCGGACCACCGCGGCGCCATTGCGCATGAGCTCGGCGGCGTCGCCGATGACACGGGTGGCCGGTGCCAGGGTATCGGTCACCGATTCGGTCACTGCATCGGCGACCGCATCTGCGAACGGCAGGGCTTGCCCCGGGATTGCGTCGCGTCCGGCTACATCCGCGGCCTCAGCGTGGGCGGCGGCGAACGGATCGGTGCCGCGCAGGGGCGTCTCCGGGCACCGGCGTCCCGGGCAGGGGCGCCGGTTCGCGGCGAGACGCGGCGCCGGACGGACCACGGCGGCGACGTGGGGCTGCGGACCAGCCACCTTCGACGCCGAATCGCTGATCGGAAACGCTTCGGCGAAGGCCAGGGTCGCGGGGAGGCGGCCCGGCGCGGCGGCAATGGTGGGCACCGGCGCGAACGACGTCCCGGTGGCCGCAGACGCGACCGGCGCGAGGAATTCCGTGGTGAGCGGATCGGACAGGGCGCGTTCCGCCAGCGCCGCAGGGTTCGGATCCGAGGACGGGCAGTAGAACGATGCCACGCCGAGAAGGGCGATCACCGCCAAGGTCGGCAGGAACGGCATCGTGACGCGGGCTGCGCCAGCCTCCGTGAGAGCGGGCTGATCTGGCCTGCGCATCCGAATCACCGATCACCTCGTCCGCTCCGACACATCCAGGGAGCCCCCGCATTGCGGCGGAAGCTAGACCATTTCTTTTCGCGGGCGTTGCAGGCCAGTGCAGATCGGCGGGGGATGACGCGGGATCCCGCTTTTCCATAGGATCGGGCAGGGGGCATACACCTTGCTTGCCTGGGTGGGCCCGGTTCGGGCCAACCTGCCCCGAACCGGGCTCCGATGACCGAAACAAGCCTAACCGTCGCCGTGATCGACCCGAGCCGCGCCCGCGCGGCGATTCTGGAGGAGGGCTTGCGCGCGGCTGGCGTCGGCCGCGTGGTCGTCATCCCCGACACCGCCGACCTGATGGAGCGTGTGACCGCCCTCAAGCCCGACGTGGTGGTGATCCATCTGGAGAGCCCGAGCCGGGACATTCTGGAGCAGATGTCGGGGGTGTCGCGGCAGGTCGAGCGGCCGGTGGCGATGTTCGTCGACCGCTCGGACACGACCATGATGCAGGCCGCCGTCGATGCCGGGATCTCGGCCTACGTGGTCGACGGGCTGCGGGCCGAGCGGATCAAGTCGATCCTCGACATCGCGATCCTGCGCTTCAACGCCTTCGCCCGGCTTCAGCGGGAGCTCACCGAGGCGCGGGGCGAACTCGCCGACCGCAAGCTGATCGAACGCGCCAAGGGCATCCTGATGAGCATGAAGGGTCTCACGGAGGACGAGGCCTACAAGCAGCTGCGTCGCAAAGCCATGAACGAGAAGCGCAAGATCGCCGACATCGCCCGCGCGATCGTCACCACCGCGGACCTGCTCGGATGAGGCTCCAACTTGGCTACGTCCCGCTCTGCGATGCCGCGCCGCTGATCGTGGCGCACGAACTGGGCTTCGCCCGGACCGAGGGCCTCGAACTCGACCTCACCGCCGAGCCCTCCTGGGCAACGTTGCGCGACCGCTTGGCGTTGGGCCATCTCGACGGCGCCCATATGCTGGCACCGCTGGCGCTGGCGAGCCGGCTTGGCCTGTCTGGGCCACCCTCGGAGCTGATCGTGCCGATGCAGCTCAGCGTCAATGGCAACGCGATCACCCTTGCGCGGAGCCTCTGGGACGCGATGGCCCCGGAATGCGAGGAACCCGCCGAGATCGCCCGCGCCTTCGCCCACGTCGCCGAAGAACGGCGCGCGGCGGGCCGGCCGCTGACGCTGGGTACCGTCCACCCATTCTCGTGCCACAGCTATCAGTTGCGGCTGTTCGCCGAGGCTGGCGGCCTCGATCCGGCGGCGTTCCGCACAGTCGTGGTGCCGCCCCAGTACACCGTCGAGACCCTGGCGCGGGGCCTCGTGGACGGCTTCTGTGCGGGCGCCCCGTGGAACGACGTGGCGGCCGCCGCAGGCCACGGGCGCATCGCGGTGCTCGGCAGCGCCCTGGCGCCGGATGCCCCCGAGAAGGTGCTCGCCGTCTCCGAACGTCTCGATGGCACGATCCTGCCGCTGGTTCGCGCGGTGGCGCGGGCCGGGCGATGGTGTGCCGATCCCCAAAACCGTGGAGAGCTGATCAACCGCCTCGCCCGCCGGCCCTACCTCGATCTCGACCCGACCATCATCGCCCGCACATTCGCGGACGGATCGGCCGATTCGCCCGTTGCCGGTGCTGGGCCGACGTTCGGCGCCGCGATTCAGGAGGCGCGGCCGGCGGATGCGGGGTGGCTTCTTGCGCAGATGCAGGCCGCGCGTCAGATCGCGGATCGGACCGCCCTCGAAGACGCGATCCAGACCATCTACAGGCCGGATCTCTACCGTGCCGCGACAGCGGAACTTTAGCCGAGCGACAGCCCGCCGCTTTCGTCGCCAATAAGTGCCGCCGCGCCGGGAAAGTTCGGAACGTCGGACAGCGTGGCCCGTTGTGTCTGCGCCATGCCCGGATGCCGCAAACTCGATACTAGCTCTTATTCGTCGCATCCTCGGATGCGCGATGAGCTTCGTCGTCACATCTATCGGGGCGGCAGGCCTCCCCGGGCGAACAACGACAATCGGCGCGCCGGCATGAATCGCGGATGGTATTGGGCCCTCATGATCGGGGCGATGCCGACCATTGGCCTGCTGGCCGTCCTGTCGGTGCTCATCTGACGGTCGGACCGGTCCGAAATCGCCCTTTGCTCGACGACATTCTGCGCACCCGCGACTGCCCAACGGCAGTGCGTTCCGGCCAATTTTATCCCACACCTCATACTGACCGCAACGCGGTGGCGCACGTTCGGTAGCATTGGCCCAATTGTAGCCCGTGCTGTCGGCGTTGCGCCTGATCATTTGACCGCCAGCGCCCGATTTTTGTACAGCGTACGTCGCGCGCCAAGACCCATTGCGTTCCGCAACCCGACTGCTCGTCAGATGCCCGTAGCGGCGCATCGAGCCGATCGTCGATCTGGCACAAAAGCTGCTTCACATCAGACGTCCGTCAACGGCGACGGGCAGCGCCGTCAGCGAGGCCGCTGATCCGGTCCTCCTGAGGCTCGAAGCCCGCTGGGAGATCACCGGCAGCGGCTTTTTCGTGGGCGGTCCGCCAACGACCCTGCAATCGAGGTTCCAGACGCGATCGAGCGATGGCGACATCTCCTAGCGAACCACGCATACACGATGCGCGCGCCGAGACCGGCTTGCCGCGCGAGAGACTGGTCGTAATCGGCAACGGCATGGCCTCGCTGCGCTTCCTGGAGCGCTTGACCGAGGGATGTCCCGGCCGGTTCGACGTAACCTGCGTCGGGGCCGAACCTCAGGCTGCCTATAACCGGGTCCTGCTTTCCTCGCTGCTTGGCGGCGAGGTCGACGAGGCGGCCTGCGCATTCCGCGGACTCGATTGGTACGCGGCTCACGGGATTCGCCTGATCACCGGCGCGCCCGTCACGCAGATCGACCGGGAGAACGGGCTGGTCGTCGTGGGCGAGACTCACGTCCTGCCCTTCGACAAGCTCGTCCTTGCGGTTGGGTCCCTGCCGATCCGCCTGCCGAAGCCCGGCATGGATCTCCCCGGAATCATCACGTTTCGCGACCTCGCCGACGTCGCAGCGATCCGCAGAGCAGCGGTGCAGCATGCCCGCGCGATCGTCATCGGCGGCGGCCTGCTGGGCCTCGAAGCCGCGGTCGGCCTCGCGCGTCTCGGCGTCGGCACGACCCTGCTTCACGTCATGGACCGGCTGATGGAACGCCAGCTCGATCACCACGCCGCCGGGCTGGTGAAGCGCGCCATGGAGTCCCGCGGCGTGCGGGTCATACTCCAGGCCGATACCGCTCGGGTCGAGGGCGACAATCGGGTCGAGCGCCTTATCCTGGCAGACGGCACCGTCCTCCCGGCCGATCTCGTGGTGATGTCGGTGGGCGTGCGTCCCTCGATGGCGCTGGCGCAGGCCGCCGGGCTCGCGACCGGCCGCGGCATCACGGTCGATGACCGGATGACCACCTCCGATGCGCGCATCTTCGCCCTCGGCGAGTGCGCCGAGCATCGCGGTATGGTCTACGGCCTCGTCGAGCCCGCCTACGAGCACGCCGACACGCTGGCCCGCCACCTCGCCGGCCAGCCGGCCGAGTACCGGGGCACGGCCCTGTCCACGAGCCTCAAGGTGTCCGGCCTGCCGGTCTTCTCGGCCGGGATCGTGGATACGCCGGACGATGCCGAGGCGATCGTGCTCTCGGATCCCGGCGCAGGACTCTACCGCAAGTTGCTGGTGCGGGAGGGCAAGCTGATCGGCGCCGTGTTCGTGGGCGACATCGCGGAGCAGGCGGCCTGCAAGCGCCTGATCCGCACGGGTGATCCGATCGAAAACGTGGACGACTTGATGTTCGGGTGCCCCGCGCCCGAGCCGCTGGCCGCTTAGGGAGGCACGGGATGTCCGAGACCATCACCCAGACCGCCGCGGACGCATTCGAGGCCGAGCAGAAGCGCTATCTCGAAGGCTTCGCATCCGGCATCGCCGCCGTGCGCCTGACCGGAGGCCTGGCAGGCGGCGGGGCAGGGGCCTCCGCCCCGCCCGCCGAACCGACCGGCCCGGACGCGATTCACATCAAGGCGCAGGACAAGACCGTCAAGGACGGCGGCAAGCTCTGCGAGCAGGAGAAGTGGAAGCGCGCCGAGAGCCCGTTCGACGGCCATAACCGCCTGATCCAGGAGGCCGCAGCCGGCAAGCAGCCCAAGCCCGAGGACAATTTCCGCTGGCGTTACCACGGGATGTTCTGGGTGGCGCCCAATCAGGTTTCGTACATGTGCCGGATGCGGATCCCCAACGGGATCCTGCACCATTGGCAGTTCACGGGCGTCGCCGACCTCGCCGACCAGCATGGCGGCGGCTACGTCCACGTGACGACCCGGGCCAATTTGCAGGTGCGGGAGATCAGCCCCGAGCACGCCCAGCCCTTCCTCGACGGGCTTACCGATATCGGCCTCACGGCACAGGGTTCGGGCGCAGACAACATCCGCAACGTCACCGGATCGTCGACCGCCGGCATCGACGTTCAGGAGTTGCTGGACACGCGCCCGCTGGCCAAGTCCTGGCACAACTGGATCCTCAACGACCGCTCGCTTTACGGCCTGCCGCGCAAGTTCAACGTCGCCTTCGACGGTAGCGGCGTGATGCCGACCCTGGAGGAGACCAACGATATCGGCTTCCAGGCCGTGGAGGTGCTGGACGGCGCCGCCGTGCCGCCGGGCATCTACATGCGCCTCGTCCTCGGCGGCATCTCGGGCCACCGGGACCTCGCGCGCGACACCGGCATCGTGCTGAAGCCGGAGGATTGCAACGTGATCGCCGACGCGATCATCCGGGTTTTCATCGAGAACGGCGATCGGACGAACCGCAACAAGAGCCGGATGAAGTACGTCCTCGACGCCTGGGGCTTCGACAAGTACCTCGCCGCCGTCGAGGACAAGCTCGGCCGCAAGCTCGACCGGGTCGCGCCGGAGCAGGTGGCGCCGCGTAAAGCCACCGACCGCTACGCCCATGTCGGCGTCCACGCCCAGAAGCAGCCGGGCCTCAACTGGATCGGCGTGGTCCTGCCGGTCGGCAAGATGACCAGCGATCAGGTCCGGGCGCTGGCCAAGATCGCGTCGGAATGCGGCGACGGCCAGATCCGCCTGACGGTCTGGCAGAACTTCATCTTCTCCGGCATTCCGGATGCGAAGGTCGCCGAGGTCGAGGCCCGCGTGGAAGCCCTCGGCCTCACCACCAAGGCTGCCGGCATCCGCTCCGGCCTGGTAGCCTGCACGGGCGCCCGCGGCTGCAAGTTCGCGGCCTCCGACACCAAGGGTCACGCCCTCATCATCGCCGACCACATCGAGACGGCCATGCCGAACCTCGACGTGCCGGTGAACGTCCACCTCACCGGCTGCCACCACAGCTGCGCCCAGCACTACATCGGCGATATCGGGCTGATCGGCGCCAAGGTGGTCGTCTCGGAGGAGGGCGACACGGTCGAGGGCTACGACATCGTGGTCGGCGGCGGCTTTGCCGAGAACCCGAAGATCGGCACCGAGATCTGGAAGGCCGTCAAGGCCGAGGATTGCCCATCCCGGGTGGAGGCGCTGCTGCGGGCCTATCTCGATCGCCGCCAGGGTCCCGAGGAGAGCTTCCAGGCCTTCACCAGCCGCACCGGCGCGGAGGCGCTCCGCGACGCCGCCGAGGACCAGCCCGCCCTGAAGGCCGCCGCATGACCCAGCACGTCTCGCCCCCCCTCGTCCTGATCCCCGAAACCGCGCCCTTCAACGAGGACCAGCGCGCTTGGCTGTCGGGCTATTTCGCAGCCTTGCTGGGCCCCGCCGTCGCGGGTGCGACGGCGCTCGCGCCAGGCGAAGGCCCTGCGACCGGGCCGAAATTGGCTGACAATGACGATGCGCCCTGGCACGACCCCTCCGTGCCGATCGGCGATCGGATGGCGATGGCCAAGGACCGCCCCGAGCCGCACAAGCTGATGGCCGCCATGGCGCAGCAGGATTGCGGCCAGTGCGGCTACAACTGCGCGGACTACGCCAACGCGATCTTCCTAAAGAACGAGGCGCGCCTGAACCTTTGCCAGCCCGGCGGCAAAGAGACCCTGCGCATGCTCAAGAAGCTGGACGAGGAGTTCGGCGCCGCCGGAGGCGCCCCTGCGGCCCCGAAGGCGGACGAAGACGCCCCGAAGGCGGCGGCCGATCTCGGCCCGCTGGGCTTCTGCCGCGAGAACCCGGTCGAGGCGCTGTTCCTATCCCGCCGCCGCCTCAACGATCCGGGCGGCGAGAAGGAGACATGGCACATCGAGATCGGCCTCGACGGAACGCCAATCCAGTACGAGGCCGGCGACTCGCTGGGCCTGTTCCCCGCCAACGCCCCGGCTCTGGTGGACGCGGTGATCGCGGAACTCGGCGCCCGGCCCGAACGGGTGATCGGGCAAAAGACCCTGCGGGAGCACCTGCTGATCAACTATGCGCTGGGTGCGGCTCCGGACAACCTCTACCAGCTCCTGTCGCTGCTCACCTCGGGCGCGGCCCGCAAGAAGGCGCAGGCGCTCGCCTCCGGCGAGGATCCGGACGGCGACGCCGCCTATCTCGACGTGCTCGGCGCCCTGCACAAGTTCCCGGGCGCCCGGCCCGACGCCGAGGTCTTTCTGGAGGCCTTGGATGAGTTGCAGCCGCGGCTCTACTCGATCTCGTCCTCGCCCAGGATGGATGTCGGCCGGGTTTCGCTGACCGTGGATGCGGTGCGTTACAACCACCGCTCGCGGCTGCGGCTCGGCGTTGCCTCGACCCATCTCGGCGAGCGTCTGCCCGAGCAGACGCGCGTGAAGATCTACCTTCAGAAAGCCCACGGCTTCGGCCTTCCGGAAGACCTGTCGAAGGATGTGATCATGTGCGGCCCCGGCACCGGCATCGCGCCGTTCCGGTCTTTTCTCCGCGAGCGCGCCGCCACGCAGGCGCCCGGCCGCAACTGGCTGTTCTACGGCCACCAGCGGCAGGCCAGCGACTTCTTCTACAAGGACGAGCTGACCAAGCTGAAGGATGACAAAGTGCTGACGCGCCTGTCCCTGGCATGGTCGCGCGACGGCACCGAGAAGACTTACGTCCAGGATCGGATGCGCGAGAACGGCGCCGATCTGTGGAAGTGGCTGGAGGGCGGCGCCCATTTTTACGTCTGCGGCGATGCCAAGCGGATGGCCAAGGACGTCGAGCGGGCGATCATCGACGTGGCGGCGCAGCACGGGGGCAAGAGCCCGGAGGACGCGGTGGCATATCTCGCGGCGCTCAGGAAGGCCGGCCGGTATCAGGCGGACGTGTACTGAGCGGCAAAACCCTCCCCCCTCTGCGGGGGAGGGTGCC
>NZ_JAKSYH010000253.1 GCF_022829295.1 Methylobacterium sp. J-088
GGCCGTAGGTCAGGCGGCTCTGGTAGGCGGCTTGATTGGCGGCGGACGGGACATAGGGATTGCTGGCCGCATTGGCGGCGCTGCCCGCGCAGGCCGCGACGGTGTTGCCGCACTGGGCGGCGAGGTAGGCCTGGAGCTGGGTCTGCGCCTTCACGAACTGGGTGGGCAGGTTGATCGCCGTGCCGGTCACCGCGGCGTTGTCGATGTAGGCCGGGTTGGTGAACGCCTGGGCGAGGTCGTAGTAAGATTGGACACGCCCGCCGATCACGTCGAGCACGTAGTGCACGCCCAGCACGCTTCGGCTCTCGCCATACTCAGACGCGCGCAACAGCATGCTCTGGTACTGCTGCGGGACCAGCATCGCCAGCAGCGTTCCGTAGGTGAATCCGTAGGCGGTGTGGCCGCTCGGGAAGGAGGAATTGGTATCCACGCCGATCGTCGCCAGCGGATTGTAGATCGTGATCCGGGACGGGGCGACCTGATAGGGACGCGAGCTGCCGTAGGGATTCTGGCCGCCCTGCCTGTTGGTGACGCCGTAGGCAAGATCGTAGACGCTGTTGGTGGTGTTGGGCAGGCCGTTATAGGTCGGCAGGCTGTAGCCCGTCGGCGCGACTGCTGGGACGGGGATGGCGCCGGGGACGTACGTGCTGGAATTGTTGGCCGCGCCGTTCGCGAAGTAGTTCTTGGCAATTGCCGAATCGCCACCGGAAATGGCGAAGGCGGATGTCAGCAGCGTGTCGACCGAGGCGAGGGGCCCCTTGCTGCCGCTCGCCACGCCCCTCTGATAGATCGCGCCGAGAACGGGTCCGTACCCACCGATCGGCTGGCGTGGGGTAATTCCGTTGCTGGTCGCCTGATCAGCCAATCCGCCGGCGAGATTGGCGCCTGCCCCATATCCGGTCAGTCCAGCGGGCGAGTAGGCCGCCCCCGCCGTGACGAACAGATTCATATCGCTAGCTGCCAAGCCACGCCGGCTGGCCGAGGACCCGTTCAAAGCGACCGTGGGGTCGAGATTGCTTTGCAGGGTTGCGATACCAACCACCGTCGCGTTGAGGCTCAGGTAGGGACTCAGTAAATTGAGGACATTGGCGTTCGCTGGGGTGATCCGAGCCGTCTGAGCGCGTGCTTCCGATCCCAAAATCGACGCCGCCGCGAGCGCTATGATCGAAACATGACCCGTCAACCGCATCGATCAACCCCTGCAATGATTCGCCGAATGCGAACGCGCAGAGGAGCATGCAAATTTTTGAGCGGCTGCGAGCGTCATAAAGAGTCATGATTCATCGCGACGTTACTTGTGGCATCACAACAACATTACATTAATTGGCAAATTATATTTTGAAAGGCAGATATCACTTGGTCAAAATCGAATCATGACGTCATGCGATAGGTATGAATATACGATATAAAGTCGCCATGTTCAGTCTTGGCAGGCAGACCGGGACAATCACTTCGTTCGCAGCGCGCACGAAAAAGGGGCCGCCTCGCGGCGACCCCCTTCCTCCGTCTCGACGGGTGGCTTGGACTTAGAAGTCCATGCCGCCCATGCCGCCGCCGCCCGGCATCGCGGGGGCGCCGCTGTCCTTCTTCGGCGCGTCGGCGACCATCGCCTCGGTGGTCACCAGCAGGCCGGCCACCGAAGCAGCGTCCTGCAGAGCGGTGCGAACCACCTTGGCCGGATCGACGATGCCGGCCTGGATCATGTCGACATACTCTTCGGTCTGGGCGTTGAAGCCGTAGGTCTCCGAGGAGGTGTTGTCGGTGATCTTGCCGACCACGATCGAGCCCTCGACGCCCGCGTTCTGGGCGATCTGGCGGATCGGGGCCTCAAGGGCCTTCAGCACGATCTTGATGCCGGCCTGGACGTCCGGAATGTCGGACTTCAGCTCGGCGACCGCCTTCTTGGCGCGCAGCAGCGCCGTGCCGCCGCCCGGGACGATGCCTTCCTCGACCGCCGCGCGGGTGGCGTTGAGGGCGTCGTCGACCCGGTCCTTCTTCTCCTTGACCTCGACCTCGGTCGCGCCGCCGACGCGGATCACCGCGACGCCGCCCGCGAGCTTGGCCAGGCGCTCCTGCAGCTTCTCGCGGTCGTAGTCCGAGGTGGTCTCCTCGATCTGCGCCTTGATCTGGCTGATCCGGCCCTCGATGTCGGACTTCTCGCCGACGCCGTCGATGATCGTGGTGTTCTCCTTCTCGATCCGCACGCGCTTGGCGCGGCCGAGCATCGGGAGCGTCACGTTCTCGAGCTTGATGCCGAGATCCTCGGCGATCATCTGGCCCTTGGTCAGGATCGCGATGTCCTCGAGCATCGCCTTGCGGCGGTCACCGAAGCCCGGCGCCTTGACGGCCGCGACCTTCAGGCCGCCGCGCAGCTTGTTGACCACGAGGGTGGCCAGC
>NZ_JAKSYH010000258.1 GCF_022829295.1 Methylobacterium sp. J-088
AGACTACTCTTCGCCGCTGTGACCCGATGCAAGATGCGCTGATCCGCAAGCTCGAAAGCTTCGAGGAACTGAGCGACGCCGACCGCGCCGCGCTGCGGGCGTTTGTGCCACGGGTGCGGAATGTGCCAGCGCGAACGGACAGCATCGCTGAAGGCGACGTCCCTGGCGACGTTCATCTCATCCTCGACGGCTACGCCTGCCGCTACAAGATGCTCCCGGACGGTCAGCGCATCTTGCATCGGGTCACAGCGGCGAAGAGTAGTCTGCCATCCTATAATCGGTGCGGGGCACAAAACTTCGTCATAGGACGGATATTGACGTCCAGTAGCTGGTA
>NZ_JAKSYH010000006.1 GCF_022829295.1 Methylobacterium sp. J-088
TGACCGACGAGGTGGGCTGCAACCGGCTCGGCAACCTCCGGCTGCTCCGCCCGACGGTGCGCCGCAACGAAGTCCGCGGAGGCGGCGGGATCAGCATGAGTCAGCATGGTCTCAGCTCCTTTGGCGAGCCCAATGGCGAACATTAATGATTGGTTATTGCGATGCTCATAATCTGTTAACGCTGGTACCGCAACCGGATTCTTTGGACATTTTTACAGATCAGAGAAGATTTCGGTCGTGCAATTGATGTCGGTTAGGCTTCTCGCCGACGTAACGGCGCACCGATGCGGAAGTCCGCCCGGTATTCTCTACTGACCCGTTTCGTTTACCCGACTTGCAATCAGCGTGAACTCACCCACACGCTCTCAGCATTGCGCCGCAACGCGTGGGGTTGGGAACACACCACCAAGCGGCGAGCTCTATCAGCCCGATATGTGGGGCGCGGTCGTTTTCGCACAGCACCATAGGCACAAACGGTTGAGTGGCCGAAACCGTTGCAACCGCATTCAGAGGCAATCCGCAGGCCGCACACCAACGGGGCGACGTGCCGCGTCGGGCTGCTAACCAGCACGCTCTGCAAAGCCGATCGGCCGGTCGTTCAGTTCCGTCACGCCGGCGATGAGAGCGCCTCCGGCCGTCAGATCGTTCGGGATCAAAAGTTCGGGATCGAGGCCCAAGCCGACACGCAGCTGGACATACCGCATTGCGAGCCCGACTGTGTTCCCTGACGGTTTGCGCGTCGCCCGCCTCTCCGGCCGGCGACCGCGTCGGCGTTTCGGCGCTGGACACGACCGCCTTTGAAAGCCGCCCTGTGCAGTCGCCTGCGAACGCGTTCAACTGCGCTGTGGAGCGACGGTCGCTGGCCGGCCTCGCGCTGGGATCACACCGGTCTGGCCCAACCCGGATGACGTTTGGTTAACGCGGTCGCAGGTAAGGTGGCGGGCGGGGATCGTTCCAGATCCGCGCGGACCGTCAGCGTCTCATGGCTGAACCACGCGACGCGAAGGAGACGCTCCGGAGATGTCCTGGGACGCAACGGTGTCCGCCGCCTACGTCACCGGGTTCCTGGCGTTCTGTCGCCTCTGCTTCTCCGCGCCGGTGATGCCGGACGATGCATTCGAGAATCATCCTCTATCCGATGAGCCGGCCGACCAACCCGACGAGGACCCAACCTAGAAAGCCTACCCAGGCGACCACCACGAGCAGCACGGTCGTCAGGATCGCAGGGGTGCCGAAGCGGGCGAACGCGCGGTGACCCAAACTGCGCCTCGGTGCGGCGCCCCGCGCGCCCAGCTCGTCGTTTTGAGACGGATCCATAGCCTCAACCCCCAGTTGCGGGTCGAGACGCAATCGCCTGTCCTGACCGCAGAGGGAAGGCGCACAGCCTCCAGATAAGGTAAATGCGACCATCAGGCCGCACCCGCGGGTCAGGTTTCGCCGCGCATGGGCCGCATCAGGGCGCCGAGGAGGAAGCCGAGCTGCCCGCAGACCATCAGGGCGAGGCCACGGCGCATGCTCCCGCCGGTGCTGAGGTGATGGATGTACACCCCGTAGGCCAACTCA
>NZ_JAKSYH010000032.1 GCF_022829295.1 Methylobacterium sp. J-088
AGCCGAAGGCGATCCGAGGTGGAGAGCGTGAAAGAGATGCCACTGCGCATCCGGCCAGACTCGCAGGATGGGCCTCAAACCGAAACCCCACACGGACTCAACCGTCAGAGCTCAACCACTAGGACCGGGCCTGCCACCGAGACGGGCTTTCGGGATCAGGGAGGCAGGCTTGCTCTCGACGTATTGCGTGTGCGAGCGCGGACGCTAAGTAGTGGCGCACCCGCCGACACAGGAGGACATCTTAGGTGCGCGGTTGCGAAACGGTGCGAAACCATTTAGCAAAATCAAGTCCGTTTTTATAGCTTTTCGGCGCGAATTACATGACACATGTAAGTCATAATTCACAGCTGCCGCTTGTATCCATCGTCATACCGACCAGGAAGCGGATCGACTTTCTGCGGTTGACCGTGGACGCGATCCGAGCACAAACGTATCCGAATTTCGAATTGATTGTCGTGGCCGACGGTCATCAACAAGATGTATGCGATTATATACAGTCTTTGCAAGACGCACGCGTCTCATATGCGGCTTGTCAGTTTGCAGGAAGACCATCGGTCGCGCGGAATTTTGGCATCCGGCTTGCCACAGGCGAGTTTATTGCCTTCTGTGACGATGACGATCTCTGGCTCGCCGACAAGCTCATGACGCAGGTCGAGTTCATGGAGCAGCGTGGGATCGATTTCTGTTTCACAGCGGCTGGTGTCATCGATGCGGACGGCAATAAAATTGAACAACCACAGATCGGTTACCGCCGGAAGATCTCGCTTGCTTGGTTCCTGATGTCCCTCGGGGACAACATCTACCCATCGACGATCATGTTGAGGCGCAGGAAGCTCGCGAGCATCAAGCTTTTCGATGAATCACCGAAGTTGCGGCAGGGCGAAGATTATGAGTTTTTCGCGCGGTTCTTGGAGATCGCGCCGGGTTACGGCATCGACCGCGAACTCGTCCTCTATCGTGGGCACAGCGGGAGCATCCAGGAACGGAGCGTGACGCGGTGGTTTCTGCATCAACTGAACCTGCAAAAAGCGCTTTATCGGACCAAGAGCTTTCCGCGCTCCGTGTTGCTCGTCAGGCTGATGCGCGTCTTTTATTGGATGGCGCGGATCAGCACGGTTGCGCTCTCCATGCAGGTGCAAAATAAGGTTCGCCTGCTGAATCTGCGACTTTTCCGAACCTGATGGGTTGCCGGAAAGCCGATGGCGAACGCGTCATCGCGCAATCGCCCGTGTCGGAAAGCGGAGTTATCGAAGCCTGAACCGGCTGCGCAGCGGGCTCAAGTCTAGGCGTCGTGGCACTGGAACGGCGGGGGATTCGATCGCTCTGTAAGTGATCGAGGATCCAGGATCGGCGCCGGGATGCGGTCGGTCATGATGGAATGCCAATCCACGGCATGCTCGATCAAAGGGCGCGGGAGGGGTATAAATTTTGGAGCTGCTGTGCGAATGAGGGCCGGACATGCATAAGCACAAGCTCTTTACGGACGGCGCGCTTTTATATTTTGCACATATCTTTAGATACGTATTCCCAATCGTCATCATCCCGCTGCTGGCGCGCAAGCTCGGAGCCGAGCATTACGGCATCGTCCTCGTCGGGCTATCCCTGGCAACCCTCGTCAGCCTGATTGTCGAGTTCGGTTTCAATGTGTCTGGGACCCGGGATCTGGCCACGCGGGACGCATCTCAGCTCGACGGCGTCGTTTCCGCGATTCTGACGGCCAAGCTGATCCTGATGGTTCCGGCCATCACGTTCGGCATCTTCGTGATTTCCAGCTCGTCCGTTCTCAGGGATGCGCCCGGCGTCGGCGTCCTGTCGATCATCTATGGCATTCTCCAGGGAACCAACCTCCTCTGGTACTTCCGGGCCAGGGGGCGGATGGCCCTCGTCGTCAAGATTGAGCTGGCCGCACAGCTGTTGAATATGCTGCTGATCGTGACGTTTGTCGGCGGTGAGAGTTCGTATGCTTATGTCATCCTGTTTTATATTCTGGCCTCGTCGCTGACTCTGCTCGTCACGGGTGTGATCCTCGTGAAAGAGGTCACGGTCAGGCTCGCATCCTGGACGGCGGCGCGCGACGCGCTTCGCGGCGGAGGAGCCATCTTTGTCCTGACGGGCGCCGTCGCTGCCTATACGGCGGCCTCCGGCCTCGTGTTGGGTTGGCTTTCGACGCCGGATCAGGTCGGCTTCTTCGGTCCGGCCGACAAGCTGATCAATGCGGGTCTGCAACTGTTGAACCCACTCTCGACGCTTCTGCTTCCCCACATGACCCGCGAGTTACGGAGTAACCCGGTCGAGGCCTACGTGCTGCTCAAGCGTACGACCTTCGTGCTGACGCTCTGCTCAACGTTGGCATCGATTGTGATCCTGTTCCTGGGGCCCTTCATCATGAAGATCTTCCTGGGCCATGCCTACGCGGAGGCGGGCAACATCTTTTCCGTCCTGAGCCTGACCCTGCCGCTCGGGACCATCAGCTACTGCTTGAGTATGCTTCTGCTTCTTCCCGCACGGAAAGATAAGGCGGTCACGGTCATCGCAATCGTGGGCGGTGCGCTCAACCTTCTGTGCGCAATCGTCCTGACACCGCAGAGCGGAGCCATGGGCATGGCGATCAGCCGCGTGATTGCGGAAGTCGCCATCACGATCCTGACCTTCTATGTGACGATCAGAAGCGGGCTCTGGCGCGACGTGTGGCGCGCGAGCGGCTCCGTACCCGCGTCCGTGAATCTGTCCGGGCGGTTTCAGAGTTTGAGGAAACGGTTCCCGCGGATCCCGATGACGTTCAGATCCGGACTCTGATGAGGATCGGGATCGGAGCGGCCGGGTTGCCCGGCTTGGCTCCTGTCATCGCGGCGATGGCCCGACGACGCAGGAACCGGGCCTGCTTCTGACGAGTACGCACCATCGCGTCTGCCGATGGCGCAGATGGCACCGGGCGCGGATCGGTGCCGCCGATCGGCGCGGCTGTCGGCCACCGCCATGGCATGTCCGGGCGAGTCTGCCGATCAGCGCCGAAGGGATTTTAAGGAGCAGAGAGTCGCTTCCCGGGGGCGGTCACGCTGCGAGCAGAAGCGCGGGCGATGTCCGGCGTAGGGCGGTGGTTCTCGAAGGCTGTGCCGGCTCCGGTACGCCGAGATCACCGTCCGGTCCGGGTCGGCCGTCGTGACCCGGCCCCGAAAGGACCTGCGTCCCGTCGGGAATTTGGCTGGGGCGCCAGGATTCGAACCTGGGAATGGCGGTACCAAAAACCGCTGCCTTACCACTTGGCGACGCCCCAAGGCAGGCGGTCGCTGTCTAGACGGCGCGGCCCCGCCTGGCAAGCGTTTCGCCGGGGGCCTCAGCGGCGTTCGGGGACGCCGTCGATCCGGCGCGGCAGGCCCAGCGGATTGGCGGCCTGGAGCGCGGGCGGCAGCAGGGCGTCCGGGACGTCCTGATAGCTCACCGGGCGCAGGAACCGATCGATCGCCAGGCTGCCCACCGAGGTCGTGCGCCCGTCCGAGGTCGCCGGATAGGGGCCGCCATGCACCATGGCGTGCGCCACCTCGACGCCTGTGCCGAATCCGTCCACGAGGATGCGGCCGACCCGCCGCTCCAGGAGCGGCAGCAGCGCGCGCGCCTCTGCGTGATCCGCCGGGGCGAGGTGGAGCGAGGCGGTGAGCTGACCCTCCAGATGCTCCAGCACCTTGCGCATCGCCGCAAGGTCCGGGCACCGGACGACCAGCGCCGAAGCGCCGAACATCTCCTCCTGCAGGGCGGGGTCCGCCAGGAAGGCATCCGCCTCCGCGGCGAACAGGGCGGCGCGCCCCTGCGTCGCCGTGCCCTCCGGCCCCTCCGCCAGCAGGGTAACGGCGGCGTGGCCCGCCACGCGGCCAACGCCCTCGCGATAGGCCCGCTGGATGCCCGGGGTCAGCATGGTGGCGGCCGGGCTCTCCCGCAGGGCCGCGGCGGCGGCCTCCAGGAAGGCGTCGAGGCCGGGCCCGGGCTGGGCCAGGATCAGGCCGGGATTGGTGCAGAACTGGCCGGCGCCGAGCGTCAGCGAGGCCGCGAAGGCCTTGCCGATCGCCGCGCCGCGCTCCGCCAGGGCGCCGGGGAACAGCAGGACCGGGTTGATGCTGCTCATTTCCGCATAGACCGGGATCGGGTGCGGGCGCTTTGCTGCGATCGCCATCAGGGCCGTTCCGCCCCGGCGCGATCCGGTGAAGCCCACCGCGGCGATCCGGGGATCGGCCACCAGCGCCTGCCCGATCGACTGGCCGGCATCGAACAGCAGGGAAAAGACGCCCTCCGGCAACCCGCAGGTCCCGACCGCCTTCTGGACGGCGCGCCCGATCAGCTCGGAGGTGCCCGGATGGGCCGGATGCGCCTTCACCACCACCGGGCAGCCGGCCGCGAGCGCCGAGGCGGTGTCGCCGCCCGCCACCGAGAAGGCCAGCGGGAAGTTCGAGGCGCCGAACACCGCCACCGGCCCGACCGCGATCCGCCGCAGGCGTAGGTCCGGTCGCGGCAGGGGCTTGCGGTCCGGCAAAGCCGGGTCGATGCGGGCCTCCACGGCGCTGCCCTCGCGCACCACGCCGGCGAACAGGCGGAGCTGCCCGGCGGTGCGGGCGCGCTCACCCTCAATCCGCGGGCGCGGCAGCCCGGTCTCCGCCATGCAGCGGGTGACGAGCTCATCGCCGATCTCGAGAATGTTCGTCGCGATCGCTTCGAGGAAGGCCGCCCGGGTCTCCGGGTCGGTCTCGCGGTAGGTGTCGAAGGCGGCCTCAGCCAGGGCGCAGGCCCGGTCGAGGTCGGCGGGGCTGGCGCCCGGGAAATCGGGCTCCAGAGCCGCGCCCGTGGCCGCCTCCACGGCCCGGAAGGACGCGTCCGCGCCGCGCCGGGCCTCGGCGCCGATCAGGTTCTCGCCGCGCAGGGTCATAGCGTGGTCCATCGGCTGGTCCTCTTCGTCTCGATGCGGGCCGACGGATCAGCTCCGCTGCGCCGCCAGGGCCTTCTCGCGGATCGCCGCGAGGGTCATGGTCGGGGTGAGCGCCTCGGGATCGACGCGGCAGTGGATCAAAGCCGGCAGGCCCGAGCCGAGGCTCCGCTCGAAGGCCGGGGCGAAATCCTCGGTGCGTTCGACGGTCTCGCCGTGGCCGCCGCAGGCCCCGGCGAGGGCCGCGAAGTCGGGGTTGCGCAGCTCGGTCGCCGAGACCCGGCCGGGATACTCACGCTCCTGATGCATCCGGATCGTGCCGTACATGCCATTGTCGAGGACGACGACCACGATGGGCACGGCGTACTGCACCGCGGTGGCGAATTCCTGCACGGTCATCATCACGTCGCCGTCGCCCGCGAGTGCCACGACAATCCGCTCAGGGTTGCTGCGCTTGGCCATCACGGCGGCCGGAAGGCCGTAGCCCATGGAACCCGAGGTCGGTGCGAGCTGCGTGCCGAAGGCGCGGAACCGGTAGTAGCGGTGGATCCAGGTGGCGAAGTTGCCGGCGCCGTTGCAGATCACCGCGTCGGGCGGCAGCCGCTCCCGCAGCCAGGTGATCGCCTGACCGTACTGGAACGCCCCTGGCTTCGGCTCCGGCGTCTCGGACCAGGCGCGATAGGATGCGTGGGCCTCGGCGGCGCGCCCGCTGCCGGTCGGCGCGAAATCCGGCAGCCCGGCGCAGAACGCCGCCGGGCTCGCCTGGATCGCCAGGGTGGGCTGGTAGACCCGGCCGAGTTCCGCCGGATCGGGGTGGACATGGACCAGCGGCAGGCCGGGATCGGGGATGCCGAGCAGGCCGTAGGATTGCGCCGGCATTTCGGACAGGCGCCCGCCGATCATCAGCAGGAGATCGGCTTCCCTGATCCGGGCGAGGAGCGCCGGGTTCGGGCCGATACCCAATTCGCCCGCAAAGTTCGGATGGTCGGCGGGGAAGAGCTGCGCCCGGCGGAACGAGACCGCCACCGGCACGTCGTGGCGCTCCGCCCAGGCGGCGAAGGCCGCGCAGGTCTCCGCGCTCCAGCGCGAGCCGCCGAGCAGCGCCACCGGGCGCCGCGCTTCCGCCAGCATCGCCCGCAGGCGCTCCACGTCCGCTTGAGACGGGGCAGGCTCGGCCGGCTCCACGCGCGGGGCGTCGCCGACCGAAGCGACGTCGTCCAGCATGTCCTCCGGCAGGGCGATCACCACCGGGCCTGGCCGGCCCTGCATCGCCACCCGGAAGGCCCGGGCGAGGATCTCCGGGATGCGGGCGGCGTCGTCGATCTCCACCGCCCATTTGGCGACGCCGCCGAACATCTGCCGGTAGTCGATCTCCTGGAACGCCTCCCGGTCGCGCATCCTCCTGGCGATCTGCCCGACGAACAGGATCATCGGCGTGGAATCCTGCCGGGCGATATGGACCCCCGCCGAGGCGTTGGTCGCCCCGGGGCCGCGAGTGACCATGCAGATGCCTGGGCGTCCCGTGAGCTTGCCGGCGGCCTCCGCCATGATGGCGGCACCCCCTTCCTGACGGCAGACGAGGATGTCGATACCGCTGTCGCGCAGGGCGTCCAGCACCGCGAGGTAGCTCTCGCCGGGGACGCAGGTGACGCGCTCGACGCCCTGCGCGAGCAGCTGGTCGACGAGAATCCGCGCGCCGGTGCGTGGGGGCAATCCGCTCAAGCCGTCCTCCCTGGCGATCCCGCCGTGCGGCCCTTGGCCGAGAAGGCCCATGATCCGGTCTGAGATGCCGGTGATATCTCAGCTGAGGATAGAGGCCCGATGGTGGCCGTCAACCTGTCAGACGAGCGGCCTACGGTCGAGGGCGCTGCGTGTCATCTGGTCGAGAAAGTCGAACAGGGTGCCGATACCGGCAACCGCCCTCTCGGCATCGCGGGCCACAACGCCGGCCACGATCCCCGCATGGATCCGGGCACAATCGAGAAAACTCGCGGTCGGCTCGTAGGTGTACCAGAAGCGCCGGGACTGGGCGTGGAGCGCCGCCATGGTGCTGGTCAGGGTGGCGTTGTGGGCGGCTTTCACCATCGCCTCGTGCAGCGTCCGCTTGCTGCGGAAATAGGTCTCCCGATCCCGGGCCCCGGCGGCAGTGAGCAGCCCGGCGACACCGCCTGCGAGGGCGGCGAGTTCCTGGTCCGATCCGCGCGCGATCACGCAGCGCGCCACCGTCTCGTCGAGGGGGCGCCGGACTTCGAGCAGTTCGAGATGCGTGATGATGTCGACGGGCGTGACCAGCACGCCCCGGCGCGGATGGACTTCGACGAAGCCGATGGTCTTCAGCCGCGCCAGCGCCTCTCGGACCGGGGTGCGGCCGAGCGCCAGTTCCTCGCCCAACTCGCCCTCCGACACCATCGCCCCGGGGGCGAGGCGGCGGCTGATGATCATCTGTTCGATGGCGTCGTAGGCGGTCTCCGCGAGGGAGCGCGACCGTCCCGTCACTGCGAGGCCGTTCAGGCCCGATCCTGCCGACACAAGTTTCTCTCCAGCCAAGTCATGCTGCATGGGTTTCAGGATTTGTCTGACGCCATGTCGCGGCATTGACAATGGCGACGCACGGCGTGCTACTCAACCTCTGAGATATCAGTCGGCACTCACGGCGGTTCCACAAGAACCGTGCGGCGGAGCGACACGACCATCCAGGGAGGAAACCGATGTCTGGGCTGTCCGAGGGGACGCGCGCCAAGCTGAAGACTGTCAGCACGGCGACGCTGATGACCGCCCTCTACAAGCGCGGCTTCCGCAACCAGATGATCCAGGGCGTCCTGCCCCTGAAGAAAGGCGGCGCCACGATGGTCGGCGAGGCCTTCACGCTCCGCTACATGCCGGCCCGCGAGGACCTGAACCCGATCACGGTGTTCCGTGACCGGGCGCATCCGCAGCGCAAGGCCGTGGAGGAATGCCCGCCCGGCGCCGTGTTCGTGATCGACAGCCGCAAGGATGCGCGGGCCGCCTCCGCGGGCTCGATCCTGGCGACCCGGCTAATGGTACGCGGCTGCGCCGGCCTCGTGACCGATGGCGGGTTCCGCGATGCCGACGAGATCGCCGCCCTCGACATGCCGAGCTACCACGTGCGCCCGTCCGCGCCGACGAACCTCACCATCCATCAGGCAATCGACATCAACGTGCCGATCGGCTGCGGCGATGCCCCGGTCTTCCCCGGCGACGTGATCGTGGGTGATGGCGACGGCGTCGCGGTGATCCCGGTCCACATCGCCGACGCGGTCGCCGACGAGGCGGTCGAGATGACCGCCTACGAGGATTTCGTCACCGAAGAGGTCCGCAAGGGCCGCTCGATCCTTGGCCTCTACCCGGCGACCGACGAGCAGAGCCTCGCCGATTTCGCAGCCTGGCGGAAGCAGACCGGCCGCTGAAAGCCGGCCCCGTTCGCGGGCGCCACCAAGCACGATCAGAACAGGGAGGACGCCATGGCGTCTGGCATTCCAACGGTCACGGCGGCGCCCGAGATCGAGCGGCGGACGGTTTCCAAGGTCTCGTGGCGACTCCTGCCGCTGATCGTGGTGATCTACTTCGTCGCCTACATGGACCGGACGAATGTCGGATTTGCCTCCTTCGGGCTGAACCGGGAATTCGGCTTCTCGGCGACGCTCTACGGCTGGGGCGCGGGGATCTTCTTCCTCGGCTACTTCTTCTTCGAGGTGCCGAGCAACGTCCTCCTGGAGCGCACCGGCGCGCGGATCTGGATCGCCCGGATCATGATCACCTGGGGGCTGATCGCGGGCGGCATGGCGTTCATCGCCGGGCCGATCAGCTTTCTGGTGATGCGCTTCCTGCTCGGCGTCGCCGAGGCCGGATTCTTCCCCGGCATGATCCTTTACTTCACCTATTGGTTCCCGCGGAAATACCGGGCCCGGGTGGTGGCGGCCCTGTTCCTGGCGGTGCCGGGCTCGAACGCCCTGACGGCGGTGATCTCGGGCGCGCTGCTCCAGCTCGACGGGGTGCTCGGCTTCCACGGCTGGCAATGGCTGTTCATGGTCGAGGCGGTGCCCGCCATCATCCTGGCCTTCGTGGTGCTCGCGTTGATGACCGACCGGCCCGCCAAGGCGACCTGGCTCGCCGCGGATGAGCGCCGCTGGCTGGAGGACACGCTGGAGGCGGAGCGCCGCAGCACCGTGAAGGCGCATGGCCACTTCACGCTCCGGCAGGCGTTGACCGATACCCGGGTCCTGACCCTGGCGGGGATCTACTTCACCATCGTCACGGCGACCTACGGCATCACCTTCTTCCTGCCGCCGATCCTCAAGAGCCTGAAGCTCACCGATTGGCAGACCGGGCTTGCGACCGCGGTCCCGTACGTCGTGGGCACCATCGGCATGGTCTCGTGGAGCTGGTCGTCGGACCGGCGCAACGAGCGGCGCTGGCACTTCGTCGTCGCGGCGGTCATCGCCGCCATCGGCCTGATCGCGTCGGGCCCGCTGCTCGGCAGCCTCTGGGCGCTGGCGGCGATGTCGGTGGCGACGGTGGGCCTCTACGGCACCAAGCCGGCTTTCTGGCCCCTGCCGGCTGAGTTCCTGTCGGGGTCCGCGGCGGCCGGCGGCATCGCGCTGATCAACGCGATCGGCAATCTCGGCGGCTTCGTCGGCCCCTATGTCCTGGGCTGGCTGAAGGATACGACCGGCACCTACGAGGCCGGGCTCTACTTCCTGGCGGGCTGCGCCCTGGCCTCGGCTGCGCTTGCCTTCGTGTCGATCCGCCCGCAGGCGCCGGCCACGGAGGCGGGCGCGGCCGGCGCGGTCCGTCCCAACGCGTGAGACGAAGGGCATCGCAATGAGCGCACGCAAGAAGACCCTGGGCGAGCTGCGCAGCCAGCGCTGGTTCGGCGCCACCGACCTGCGCAGCTTCGGCCACCGCTCGCGCATGCTCCAGATGGGCTACGAGCGCGCCGACTTCAGCGACAAGCCGGTGATCGGCATCATCAACACGTGGAGCGACATCAACCCCTGCCACCAGCACTTCAAGGCCCGGGTCGAGCACGTGAAGCGCGGCGTCTGGCAGGCGGGGGGCTTTCCGATCGAGCTGCCGGCGCTCTCGCTGTCAGAGAACTTCGTGAAGCCCACCACGATGCTCTACCGCAACCTCCTCGCCATGGAGGTCGAGGAGCTGCTGCGCCAGCATCCCGTAGACGGCGCGGTGCTGATGGGCGGTTGCGACAAGACCACGCCCGGCACCGTGATGGGCGGCATCTCCATGAACCTGCCGATGATCTTCCTGCCGGCCGGCCCGATGATGCGCGGGCATTCCGGCGGCACGATCCTCGGTTCGGGCTCCGACGTGTGGAAGTACTGGGCGGAGAAGGAGGCCGGGAACATCACCACACAGGAGTGGAACGACATGGAGGCGGGCATCGCCCGCTCGGCCGGCACCTGCATGACCATGGGCACGGCCTCGACCATGACGTCGATCACCGAGGCTTTGGGGCTCACCCTGCCGGGCGCGGCCTCGATCCCGGCGGCGGATGCCGACCATCCCCGCATGGCCGGCGCCTGCGGCCGGCGGATCGTCGAGATGATCTGGGAGGATCTGAAGCCCTCCGACATCCTCGACCGGCGCTCCGTCGACAACGCGCTGGTCGTCCACAACGCGCTCGCCGGCTCGACCAACGCGATGATCCACCTCGTCGCCATGGCGGGGCGCGCCGGCATTCCGGTCAAGCTCACCGAGTTCGACGACTTCGCCCAGCGTGTGCCGGTGATCGCCAACTTGCGCCCCTCCGGTCAGTGGCTGATGGAGGATTTCCACATCGCGGGCGGGATCCGGGCGCTGATGGCCCGACTCACCCCCCTCCTCCACCTCGACGCCCGCGCGGTCAGCGGCGGCACGATCGGCGACGGGCTCGCTGGCATCCGGGTCTTCAACGACGACGTGATCCGGCCGCTGGACCAGCCGATCGTCGCCATGGGCGGCACCGCGATCCTCTACGGCAACCTCGCCCCGGATGGCTGCGTGATCAAGCCGCCGGCTGCCGACCCGCGCTTCCTTCAGCATACCGGCCCGGCGCTGGTCTTCGACAATTACGACGCGATGAACGCGGCGGTGAACGACCTCGACCTCGACGTGACGCCCGACCACGTGATGATCCTGCGCAATGCCGGACCGATCGGCGGCCCCGGCATGCCGGAATGGGGCATGCTGCCGATCCCGAAGGTGCTGCTGCGGCAGGGCGTGCGCGACATGGTCCGGATCTCGGACGCGCGGATGAGCGGCACCAGCTACGGCGCCTGCATCCTGCACGTCGCGCCGGAATCGGCGGCCGGCGGGCCGCTCGCGGCGGTCCGCAACGGCGATCTGATCACCGTGGACGTGCCGGGACGACGGATCCACCTGCATCTCGATGACGCCGCGATCGCCGAGCGCGTGAAGGCGTTCCGGCCGCCGGACCGGGCCTACCCGCGGGGCTACAACCGCCTGTTCGCCCAGCACGTGCGGCAGGCCCACGAGGGCTGCGACTTCGATTTCCTGGAGGGCGCGGGCGGAATCCCGGAACCCGAGATCCACTGACCCTTCCTCGGGTCGCCCGGCTTCTGAATTCACACAGCGCGGCCGGGGGAAACGATCTGGAACGAAGCGCGGGTTCCCTACCCCTTGCGGGGAAGGGTCAGGGGTGGCCGCAGGATCGAGCGGTCCGGTGCCTCCTGCACCCACCCCCACCTCCGACTCCTCCCCGCAAGGGGGAGGAGGGCGCGTGTCCCAAGCCGAGTATTACACAGGGAGGACGCATGGCGATGATCGCGCGCAGGGGGCTGCTCGCCGGGGCGGCCCTCATCGGGGCCGCACGGGCGGCGGGGGCGGGCTGGGAACCGTCGCAGCGCGTGCCCGACCCGGCCGTGGAGATCCTCGATCAGGCCTTCGCCAAGTACCGTCTCGCCTCGGCGACGGTGGAGCGGGTCGCCACGGGCTTTCGCTGGGCGGAGGGGCCGGTCTGGTTCGGCGATATGGGTTCGCTGCTGTTCAGCGACGTCGTCAACGACCGGATCATGAAGTGGGACGAGTCTTCGGGCACGCTCTCGGTGTTCCGCAATCCGTCGAACTACGCCAACGGCAACACCCGCGACCGGCTGGGCCGGCTGATCACCTGCCAGCACAAGAGCCGCAGCGTCACCCGCACCGAGCACGACGGCAGCCTCACCACGCTGCTCGACCGGTTCGACGGCAAGCCGCTGAATTCGCCCAACGACGTGGTGTGCCATTCCGACGGGGCGATCTGGTTCACCGATCCGGCCTTCGGGCCGAACCCGCACGAGTCGATGGCGGCGCCGGAGCTTCCGGGCAACGTCTACCGGATCGATCCGAAGACGGGACAGGCCAACGTCGCGGTCGAAGGTGTGGCGGGGCCGAACGGCCTGTGCTTCTCGCCGGACGAGTCGAAGCTCTACGTCATCGAGGCCCGGGCCAAGCCCAACCGCCTGATCCGCGTCTACGACGTGGTCGAGAATGGCACCAGGACCGCCAACGGGCGGGTGTTCTACGATGCCGGCACCGGTACGCCGGACGGGTTCCGGGTCGATGTCGATGGCAACCTGTGGTGCGGCTGGGGGATGAGCGAGGCCGAAGACGGGGTTCTGGTGCTGTCGCCGCAGGCCAAGCCGATCGGCCGGATCCGCCTGCCGGAACGCTGCGCCAACCTGTGCTTCGGCGGCCTCAACCGCAATCTGTTGCTGATGACGGCGGTGCACGCGATCTACGCGCTGTACGTGAACACGCGGGGTGCCGGGACCTGCTGAAACCGCTTCGCGGAATCCGATGGTTCTTTCCTATCCGGCTCCGCTTGCAAGGACGGGGGCGTGAGCCCCCGCCCGCCCTACTCCGCGGCTTCCGCCAGATATCGCGCCGGGTCGTAATTCAGGATCGGCCCGAGCCAGCGCTCGACCTCGCGGACATCCATGCCCTTGCGGACCGCGTAATCCTCGACCTGATCGCGCTCCACCTTGGCGACGCCGAAGTAATGCGCCTCCGGATGGGCGATGTAGACCCCAGACACCGAGGAGCCCGGCCACATCGCGTAGGATTCGGTGAGCTTCACGCCGATCCGGCTCTCGGCCTTGAGCAGATCGAACAGCGTGGTCTTCTCGGTGTGGTCGGGCTGGGACGGGTAACCGGGGGCGGGGCGGATCCCGGCGTACTCCTCCTTCATCAGCTCTTCGGGGGCGTAGGTCTCCGTGGCCGCGTAGCCCCAGAACTCCTTGCGCACCCGCTCGTGCATGCGCTCGGCGAAGGCCTCGGCGATGCGGTCGGCCAGGGCCTTCACGAGGATTGCCCGGTAATCGTCGTTGGCCCGCTCGAACCGCTCGGCGATCCGAACCTCCTCCAGGCCGGCCGTCACGACGAAGCCGCCGATATAGTCGGCGATGCCGGTCTCGGCCGGCGCCACGAAGTCCGACAGGCAGGTGTTCGAACGCCCGTCCCGCTTCGAGAGCTGCTGGCGCAGGCCGTGGAAGGTCGCCAGCCGATCCGACCGGCTCTCGCCCGTGTAGAGCGCGATGTCGTCGCCGATGCTGTTGGCCGGCCAGAAGCCGATCACCGCCTTCGGATTGAACCAGCGCTCCGCCACGATCTGCTTCAGCATCTCCTGCGCATCCTCGTAGAGGGCGCGGGCGGCCGGGCCCTGATCGGGGTCGTCCAGGATCGCCGGGAAGCGGCCCTTGAACTCGTAGGTCTGCAGGAACGGCGTCCAGTCGATGTAGGGCACGAGGTCGGCGACCTCGTAGGAGCCGTAGACCCGGGCGCCGGTGAAGCTCGGCTTGGCCGGCTTGTAGACCGACCAGTCGATCTTGAACGGGTTGGCGCGGGCCTTGGCCAGCGGCAGCCGCTGCTTGTCGAGTTCCGAGCGCTTGTGGGCGTCGGCGACCTTGGCGTACTCGGCCCGGACCTTCTCGATCGTGGCGCCGCGGGTCTCCTTGGAGATCAGGCTCGACACCACACCGACCGCGCGGCTCGCATCGGTGACGTAGATCGCCTGACCCTTGGCGTAGGCCGGGTGGATCTTCACCGCCGTGTGGACGCGGCTGGTGGTGGCGCCGCCGATCAGCAGCGGCACGTCGAACCCCTCGCGCTCCATCTCGCCGGCCACATGGACCATCTCGTCCAGCGACGGGGTGATCAGGCCCGACAGCCCGACGATGTCGACCTGCTCGCGCTTGGCGGTCTCCAGGATCTTGGCAGCCGGCACCATCACGCCGAGATCGATGATCTCGTAGTTGTTGCAGGCCAGCACGACGCCGACGATGTTCTTGCCGATATCGTGGACGTCGCCCTTCACGGTGGCCATCAGCACCTTGCCGGCGGCCTGCCGCTTGCCGTCGCCGCCATTGGCGAGCTTCTCGGCCTCCATGTAGGGCTCGAGATAGGCGACCGCCTGCTTCATCACCCGGGCGGATTTCACCACCTGCGGCAGGAACATCTTGCCCGCCCCAAACAGGTCGCCGACCACGTTCATGCCCGACATCAGCGGGCCCTCGATGACGTGGAGCGGGCGCTCGACACCCTGGCGGGCCTCTTCGGTGTCGGCCACGATGTACTCGGTGATGCCGTTGACCAGGGCGTGCTCGATGCGCTTGGCGACCGGCGCCTCGCGCCAGGTCAGATCTGCGGTCTTGGCCTGCGCCGAGGCGCCGGTCTTGAACCGCTCCGCCGCCTCCAGCAGGCGCTCGGTGGAATCGTCGCGGCGGTTGAGGACCACGTCCTCGCACAGCTCGCGCAGCTCGGCCGGGATCTCGTCGTAGACGGCAAGCTGGCCGGCATTGACGATGCCCATATCCATGCCCGCCTGGATGCAGTGGAACAGGAACACCGCGTGCATCGCCTCGCGCACCGGCTCGTTGCCGCGGAACGCGAAGCTGAGGTTCGAGACGCCCCCCGAGATATGGGCGTGCGGCAGGGTCTCGCGGATCGTGCGGGTCGCGTCGATGAAGGCGACACCATACGGATTGTGTTCTTCAATACCCGTGGCAACCGCAAAAATATTCGGATCGAAGATGATGTCCTCGGGCGGGAAGCCGACCTGCTCGGTCAGGATCCGGTAGGCCTTGGTGCAGATCTCGACCTTGCGCTCGTAGCTGTCCGCCTGCCCCTGCTCGTCGAAGGCCATCACCACCACGGCGGCGCCGTAGGAGCGGCAGACCTTTGCGGCCTCGATGAACTTGTCCGCGCCCTCCTTCATGGAGATCGAGTTCACGATCGGCTTGCCCTGGATGCACTTCAAGCCAGCCTCGATCACCTCGAACTTCGAGGAATCGACCATCACGGGCACCCGGGCGATGTCGGGCTCGGCGGCGACGAGGTTGAGGAACTCGACCATCGCCTTCTGCGAGTCGAGCAGGCCCTCATCCATGTTGACGTCGATCACCTGGGCGCCGGCCGCGACCTGATCGCGCGCGACGTCGAGCGCCGCCGCGTAGTCGCCGTTGGTGATCAGTTTGCGGAATTTGGCCGAGCCGGTGACGTTCGTGCGCTCACCGACATTCACGAAGGGGATCTCCTTCGTGAGCACGAAGGGCTCGAGGCCCGACAGCCGCATCAGGCGGGGCACCTCGGGGATCGGCCGCGGCGCCTTGCCGGCGACCGCCTCCGCGATGGCCCGGATATGGTCCGGTGTGGTGCCGCAGCAGCCGCCGACCATGTTGACGAGGCCGGATTCGGCGAATTCGCCGACCAGCTTGCCCATCGCCTCCGGGCTCTCGTCGTAGAGGCCGAACTCGTTCGGCAGGCCGGCATTCGGGTAGGCGCAGACCAGCGTGTCGCAGATCCGCGACAGCTCGGCGATGTGGCCGCGCATCTCGCGGGCGCCGAGCGCGCAGTTGAGGCCGAAGGTCAGCGGCTCGGAATGGCGCAGGGAGTGCCAGAAGGCCGCCGGGGTCTGGCCCGACAGGGTGCGGCCCGAGAGATCCGTGATCGTGCCGGAGATCTGGATCGGCAGCCGGATGCCGGTCTCGTCGAAGACCTGCCACGCCGCCGCCACCGCCGCCTTGGCGTTGAGCGTGTCGAAGATCGTCTCGATCAGGATCAGCTCGGCGCCGCCGTCGATCAGGCCGTGGATCTGCTCGACATAGGCCTGTTTGACCTGATCGAAGGTGACCGCCCGGAAGCCTGGATCGTTCACGTCCGGCGAGATCGACAGGGTGCGGTTCGTCGGGCCGATGGCGCCGGCCACGAAGCGGCGGCGGCCATCCTTCTCTTCAGCGAGCCTGGCGGCCTCCCGGGCGAGCCGCGCGCCTTGGGCGTTCAGCTCGTGGATGATGGATTCCATGCCGTAATCGGCCTGGGCGATGGTGGTGCCCGAGAAGGTGTTGGTCTCGCAGACGTCGGCGCCGGCCAGGAAGTAGTCGAGGTGGATCTGCCGGATCGCGTCAGGCTGGGTCAGGATCAGGAGGTCGTTGTTGCCCTTCTGATCGTGGCTGTGATCCTTGAACCGGTCCCCGCGAAAGTCCTCTTCCGAGTACTTGAGCCGCTGGATCACCGTGCCCATCGCCCCGTCGAGGACGAGGATCTTCTCCGCCGCGCGCTGGCGCAGGGCCTTGGCGATCTCGGTGCCGTCGACGGGGGCAAAAGCGGTCATCATGCGTCCTGTCAGATCACCTCATCCGAGGTGCCGGAGCGAAGCGGAGGCCTCGCAGGAGGCCTCCAGATGTCTCGGTGTTCTCTTTAACCCTCCTTCGAGGCCGCTTTCGCGGCACCTCAGGATGAGGTGGAGGGTGGGATCGATCGGCGTTTCGGGCCGGGCGCGGTCAACCCGTCTTTTCCAGGGCTGCGAGGCGCTTCTCGATCGCGTCGAGCCGGTCCTCGACCTCCGCGGCGGCGTAGCGGCCAAGGACCGATTCGCCGTTCACGGCTTCGCGGAGATTGTCGAACCGACTTTCCAATCTGTCGAATCGCGCATTGACCGCTCCGAACTGCTGACGGACGTCAGCGAAGCTCGTCTGCATCTCCGTCCGCAGCTCCCGGAGGAGCGGAACGATCATATCCTGTGGCTCAGCCATCGCGATGAACCCCCCTGCCGCGCCCGCACGGGGCGCAGCTGAAATCTAAGCCGCCGCCTTCGCCGCCGCCAGCTTCGGCGCTTGGGCTCGCAGACCGAGCAGGTGGCAGATCGCGTAGACGAGATCCGAGCGGTTCATCGAGTAGAAGTGGAAGTCGTTCACGCCCTCGTCCACAAGGTCGAGCACCTGCTCGGCCGCCACCGCGCCGGCCACAAGGCGGCGGGTCTCGACATCGCTCTCCAGCCCTTCAAATCGGGCGGCCAGCCAGTACGGCACCGAGGCGCCGGTGCGGCGGGCGAAGTTCGCCGCCTGCTTGAAGTTCTGCACCGGCAGGATGCCCGGGATGATCGGGATCGTGATCCCGGCGGCCCGGACCTTCTCCAGGTAGCGCAGATAGATCTCGTTCTCGAAGAAGAACTGGGTGATCGCCTGGTCGGCGCCGGCATCGACCTTGGCCTTCAGCGCGTCGATGTCGGCGTCGAGGGAGGCCGCCTCGGGATGCTTCTCGGGGTAGGCCGAGACCGAGACCTTGAAGTCGCCGATCCGCTTGATTCCCTCCACCAGCTCCGCGGTCGAGGCGTAGCCCTCCGGATGCGGCCGGTAGGCATGGCCGACGCCTTCGGCTGGATCGCCGCGTAAAGCCACGATGTGGCGCACGCCCGCATCCCAGTAGGACTGGACCACCGCGTCGATCTCCTCGCGGCTCGCGTCCACGCAGGTGAGGTGGGCGGCGGGCTTGAGGCTGGTTTCGTGGACCATCCGCGCCACCGTGTTGTGGGTTCGCTCGCGGGTCGAGCCACCGGCGCCGTAGGTCACCGAGACGAAGCTCGGCTGGAGCGGCGCGAGGCGCTCGATCGAGGCCCAGAGGATCTTCTCCATCTCGTCGGTCTTCGGCGGGAAGAACTCGATGGAGACGCGGATCGGGTGGTAGCCGTCGCGGCTGGCGCGGTGGGTGGAACGGCGCATCGGGTCTCGTCCTCTATGTCGGTCGGTTCAGACGATGGATCTGAGCCTCAGGCGACGGCGCGCTGGGGCTGTTCGGTGATGTCGTCGGCGAGCCCGTCCTGAGCCAGCCAAAGTGTGACGGTGAGCTGGCCCGACTCGCGCGGCGCCAGATCGCGGGTGGTGATTGTCGCAAGCCCGGCCTCCGCGAGCCAGCCGGACACCTGCTCGGCCGAGAAGCCGAGCCGCCGATGGGCCTGACCCGTGCGCAGGAATTCCAGCTCGTGGGTGGCGAAATCCACCACCAGCAACCGACCGCCCGGCGCCACGAGCCGTGCGGCCCCGCGCAGGGCCCGGGCCGGGTCGTCCAGATAATGCAGCACCTGATGCACCACCACGAGATCGAAGCTCGCCCGGGCGAAGGGTGGGGCATGGATGTCGCCCTGCCGCAGGTCCACCCGCGACAGGCCCTGACGCTCCAGGTTGGCCCGGGCGACCGACAGCATGGCGTGGCTCGAATCAAGCCCGGTGGCCCGCCCGGCGAGGGGCGCCAACAGGCCGAGCATCCGGCCGGTGCCGGTACCGAGATCGATCAGGCTGCCGATCGGACGGTCGCCCAGCGCATTGAGCACCGCTGCCTCGACGACGGTTTCGCAGATGTGCAGGGAGCGCAGCTCGTCCCATTTGGGCGCCAGCCGGGCGAAGAAGGTCTGGGCCGTATCGGCCCGCTGCGCGCGCACGGCATCGAGACGGGCGCGGTCCTCGGAGAGGGGCGGCGTGGTTCGGTCCAGCCCGGACAGAAGCGGATCGGCCAGCCCGGCGCGGGCTTCGGACAGGCGGAAGAACGCCCACGCACCCTCCCGGTGGCGCTCGACCAGCCCGGCCTCGACCAAAAGCTTGAGATGGCGCGAGATCCGCGGCTGCGACTGGCCGAGGATGTCGGTGAGGTCCGAGACCGAAAGCTCCCCCTCGACGAGCAGCGCCAGGATGCGCAGGCGTGTCTCCTCGGCAGCCGCGCGCAGGACGCCCAGGGCTTCCGGAAAGGGAATCGCTCCCGCCTCTCGCACCGCTTCGATAGACATAAAGATATGTTTATGTGCGTTTCGCGTTGGGCGCAAGCGCGAAACGTCATGGATTCGAAAGGTCCCGACCTTTCGCGGGTGCAGGGCAGCGCCCTGCTGTCGGGCTGCGCCCGATCGTTGGGCGAAGCCCGATCCACCGGGGCTCCCCCCCGGTACCCCCGCCAAAGGGCTGAGCCCTTTGGAAACCCGGGATCGCTTCAGCGCAGCCAGTACCCGTCCGGGCGCAGCGGCTCCGGCATCGGCTCGCCGAGCGCGTGGTGGACGATCCGGTCCACGGTGCGGACCATCGCGTCGAGGGGCAGATCGTTCGGCTCGGTGCCGAAGGGTTCCTCCAGCTCGTCGCCGAGGGCGTCGAGGCCGAAGAACGTGTAGCCGACGAGCGCCACCACGATCGGCGTCCCCCAGCCCAGGGAGCCCGCGAGCCCCACCGGCAGGAGCAGGCAGTAGAGCCATGCGGTCCGGTAGACGAGGAGCGTGTAGGCGAAGGGGAGCGGCGTGTTGGCCAGCCGTTCGCAGGCGGTGTGGACGCCCGACAGTGCCTCGATCCGTGCCTCCAGGAGGCCGAACTGGATGTCGGTGAGCCGACCCGCGCGCAGGAGGACGGCCAGATCACGGGTCATGGCGGCGAGCACCGCATCCGTGGGGTTCGGGCCGGACAGGTCCGACCCGGGGACCCTGCCGTCCACGGCCGCGGCCTCGTCGAGGGCCCGCAGGCGAGCCCGCAAGCCGTGCGCGAAGGCCGACAGGCGCCGGAGCTGTGGCGCCGCCTCCCGGTCCGGGAGCAGAGCCGGCAGGGCGCGGGCGAGGTTGCGCACCTCGCCGATCAGGCTGCCCCAGTGCTTCCGGGCCTCCCACCAGCGCTCGTAGCAGGCGTTGTTGCGGAAGCTCAGGAAGATCGACAGCGCGAGGCCCACCACCGTGAACGGCGTCACCCCCGCGCTGACCGGGAAGAAGGCGGGCCAGCGCGCCTCCGTCCACACCATCGCGCAGGACACCGCGACGATGCCGACGAGCTTCGGCGCCACCCGCGGCAGGATCGAGCCGTGCAGGGTGAACAGCAGGGTCAGAAGGTTGGGCCGGGGGCGGACGATCATGCGGGCATCGGAGTGGAGGGCGCGGCCCTCGTGCCCCGCTTGACCCAGGCCCGCAAGGCATCCGGCTCAACACGTCTGCGTCAGACGTGCGAGCCGGGTGCCTTTGCCCCATCGTCGCGGACGTCGGGCTTCAGAAGCCGACGGCCTCCCGCACGAGGCAGGTTTCGGACAGCGCCGGCAGCGCGGCCCCCTCTGCCTCCGCCGTGCTGGTGAGCAGGCGGACGGAGGCCGGCGACCAGCAGGCGGGACGCTTGAACACGAAGGCGTTGCGCGCCCGGTGGTAGGGCGAATCCGGCTGGAAGAAGTTCCGGTACATCTGTGTCAGCTCGGCGCGCCGATACTGCGCCAGCGGGCGATGCGCCTCGTCGGCGGCCCGCGCCGCCTGCTTGCGCGCGGTGATCGCGGCGTGATCCTCCACCTTCGCGGCCGCGAAGGCCTGCACGGACAGCGCGAACGCCTCACCGGCAACCGCCCGGTCGGCGAGGCCGATGTCCGTGGCCCGGCGGGCGCTGATGGGCAGGCAAGATTCGGTCAGTTCGACCGCGCGCTCCCACCCGACCCGACGGGGCAGCAGGTAGGTCCAGTACTCCGAGCCGTAGAGCCAGCCCATGTTGCGGTAATGCGGGTTGAGCACCACGCCCTCGCGGACCAGCACGAAATCTGCAGCCAGCGGCAGGATCGCCCCGCCGGCGCCGACATTGCGGCCAACCGCAGCCACCACGACCGTGTCGGTCGCCAGGATGATCGCGCGGATCAGGTCGTCCATGGCCACGATGTTGGCCCAGGATTCGGCGGCGGCATCCGCGCTGGCCTCGATCGCGTTGAGGTGGATGCCGTTCGACCAGAGATCTTCGCCGCCCGCGAGCACGATCACCTTGGGTGCCTGGGCCCGCGCCTGTTCGAACGCGGCCTGGAGCTGGCGGCACTGGGCCGTGCTCATCGCGCCGTTATGGAAGTCGAAGCGCAGGTGGATGACGTCGCCCTGACGCTCGCTGCGCACCGCCTCGACCGGGTTCGGATAGGCGAGCTCCTCCGAGGGGCCGACCACCGGCAGGTCCGCGGGAAGCGCATCGCCGAGTACCTGAACGGCGTCGAGCTTGATGCCGCCCTCCTGCTTCGGCTTCAGGCGGCCGATCCAGACCGCGCCGTCCACCGTCGCCCGGCAGATCGCGCCGCTCTCCGACCGGGCGATCACCGCGCCCGGCTCGCCCCGCAGGCGCGCCTCGGCGCTGGCGGCGTGCAGGTAGACCGGCCGGCCGTAGAGCTCGTCGAGGACGCCCGGCACCCCGTCGGCCGCGTGGATGCGCGCGAGGATCTCGGCCGTCTCATGCCGGCTCCAGTCGATGCGGCGGTCCGCCTGCTTCATCGACGGGCGCAGGCGGCCGAGGGCGGTCGGGGCGGCATAGTCGAGCGGCCGCGGGCGGAAGTCGGGCCGTTCGAGATTGGCCAGCGCCTCCCACAGGCAGGACACCGCGCCGTCGATCGCCTCTCGGCGGTAGATGCTGCTCTTGGGCGCTTGGCGCAGCGGGAAGGTCCGCGTCGCCCAGATCGGGCCGGCATCCATCTCGGCCTCGGCCTGCAGCAGGGTGACGCCCCAGATGTCCCAGCGCTCCTGGATGGCCCAGTCGAGGGCCGAGGGACCGCGGTCGCCCTCGATCCCCGGGTGGACGATCAGCGTGAGATAGGCGCGCCAGAGCCGTTCCGGGATGGCGCGGGTGAGGAACGGAGCGATCGTCAGATCCGGTCGGAACGCCGCGAACGCGTCGGCGAGGCGGTCCTCGTCGCCGGCATAGACCTCGACCGCGACCTCATGCCCGGCATCGGACAGCTCGACGAAAAACCTCTGCGTCATGCTGTTGAACGCGGAAGAGACGAGAAGCACGCGCATGAGAATACCCGATATCAATTCGGCTGGAACCAAACCAATCTCGGGTTTATTCCCTGTATTTTATTGTCTTTCGAAAACGTCCTGAATCTATAAAACGGATTTGACGATCAAAAAAGCGCGTCGAATCGATCAGGACATCAGCGTCGATGCGATCTATTCTATGAAACGACTTCGATCAAGCTTTGCCGCGTGGCGGTCTTCCGAACGGGCGGTCGCGCTCAGGGCGCCCCAGGGGCCGCTTCGGGCGTGCGCAGATAGCTCGGGACGATGTGCTCCGCCGGGACGCAGACGTCAGACCGGCTCGGCGTCCCACAGCCACGCCGCCCCGCGCACGCCCGAGGCGTCGCCGTGCAGGCTCGCCCGCACCGGGGTGTCGAAGGCGTCGGAGAAGACGTGTGGGGCGATCGCCGCGGGCAGCCCGGCGATCAGTTCGGGGATCCGCGACAGGCCGCCGCCGATCACGATCACGTCCGGATCCAGTAGGTTCACCACCTGGGCGGCCGCTCGTCCGAGCCGGTCGAGGTGGTTGGCCAGCGTCGCCTGCGCCTCGGGGTCGCCGGCGCGGGCGGCGGCTACGATCGCCTCGGCGGACATGTCCCCGCCGTGCCGCCGCGCGTGGTCGGCCGCGAGACCGGGCCCGGCCAGCCAGGTCTCGACGCAGCCGCGCCGACCGCAATAGCAGGAGGCACCCGGCCGCTCGTCGTCCCGGGCCCCCGGAAGCGGGCCGTGGCCCCATTCGCCAGCGATCGCGTTGCGGCCCGTGAGCACCCGTCCGTCGATGGCGATGCCCGAGCCGACGCCGGTGCCGAGGATCACCGCCCAGACGACCCGTGCGCCCGCGCCCGCGCCGTCGATCGCCTCCGAGACGGCGAGGCAGTTGGCGTCGTTCTCGATCCGTAGCGGCCGCTCGAGCCGTCGGGCGAGATCCGCCGCGAAGGGATGTCCGTTGAGCCAGTATGAATTGGCGTTGCGCACGAGGCCGGTGGCGGGGGACAGGCTCCCCGGCATGCCGATGCCGACGGTGCAGGGCGTGCCCGCCGCGGCCTCGAGCTTCAGGACGAGGCTTGCCAACGCTTCGATCGTCGCCCGGTAGTCGCCGCGCGGGGCGGCCATCCGGGCCTCGGCCAGCGTCGCGCCGTCCCGGTCGAGGACGATCCCGGCGATCTTGGTGCCGCCTAGATCGATGCCGAGGCGCGCCCGGCCGGAAGAGGCCGCCATCACTCGGCGGCGGCGACCTTGCCGTCCGTCCCCATCGGCTGCGGCGTCTCGTCGGTGATGTGCGTGCCGATGGCGACCGGATGGGCCATGACCTCGTTGAGCTTGGCCATGTCGAGCTCGCCCTCCCAGCGGCTGATCACCACGCAAGCGACGCCGTTGCCCACGAGGTTGGTGAGCGCACGGCACTCGGACATGAACTTGTCGATGCCGAGCACCAGGGTCATGGCGGCCACCGGGACCGGGCTGTTGGGGATCGCCGAGAGCGTCGCCGCCAGGGTGATGAAGCCCGCGCCGGTCACGCCCGAGGCGCCCTTCGAGGTCAGCATCGCCACCAGGATGATGGTCGCGTATTGCGAGACGGTCAGATCCGCGCCCACCGCCTGCGCCAGGAACAGGGTGGCCAGCGTCATGTAGATGTTGGTGCCGTCGAGGTTGAACGAGTAACCCGTGGGCACCACCAGCCCGACGACCGAATCCGAGGCGCCGAGCCGGCGCATCTTGGTCATGAGCTGCGGCAGCACCGTCTCGGACGAGGAGGTGCCGACCACGATCAGCAATTCGTCCTTGATGTAGGCGAGGAAGCGCAGGATCGAGAAGCCCGCCACCCGGGCGATCGAGCCGAGCACCACGAGGACGAACAGGATCGCGGTGACGTAGAAGGTGCCGACCAGCCACGCGAGGTCGTAGACCTTCTGGATGCCGTACTCGCCGATGGTGAACGCCATGGCGCCGAAGGCGCCCACGGGGGCGAGCTTCACCACGATGCCGATGATCTTGAAGAAGATCTGCCCGGCGGTGTCGATCGCGTGGTTCACCGCAGCCGCCCGCTCGCCCAGGCTCGTCACCACGACACCCGTGAGGATCGAGATCAGCAGAACCTGCAGCAGGTCGCCGGTGGCGAAGGGGTCGAAGAAGCTCTTGGGGATGATCGCCAGGATGTGGGCCACGGTGGAATCGGCCGCCGCCTTGTTGGCGTAGCTCGCGACCTTGCTGGCATCCAGCTTCGACGGGTCGGCGTTGAAGCCGGCGCCGGGCTTGATCACCTCGCCGACCAGCACGCCGACCAGCAGCGCCAGGGTGGAGACCACCTCGAAATAGAACAGCGCCTTCACGCCGACCCGGCCGACCTTCTTGAGGTCGCCGACCGACGCGATGCCGTGCACGATGGTGCAGAAGATGATCGGCGCGATCATCATCTTGATCAGGCCGATGAAGGCGTCGCCGAGCCATTTCATCGCCTTGCCGGTGGCCGGGTCGTACCAGCCGAGCAGGACGCCGAGCGCGATGGCAATCAGAACCTGGATGTAGAGCACCTTGTACCAGGGTTCGCGCGGCGCGGCGGCCGGACCTGTCGCGTGGATTGCCTGTGCCATGTCCATCCCGTGCGACTGCCGCGCACCCTCCCGATTTGGTGGCACGCTAGCGACTCTCGTCCCGCGCCTCAACGGCAGGTCGGTAATCTACCGGGAACCAACCGTGACAAAAACCTGTCGATCCCACCCGTAAAGTACTTCTCCCGACCGACATTCGCGCTCATCCCATGAAGCGCGGCTATTTTTCGACTGCCGCCGGATTTCGCCCTCCGTCCAACGGCGTTCAGAGACATTCCGGAGGTTTTCCGTGGCTGTGCGTCATTGGGCCGGGGCCGCGTTGCTCGGCGGACTCTTGTCCTGCGTCCTGTCCGCTCCGGCCTCGGCCGGAATCGTCGCCCAGATCGACCAGGGGCGCCAGCGGATGCGCGTCTTCGTCGATGGCTATCCCGCCTATGACTGGCCCGTGTCCACCGCCCGGACCGGCTACGTCACGCCCAACGGCCGGTTCCAGGTCGGGCTGATGGCCCCGATGTGGCGCTCGCGCAAGTATCACGGCTCGCCGATGCCGCACGCCATGTTCTTCCGCGGCGGCTACGCGATCCATGGCACTTACGCGACGGGCTCGCTCGGGCGCCGGGCCAGCCACGGCTGCATCCGCCTGTCGCCAGGTCACGCGGCCGCTCTGTTTCAACTGGCTCGCAACCGGGGTGGGGCGGCGGTGGTGATCCGCAACTGAGGCCGGGCGGGCCGGGCGCCCCGCATACAAAGAGGGCCGCGGCACATCATGCACCGCGGCCCGGATATCACGCGTCGTTCCGGCTTGGCCGGACGGCGTCTCAGGTCTGCTGCTGGGTGCGGCGGGGGCGCACGGTCCAGCGCTCGAACATCGAACCCGGATCCTCGCTCTTTCCGTCCTTGGCCTCGCCGCCATGCTCCGGCTGCTGGTGGATCGCCGCGCCGAGCGCCTGCGACAGGCTCTCGATCACATCGTCGATGCGGGTGTCGCCGTGCAGCGCGTCCGAAGCACTGGCCTGTGCCGCGGGGGCTTCCTGGTGGACCGGCTGATGGACGACGGGCTCCGGGGCGGGCGGCGGAGCTTCCGGCTCGGCGTGATGCTCGGGCTCCGGCGCGCTGTGATCCGCTGCGACCGGCAGGGCCTCGACGGGCTCCGACGCAGGCGGTGGCGCGACGGGGGCGGCCGGAACGGGAACGGGGGCGGCTTGCGGTGCCGGGGGCGGCGCCACGATACGGCGGATCGCGCCGAGCGCGCCTTCGTCCGATTCGGAGGATCGGGGGCTGCTGCCGTAGCGTCCGAAGCCGAACCGGGGTTCGATCAGGTCGAGCACGGCGTCGAGCGCCGCATTGTTCAGGGGAACTTCCTCCTGGGCCGGCACGCCCTGGATCGCCAGCGCCTGGCGTTCGAACGCCGCATCGCTGCTGACCTCCCGCCCGAACCACGTCGGCGTCTGGAAGCCCGCCGCGTCGCCGTCGTTGTCGAAGGTGACGCTGACCAGATCGAGGCTGCCGGGGGTGACGTAGCGGTCGATGGCGATCTCGCGCCCGCCGATCGTCAGCGTGGTGCGGTCGTAGGCGGCCTTACCGGGGCACACGTCGAGCAGGGCATCGCCGTGGGCGCGCGGCACGTCGGTGCGCTCCTCGACCGGGACGCCGTCGGGCCCCTTGTTCAGGAGCACCAGCTGGCACTGCTGCCCGTCGACCCGCACGAAGGAGGACCGGCCTCCCTGCGCCGCGAAGTGCCCCTCGGTGATGCGGGCGCCACCGCGCTCCTTGCGGATCAGACGGACCAGCGATGGAGCGACCAGAAATCGGCGAACGGTGCTCATGAACTCAATACCCCTCCGCGTGGTCGGCGGCGCGCCGATCCGGCGGACACCCTTCGGATCGCCGGCCCGGACACGCGGAAGCAAATGGAACGGCGGCGTGCGGCGTTTAAGCTGTGCTGCAACGCCGTATTCACCCGTACCCGATCGCTTCCGTCGCCAAACTCCGGGTGGCGACAACATGAGAGAATAAATCGCTAAGCAAAAACGTGCCGAAATCAAGACCGATCCGTGGACAAGACTCGGTCGCCGACCGTCCTGTCCCCGCTATCCCGATTTTACGCCCAGCTTTCGCAACCCAGGTTAAAGGAAGCTCGGAGCCTCAGTCCGCCGGCTCGAAGTTCATGGCGGCGCCGTTCATGCAGTAGCGCAGGCCGGTGGGGGCGGGGCCGTCGTCGAAGACGTGGCCGAGATGGCCCTCGCAGCGGGCGCAATGCACCTCGGTGCGGACCATCCAATGGCTGCGATCCACCGTGGTCTCCACGGCTCCGTCGATCGGCTCGAAGAAGCTCGGCCAGCCGGTGCCGGACTCGAACTTGGTGCCCTGCTCGAACAGCGGCTGGCCGCAGCCGGCGCAGGTGAAGGTGCCGGGGCGCTTCTCGGCGAGCAGGCAACTCGTGCCGGCCCGCTCCGTGCCGTGCTCGCGCAGAACCCGGTACTGCTCGGGCGTGAGGGACTCGCGCCACTCGGTGTCGCTGCGGGTGTCCGGGCTGGTGGTCGACGTGTCCGCCATGGTGATCTCCCTTGTCGCACCGTCATATAGGTGCAAACCGGGGTATTCGGCAGTCCCGCGCCGTACAGTCAGGCCGCCGCACCCACGGTGTCGGCCATCCGGGCCCGCCGCTGGCCGATCGGGAGCGGCGCCCCCGTGGTGGTATCCCGCCCGGTCTGATGCTCCAGCTCGGCATTGATCTCGCCGCCGAGCAGCACGATCGTCGAGGAGATCCAGATCCAGGTCATGAAGCCGATCACCGCACCGAGCGAGCCGTAGGTCTCGTTGTAGGTCCCGAAATTGGCGACGTACCAGGAGAACATCAGCGAGGCGACGAGCCAGAGCAGGCCCGCCACGACGCTTCCTACGCCGACCCAGCGCCAGCGGGCGTGCTCCCGGCTCGGGCCGAAGCGGTAGAGCACGGAGAGGCCACCCAGCAGCACGATCAGGATCGCCGGCCAGCGCAGGGCCGCGAGCAGCCACGCCGTCGAGCCGAGGCCCAAAAAGTTCAGCGCCACCGGCACAACCACGATCACGTTGAGCGCGATGATGATGAACAGGAGGGCCCCGATCGTGAAGGTCAGCGATCGGAGGTTCAGCCAGAAGAAGTTCCGCTTCTCCTCCTCCTCGTAGACGACGTTCAGCGCGTCGAACATCGCCTTCATGGCGGCGTTGGCGCTCCAGAGCGACAGCAGCAGGCTGGAGAAGAACGTGATGCTGAGCGAGCCGCTGCCCTTGGCGGCGATGCGCTTGACCTGATCGCCGATCAGCTCGACGGCCCCCGAGGGCAGCATCGCGTGGAGCTGGGCGAGGTGGTCGTTGATGACGTTGACGTCGGCGAACAGCCCGTAGCAGGTGACCAGCGCGGCGATCGCCGGGAACAGCGACAGCAAGGTGTAGAAGGTGACGCCCGCAGCGACCGCCAGGACCCGGTCCTTGTTGAATTCCAGGTAGACCCGGACCGCGATGTCCTTCCAACCGGCCCGCGTCATCTCGGCGGGAGTCTCGGCGGTGCGGCCGCGCTCGGGCTGGGTCGCCACGGTGAGCTGCGCGGCGCGGCCCGAGATCGAGCGCGCGCCGGGGGCCACGTTCCTGCGGGGATCCTTGTCCCCGGGCACCGCGCGGGCGGGCTCGGGATCGGCCGGCGGTTCAGCGGTTGCACGGGGCACCGGCTCACCCCGCCGGGCCGCCGCCAGGGTCACCAGCGCCGATCCGAGCATCAGGATCCACAGGATCGAGCCGGTCTCAGAGGGTCCGGTCGAGCGTGAGGGCGGCGGGGTCATGGGTCGGAACGGGCCGTGCGCGCGGAACTGCCGCGCTCACGGGGCCAAACGTCGGCGCGCTGCCGCCGTTCCGCCGATCTTCGCCCTTCCGGCGGGGACGCGAGCGCTTTCCGCGCGTTGTGCGTCTTATGGTCGATCAGCCCCGCCTCGGTTTCTGCTGCAAGTTCATTCTGGACGAGCCGCCCGGCACGCACGCCACCCTCAAGGCGGAGCGGGAGGCCACGCTCCACATGAACCTGACCAGCGTGACGATGGCCCATCTCGCCAAGCTGGAGCCTGCGGCGCGGCGGTCGAAGCTCTCCGGCTTGGTCGCCCACAACCTCGACGCGCTGGCCCGTCAGATCGCCTGGGTCGGCGCCCGGCCGCCGCTGGAGCGCCTGCTGCGCATGGCGAGCAACGTCCTGCCGGGCTACACCCACCCGATCGCGCAGCCGATCTACGCCGAGCCCGAGATGGTGACACTGGTGGATCGCGGGCTTGCGGAAGCCGGGGCGCTGGCGCGTCAGCTCGGGGTGCGGTTGAGCTTCCACCCGGGCCCGTTCTGCCTGCTGGCGAGCCGGAACCCGGCGGCCATCGCCAACGGCCTGTCGGAACTCGATTATCACGCCGAGATCTTCGACCGGATGGGCTACGGCGGTGGCTGGCATCCGCACGGCGCCCACATCAACATCCATGTCGGGGCCGGCGACCCCGGCGTCGCGGGGTTCCGAGAGACGCTGCCCAAGGCGAGCCAGGTCGCCCGCGACCTCATCACCGTGGAGAACGACGAGAACGTGTTCGGCCTCGAGGCCGTGCTCCAGCTCGCCGACATCGTGCCGGTGGTGCTCGATCTCCACCACCATTGGGTCCAGAGCGGCGGTGAATATCTCGAACCCGACGATCCGCGCATCGCCCGGGTGAAAGAGTCCTGGCGCGGGGTCCGGCCGATCGCCCATATCAGCGTATCGCGCGAGGCCGTGATCGCGGATTCGGATCCTGAGGCTTTGCCCGACTTCCCGGCCCTGCGCGAAGCTGGCCACGCGGTCCGGGACCTCGCCGCCCATTCCGATCTGATGTGGAACCGGGCGGTGAACGACCTCGTGGCCCGCCACTTGGTCTGGGCGGATTTCGAGATCGAGGCCAAGGCGAAGAACCGCGCCTCGATGCAGATCGCCGCCCACATCGCCGCGCTGGAGCAGGCCGCCCCGATCGCCGCCGAATGACGCCCGGTCTCGACGCCTCCGCCGGACCGCTTTAGGCAATCCGGCATGAAGACCGCCGATTGCGACATCCTCATCGTCCCGGGCCTGGGGGGCTCCGAGGAGGACCACTGGCAGGCCCGCTGGGCTAGCCGGCTCACCACGGCGCGCGTGGTCGCGCAAGACGACTGGCACGCGCCGACGCCAGACGCGTGGTGCGGGCGGATCGCCGAGGCGGTCGCGGCCGCGACCCGGCCGGTGATCCTGATCGCCCACAGCCTCGGGGTGGTGGCGAGCGTCGAGGCGGTGCCGCTGTTCCCCGCGGGCGTGGTGCGCGGCGCCCTGCTGGTCTCCGTCCCCGACGTGGAGGAGGCGCCGGACCTGCCCGCTGCGGCGCGCGCCTTTGCGCCGGTGCCCCGGGACCCCCTGCCCTTCCCCTCCCTGCTGGTTGCCAGCCGGACGGACCCCTATTGCCGCTACGACCGGGCCGACGATTTTGCCCATGCCTGGGGTGCGCTGACGGTCGATGCGGGCGAATCCGGCCACATCAACGTCGCGAGCGGACACGGGCCGTGGCCCGAGGGGTTGATGCGGCTCGCGGGGTTCTTGAAGGGGTTGTAAGTGGATTTGTGCTCGGAGATGCGGTTTTTCCGATGCGCGCTTACTCTCGAGCCATTGCTTTATCGGATTTCGATCCTTCTGCATTCGTGCAGCGCGATCCCGACCGCCGAACGGCGTTTCTCAAGCTTGAGCCCGCGCGGCGCAGGCAGCCCGCCGATCTGCTTAACGATGCGGTGGATGCGTTCCTTGAGTTGGACTTCCGGCAGCGGGCGGGAATCGAAGCTGGTTTGCTGGAAGCCGAAGCTGGCGCTATCTCCAGCGCGGACGAGGCGGCCGCCGCTTTTCGCCCTCGATGGAGCTCAACTTCACGCGCCGCTCATTACAGCATCTGGAAGCGGTGTACGCCTATATCGATCAGTATGACCCGCGTGCTGGCAACCGCGTCATTGCCCGCTTCGGTGAATCGATCGAAGGCATGACGGTGCATCCGCAACGGGGTCGTCCGGAGCGAATTCTCGGTACCCGGGAACGCGTCGTCCCGCGCACGCCCTGCATCGTTGCCTATCGTGTCGTCGGTGCCTCAATCGGAATTCTGGCCGTGCTGCACGGCGCACGCCTCTGGCCTAGATCCAGCGGTAGACGCGGGCCGCGTTAACGCGCCATTTACCACCGCCCCCTTCAGTGGGGGCCGCGGGCGGTGCTTCGGCCCGAGGCCGCCCCGGGAGAGAATCGTGACGCGCAAAGAGCTTCTGGAACGACTCGAGGTGGTCCAGACCGCCCTCGGGCAGCGGGCCCAGGCCAACTTCAACAGCTCGCTGTTCAACGACGTGGCGCTGCTCAAGCGCATCGAAGCCTTCGAGGCGAAGGTCGGTGAGGCCGAAAAGCCGAAAGTTGCCGACTACACCGGCAACATGTTCACCCGCATCGCCAACCGCCGCGCCGCGGGCGCCAAGTAGCCCGCCCCGGAACGTTATTTCGGTTCCGCTTGGACCGCGCGCAGCAGCTCCCCGGCGACGTCGGCGAGCCGCGGCGGCGCTTCCCGCACGAAGGGGAGCGGCCGGCAGACATTGAGGGCGGCGAGCCCGAAGCGGGCGGTCATCAGCCCGTTGAGCACCCCCTCCCCCAGCTTGGCGGAGATGCGGGCCGCGATCCCAAGACCCAGCACCTGCTGCATCACGCTCTCGCCGACCGCCATCCCGCCGGTGACGGTGAGGTGCGCAAGCGCGGCACGCCCCAGCCGCAGGAAGCCGAGGAAACCCGGTCGCCCGCCGTAGATCGCCGCGATCCGGCGCAGCAGCCGCACGGCAGCGAAGACGACGAAGGCCACGTCCACGATCGCCCGGGGACTCAAAGCCGTCACCGCCGAGACCTGCTTGGCCGAAGCCGCGATGGCGTTGCAGGCCTGCCGGTCGAGGCCCGACAGCAATTCGTGCTCGGCGAGGCCGATCCGGTCGTCCACGTCGAGGATCGCGTCTGCGGCGGCGTCGATCCGGGCGCGGGCCGCCGAGAGGGGGGCGCGGTCGGCGTAGAAGGCCGAGAGCGCCTGCACCACCGCCTGCGCTCCAGTGTGGTCGCGGGTGCTCACGGCATCGAGGGCGGATTGGCGCAGGCGCTCGATCTTCCGCTCGCGCCGCAGGCCGGCGAGTTCCCGCACGACGATGGCGAGCAGCGCCAGCCCGGCGAGGCCCAGCAGCGCGAGCGCCACCCAGCCGAGCCACGGCGCGGCCTGGAACAGGTCGGCGATCATCCGCTCGACCGAGAGCCCGACCCCGAGGGAGACGAGGCCGCCGACCGCCGACAGGAACAGTGCCCCCCAGGGCGAGCGCCGCTTGGGCGCCACCGGCACCGCGACGCCGTCGGCGGCATCGACGATCTCGAAGGGCTCTTCGACGATCCGCGTCTGCGGCCCCGCCGAGAGGGGCGTGGTGGTCACGCTCGCGTTCGACGGCGGCTCCGGCGTTATCCGGAAGGCGCGGGGTTTCTGGCCCGAGGTCATGGCTGAGAGCTCCGCAGACACACAGACATCGTCACGCCAGCTTGTCCCCGATCAGGAACTGCATCGCCCGGTCCAGCCGGATCTGCGGCAGGTGTCCCGGCCGGCCGAGACCGTCGGGGCGGACCAGCGGTGGCCGGAAGCGCGGAAACCGCAGGGAGCCCGGCTCCACCGCCCCCTCCAGCACGGCCTCGGCCCGGGCGGGCAATTCACCCGGGAAAATCGCGGCCTCGCTGTTGCCGTCGAACACCTCGTCGCCCACCACCTCGCCGGCCTCCGGGGTGCCGGCGACCGCCCGCAGGGTCTCGGCGCCATCGTGGACGGTGGTTTCGCGGGTGGCCCGCACGGAGGCCAGCGCCACCGTGCCGACCCGGGCGCCCGCGGCTTCCGTCCGCCGCATGGCCCGCGACACGAGGAGCCGCAGCAGGGCATCGAGCCGGTCGTGGCTCGTCTGGTGGAGATGGTCGGCCTTGGTGGCGGCGAACAGGACCCGGTCGGCCCGCGGCGCGAACAGGCGCGACAGCACCGTGTTGCGGCCGATGTTGAGGCTGAGCAGCACCGCATCCAGCGCCTCTTCCAGCTCCGCCAGGGCGGTTGGCCCGGCATCGACCGCCGAGAGCACGTCCACCAGCACGATCTGCCGATCGACCCGCTGGAAGTGATCGCGGAAGAACGGCGTTACGACCTTGCTCTTGTAGGCCTCGAAACGCCGCTCCATCAGCCCGGCGAGGCTGTCGGGGGCGATCGTCTCGCTCAGGCGGTCGAGCGGCGCGAAGGTCAGCGCGGGGGAGCCCGCGAGATCGCCGGGCATCAGGAAGCGTCCCGGAGGCGTGGTCGCTACCGATTCCGGTCCGGCGCGCAGACCTTCGAGGTAGATCTTGAACGCATCGCTCGCCCGCTCGGCCGCGATCTCGTCGAGGGGGCCGTTCGGGTCGAACCCGTTGAGTGCGTCGAGCCAGGGGGCCGCCACCGCCGCGCGGCCCGGCCGCCGGGTGCCGTTGATCGTCGCCCGCGACCACGCCGTGTAGCTCGTCTCGATCAGCGCAAGGTCGAGGAGCCATTCGCCGGGATAATCGACCACGTCGAGCATCAGGGTCGCCGGTCCGGTGCGCCAGCCGGCGGCGCGCTCGTAGGCGATCTCCAGGCGGAACTGGCTGATCCGGTCGGTCGAGCGCGGCCAGCGCCGCGCCTCGGTCAATGTCCCGAAATGCTCCTCGAAGGGAAAGCGCGGCACGTCGTCGTCGGGCTGCGGCACCAGCTTGGCGCGGCGCAGGCGGCCCTCCTGCGCTGGCGCAAAGGCCGGCAGGGCATGGGTCTCCACGAGATGGTGGATCAGTGCCGTGGTGAACACGGTCTTGCCCGAGCGCGCGAGCCCGGTGACCCCAAGCCGAAGGGTCGGCTGGATCAACAGGTCGTGCGAGGCCTCGGCGAAGGCTTTGACGGCCGAGCCGGCGCGCGCGGCAAGGTCGGTCAGGGGCACGGGCTGGCTCGTCGTGAGGGGAACGGACGGGTGGAGGTCGCGCCGCAGAGGTGGCGCGGCGCGGGCCGAACCGCAAGGCTTGTCGTTACGGCGGGGTGCCCCCAGCGGCCGGTGCGAGCGGGCGCAGCCGGGCGATCGCCCCGGCGACGAGGTCGGGACCGGCCCGGAGGGTGCCGAGTTCCACCGCCGACATCGCCAGCATCACCGGCGCGAGGTTGGCGCGCGGGGTTCCGTCCGGCTCGAACAGGTTGAGATCGTCGCCGGGCTTCAGGCCGACGCTTCCGCTGATCCGGGCGGCGTAGGCCTGGATCCGGGTCTCGTCGCCCGTGCAGAGCGGGGCCGGCAGGCGCAGGTCGAGGACCGGCAGGCCAGCCGCGATGGCAGGCAGGAGCGCGGATTCGGCCACCATCCGGTCAAGGTTCGGGACCCGGCCGTCCGCCTTCCGATCGAGGAGCGCCGATGGATCGGCGACGCTCCGGGTGGCGCGCGCGGACGGGGAGATGTCGAACGCGATGTCGGGTACGGGCCGGAGCGCCGCCACGCGCGGAAGGGTGGGGCGATGGTCAGGGCGATGGGTGGGCCGGCCGGCCATGCGCGCGAGGGGCGACCAGGGCTGCACGCGCAGAACCGTCCGACCCCGGGGCGCCCCGCCGGGGCGGTGCTTCGCGAGGAAGCGAGCGCGCAGGGTCCGTCCCAGGCCTCGGGGCGCCAGCGCCGTCGCGACCGCGGACGCCTTCACCCCCCCGCCCGCTTGCGCCGATGCGACCCGGCACTCGGCCGGCGCCCAGCGGCGCACGATGGCGAGCGCCGTGTGCCGGTCATAATCACGATAGTAGCGCCGCAGCAGGCTTGCCGCCGCGTCGGCCCCGTCACTGAGGGTGGCGAAGGCGGTATGCCCCTCGGCGTCGGCGCCGATCTCGCCCGGCCAGCGCGCCGACTTGATGCACCAGCCGTTGTTCAGCCGCACGCATCGGGCGACGTAGGGCGGATCCGCCGCCAGCGCAGCTGTGAGGGCGAGCGCCCGGGGCATAAGTTGCGCGCCGGTTTCGGTGTGCCAGTTCGAGACGGAGCGGGTGGCGGGATCGAAGCGCGGGGCCGGTTCGATGGGTGTGGCGGTCACCGGGGCCGCCGGCGGCGCGCGCAGGACGGCATCCACGCGCTCCGCTGTGAAAGGCATCAGGGTGGTGAGCAGGACGAGTGCGTTCAACAGCACGCGGATCGGCCCTGGCGATTCGTGTCCGCGGCGCCTCCCTCTCCCCACGCGCGGAGCGAGGAGGCGCCGTGATGAGCCCCGGCGCTGCAGGCGAAATGTGAATCTGCTAGCTCGCAAAGGTCGCAGAGAGGGCGCGCGGCATCCGCAAGGGCGTTCACGCTATCGGTCGCAATGCCGGCTCGCCCTGGGATCCCCCGCCCTGCCCTCACGGGTTCAGCACCTTGAGCGCGGCCGCGTGCAGCCGCGGATCGCCCGCCGCCACGATCCGCCCGCCTCCGGCTGCCGGGCCGCCGTCCCAGGCGGTGACCCGCCCGCCCGCGCCCTCGATGATCGGGATCAGGGCCACGATGTCGTAGGGCTTCAGCCCCGCCTCCACCACCAGATCGATCTGGCCGGCCGCCAGCATGCAATAGGCGTAGCAATCGGCGCCATAGCGCGACATCCGCACCTGTCTCTCCAGCGCCCGGAAGCGCTCCGCCTCCTCCCCGGCCGCGAACAGCCGCGGGTCCGTCGAGGCCAGGACCGCTTGGGCGAGGTCCCCGCATCGGCGGGTGAGCAGGGGGCGCTCGCCCGCGGGCCCGCGCAGGCGGGCGCTCTTCCCGTCGCCGGTGAAGCGCTCGCCGAGATAGGGCTGATGCATCATCCCGCGGACCGGGACGCCGTTGCGGGTCAGCCCGATCAGCGTGCCCCAGGTCGGCAGCCCCGCGATGAAGGCCCGGGTGCCGTCGATCGGGTCGAGCACCCAGACGCACTCGGCATCGGTCCGCTCGGAGCCGAACTCCTCGCCCAGGATGCCGTGGCTCGGGAAGGTCTGGCCGATCAGCTTGCGCAGCACGATTTCGGCGGCCCGGTCAGCCTCGGTAACCGGATCGAACGGCGCTCCGCCGCGGGCCTTGTCGTCGAGTCCGAACTGGGCGCGGAAGAACGGCAGGATCGCCTTCCCGGACGCATCCGCCAGATCGTCCAGAAACTGCCCGAGTTCGACGATGCTCATCGGATCACTCCCTGTCCATCTGCGGCTGGCCGGCGCGAATGGCCGGCACCCGACGAAACCGGGGCGTCCCCCCGGCCGTCAACCCCCGAGGTTGGCACGGCGGAGTCATGCGCTGGCTGCCGCGGGAGCAGGCAGGGCGTCGTGACTGCTCTCCGGGTCCTGCACCGCTCCGGCGTCTCTCGTGTCCGGCTCCTGCGCGGCAGCCAGGACCGCCTCGACGACCGCCCGCAGCGAGCCGGCCTGCGCGTCGGCCCCCGCCGACCGCTCCGCGGCGGCCATGGCCCTGTCATCGTTCCGAACGAGCCAGAGCCCGAGCAGTACCGGCACACCCGGCATCCGCTCATTCAAGCGCCGGATCAGTCGGCGCAGATGCGTCGGTTCGCCGTCGAGCGCGAGGGAGATGACGCAGATCATCTGCGCCGGGCCAGGCTCGAACCGCCCGATCCGCGCTGCCGACGCCTCGGCGAAGGGTACGGTGCGCGCCCCGATCCCGCGCTTCTCCAGGATCTGGGTGAGGATCGCGGCGGCGGCCTCGTCGAGGAAGCCGCGTCCGGAGATGCAGAGCACAGCGCCCTGCCGCCTCCAGGCCGCCGCGAGCCCGTCCGGCGCCGGCCCCATCGGCAGCGGGCTGCATGCGCCCTCCCCGGAGCCGCCACCGCCCTGCCCCGCCGCCTCCGAGACTATGTCGCTCCGGTCGGCCAGATCCGCGATCAGCTCGCCCAAAGCGGTGCGCATCGCGGCCTTCTGCCGGGCGGTCAGCACGCCCCGTGCCGCGTCCCGGGCGGCGAGTTCGAGCGCCTTGAGGACCACCTCGTCGTAGTAGGACGAGAGTGCGCATTGCTGCAGGATCAGCTCGGCATGGCCCAGCACCTCCTCGGCATCCCCGGCGAGGATCCGCTGATAGAAGTTCTGCACCGGCGTCAGCGCGGGCCGGTCGCCGAACAGCACGTCGAGGAATTCGAGGTGCTCCACGTGGCGGCCGAGCACCACGAGGCAGACGGTGAGCGGCGTCGACAGCAGCAGGCCGACCGGTCCCCACAGCCAGGTCCAGAACAGGGCCGAAACCAGCACCGCGAAGGGCGAGAGCCCGGTGGATTGGCCGTAGACGATCGGCTCGAACACCTGCCCGGTGAGCGGCTCAAGGATGACGAACAGGATCGCCACCGCGATCATCATGTTCCAGCCGGGATCGACCGCGGCGGCGAGCGCCATCGGCAGGATCGCCGAAAGGACCGCACCGAGATACGGCACGAAGCGCATCAGGGCCGAGAAGATCGCCCAGAGTACCGGGTTCGGCACGCCGATCACGTAGAGCCCGATGCCGACCACGACGCCGAAGGCGGCGTTGAGCGCAAGTTGGACCACGAAGTAGCGGCTCAGGCGCTTGGCCGCGTCGTCCATCGCCACGGTGGTGCGGTGCAGGTCGCTCGATCCCGCGAGCCGGATCATGCGGTCCCGCAGGTCCTCGCGCTGCATCAGCACGAACAGCAGGACCACGAACACGATACCGACGGTGGCCAGCGGATGCAGGACCGGCGTCAGCACCGTGGACAGCATTTCCAGCGAGCCCGGCGGTGTCGAGGCCACCTCCACCACCATGGGTTTGGGCTGCGACGCCGTCTGGTCCGGTGCCGGTTGCGGCGGCGCGGCGGCTGGCCCCTCCGCGGCGCCCACTTCCTTGCCCGCCTCCTTGCCACCGGTGTGCAGGGCGCGCCCGATACTGGCCACGTATTCGGTGGCGTGCCCCACGGGCGAGTCGCGCAGGCCGTTGATCTTTTGCTCGATCGTGGACCGATAGCGCGGGACGTCCCCCGCGAGGTCGGCCGCCTGGATGCCGATCAGGGTGGCCATCGCCGCCACGATGCCGAGGGTCAGGAAGACGCTGACGCCCACCGCCACCAGCCGTGGCAGCCGAAGCCGCCGCAGGCGGTTGACCAGCGGCGTGAGCACGAAGGACAGGAGCAGCGCGATCGCGATCGGGATGAAGATCTCGCGGCCGAAATACAGTGCCGCGATGATGGTGGCGCCGACCACCACGGGCGAGGCCATGGCGGCCCGTGGGGTCTCGGCGGCGGTGACGCGCGTGGGGCGCGGCGGGATCAGGGGCGCGCCCTGTCGCGCCGCCGGTTCACCCCCGACCGGGGTTCTCGTTGCCATGCCGCGATCCGCGCCCCGAACGCTACAGGCGGGCTCCCGTCGGGGTCGAACGAGGCCGCGCGCTCGGGGAACGGCATGGGACCGGAAAACGATCCCGCACAGCGTGTGGGGATCACGCCCCCTGCACGCCGGCCCGCATCACCTCACCCGCATCCTTCAGCTCCGGCAGCGACCAGCACAGCTGCATCACCCGCTTGGTTTGCGCGTCCGGCAGCACGCCCGACGCGAGGTCCGTAAACTTCGCCTCAAGCTGCGCGTCCGACATCGGCTTCTCCACGCTGCCGATCGCGTGTTCGATGAATCGGTGGAAGGTCCGGCCGTCGTTCAGGGTCACGGTCATGTCGACCTGCGCGGCGTCGATGCCGGGGGTGACCACCGGCAGGACCTTCTGGCGGAGCGCCACCACCCGCGGATCGTTCACAGCCCGATCGCTGAACTGCTTCTCACCGCCCGCGCCCTCCACGAAGGCGACCGCGGCGGCGTGGTAGATGCTGAACTTGCCTTCCAGGCCGGTCTTCGGCGCGGTTTTACCGGTCAGCTCCAGCACCAGCGGGTGGACCTTGAGATCGACGCGCTTGATATCCTCCGGCTTGACGTGATCCTCATCGCGGATCTGGATGGCAGCGTCGATCGTCGGATGCATGACGATGCCGCAGGCGAAGGGCTTGTAGGTGTTGAGCAGGGACTCGTAGCGGGTGCCGAGGCCGTCGGTGATCTCGGACCAGTCCTGCTTGGTGGAGATCGTGTTGGCCCAGCCGCGCTTGGCCTCGATCATGCCGTCCGACGAGGTGTAGCCCTTCGCGGCCAGGATCGCCGCGAACAGGCCGTTCGCGGCCGCGCGGCCGGGATTGAAGCTCTTGTTCATGGAGCCGAACGACTCGCGCAGGCCCACCGGCTGCGAGGCGGCGAGCCCCAGCGCGTAGACCATCTGCTGTTCGGTCAGCCCCATCAGCTTGCCGACGGCGGCGGACGCGCCGAACGGCCCGCAGGTGCCGGTGATGTGCCAGCCGGCATCGTAATGGTTCGGGTAGACGGAATTGCCGATCCGGCACTCGGCCTCGATCCCCACCACCAGCGCGTCGAGGAAATCCTTGCCGGAGACCGGCTTCATCGACGCGTAGGCCAGGATCGCCGAGGCGACCGGTCCGGCCGGGTGGATGATCGTCTTCAGATGGGTATCGTCGAAGTCGAAGATGTGGCTCGCCACGCCGTTGAGGAAGGCGGCGTTCATGATGTCGAACCGCTCGGTCCGGCCGAACAGCCCGGCCTGGGGCGGCCCCGAGAAGGGCTGCAGCGCCGAGACCGCAACGTCCACGGTCTCGTGGTGCGAGCCGCCGATCGCCACGCCGACCCAGTTCAGGAAGCTGCGCACGCCCTCGCGGCGGACGTTCTCCGGCAGGCTGTCGTAGGAGGATCCCAGGATCCACTGCGCGAGGATTTTGGTGACGGGCGGCGGCGCAGGCTTGGCGGCCGGTTTAGACGCCTCGGCGGCTTGGGCGCCGTGCAGGGCTGGCGTCGTGAGGGCGAGCCCCGCGGCCCCGATCAGCGAGCGGCGATTCATCGACATGGCGTTCTCCCAGACAGGGCCGCCCCTGGCGGCTCCGGTTGGACGACATGATAATGAATTCAGTCGGGGGCCGTCAGCCTTCGTGTTTCACCCTGCCGGGTCTGACACCCGGTCACACCACAACCGGCAGCGCCTCCTGCTCGCCCACGGCGAAGACCCGCCGATAGCGGGCGACCTCCGCGGCCGGCCCCTGCGCCTTGGTGGGATTGTCGGACAGCTTCACGGTCGGCCAGCCATTGGCTTCCGTGACCTTGCAGACGATCGAGACCGGATCGAGCTTCCCGTCCGGCAGGAGCCCGCGGAAATCGTTGGTGAGCAGCGTACCCCAGCCGTAGCCGATGCGCATCCGCCCGTGGAACTGGGCGTGGATCCGCTCGATCTCGTCGATGTCGAGCCCATCGGAGAAGATCGCGAGCTTGTCCCGCGGGTCGCGTCCGCGTTCCTGCCAGAACCGGATCGCCTCCTCGCCGCCCTCGATCGGGTCCTTGGAATCGATGCGGATGCCGGTCCAGTCGCTGACCCAGTCGGGGGCCTTCGCCAGGAAGCCGGTGGTGCCGTAGGTGTCGGGCAGAATCACCAGCAGGTTCCCCTGGTAATCCTCCTGCCAATCCGCCAGCACGCCGTAGGGCGCGGCGGCGAGCGCCGCGTCGTCCTCGGCCAGAGCCGCGTAGACCATCGGCAGTTCATGGGCGTTCGTGCCCACGGGCTCGACCTCCTGCCGGGCGGCGATGAGGCAGTTCGAGGTGCCGAGGAACGCGCCGCCCAGGCCCTCGGCCATCGCCTGCACGCACCAATCCTGCCACAGGAAGCCGTGGCGCCGCCGGGTGCCGAAATCCGCCACCGACAGGTCCGGCAGCTTCTGCAGCCGCTCGATCTTCTCCCAGACCCGGGTCATCGCCCGGGCGTAGAGCACCTGAAGCTCGAGCTTGCCCATGCCCCGCAGCACCGCCCGCGCCCGCAGTTCGTTGAGGATCGCGAGTGCGGGAACCTCCCACATCGTGGTCTCGACCCAGGGGCCGTGGAAGGTCAGCTCGTACTGCCCGTCATGGACGGCGAGTTCGTAGTCCGGGAGCCGGAAGTTCTCCAGCCAATCGACGAATTCGGGCCCGAGGATCCGCCCCTGGCCGCGGAAGACGTTGCCGCGCAGCCACGTGACCTCGCCCTTGCTGAGGCGCAGCGTGCGGGCGTGGTCGAGCTGCTCGCGCAGCTGCCCGGCATCGACCTCGTCGGCGATGCGGATCCGGTGCGTCCGGTTGGTGATGCCGAAGGTGGCACGGATGTCCGGGTGCCGGCGCAGGATCGATTGCGCCATCAGCAGCTTGTAGAAATCCGTGTCGAGCAGCGACCGCACGACCGGGTCGATGCGGAAGCTGTGATCGTAAACCCGCTTCGCCAGATCGAGCATTCTTCCGGGACTCTGCTGCGCTTCGCCGACGCAGAGCGCATGCCGGGCCCGGCCCCGTCAAGAAGACGGGCGGCCCCCGATGAAGGCCGCCCGCGGACGTACAGCGTTCTGAAAGGGGAGACTCAGGCCAGATCGACCTTCTTGGTCTCGGTCTTCGGACTCTCGCCGGTGAGCGAAGCCTTCACGTACCCGTAGAGGTGCAGCATCGTGCTGTTCGGGCTGTCCCAGTACTCGCCCTTCTCAGGGTGGACCCGGATCAGCGCGACCTCCGGATCGTCCTTGCCGTTGGGGAACCAGGTCTTCAGGCTCTCATTCCACTTCGCGTCGATGATCGACTGGTCGCGGACGATCTCGGCCTTGCCGGCCACCGAGACGTAGTTCTGGCTCGACGGGTCGGAATAGGCGAGGTTGATCTGGTTGTCCTTGCTGATCTCAGCGGTCTTGGGCGAGTGCAGCTTGGTGAAGAACCACAGGTCGCCGTTCTCGTCGACGTCGTTGTTCCACATCGGGCGACTGTTGAGCGTACCGTCCGAATCGACGGTCGTCATCATGGCGATTTTTACATCCTTGATGAGCTCGAACAGCTTCTTCGCGCCCTCGTGGTCGCGGTGATTGCCCTGATGCATGAACTCGTTCTCCTGATCGTCGGTTCAGGCGGTGATTCCAGAGGCGCGCGGAGGTGCGCCGGAGGGGTCCCCGCCGGAAGGGTGCCCCGACAACGGATCAATCTTCCGTTGGTTCAGCTTGCATGAGCGTAGACGGAGGTTCGGATGACGCAGCCATGGGTGAGGCGGCCGGTCGCCGTGCTGCTGGCCGTAGGCGCTCTCGCCCTTCCGGTCCCTCCGGCGGCTGCCGAGGTCCGGTTCGGCCCGGGCGTGTCTATCGGCGGGCACGATTTCTCCAACCGGCGCGCCGGAAGCGTCCATATCGAGCGCGTGAGGCGGCTGCGTGGCCCCCTCGGCTGCCGATACGTCCACAACGGCGTCTACTGGCGTGGCGACGGGACCGTGGTGCGCGGGCCGATGCAGGAATGCAATCTGATCGCGCGGCCACGATAGAAGACGACACGGCGGGTCTCCATGCTGCGGCTGCTTGAGGCTGCTCAAGGGGTCGGGACCGGCACAGGGACGCAGGCTTCCCGCGCGGCTGGCAATTGCAGATCCGGGGTCTGGTGTTCTGGGCGCGCTTGGTTACATGCTCTGGCATACCTGACTTGCCCCGGTGGAGAACGATTTTGGCGATCACCCGCGACGACGTGCTGAAGGCGCTCGCCGACGTCACCGTCGATGCTGCCGGCACCACCCTGCCCGGCTCGGGGCGGCTCTCACAGGTCGTGGTCGATCCGAACAGCCGCGTGATGTTTTCGATCCTGGTCGATCCCAGCGAGGCCGACCGGTTCGAGCCGGTGCGGCAGAAAGCAGAGGGTCGGGTCCTGCAAATGCCGGGCGTCTCGGGCGTGTTCGCGAGCCTCACGTCGGAGCGGAGCCAGAGCCATCCGGCCCAGAGCAGCGCCGCTCCGCGCCCCGTGACGCCGCCGCCGGTGGCGCCGCCACGACCCGGCGCGCCGCCGAACCAGGGCCCGCAGATCGCGGGCGTGCGCCACATCGTGGCGGTCGCCTCCGGCAAGGGCGGCGTCGGCAAGTCCACCACGGCCTGCAACCTCGCCCTGGCGCTCCAGGCCCAGGGGCTGAAGGTCGGGCTGCTCGATGCCGACATCTACGGCCCGTCGGTGCCAAAACTGTTCGGCCTTTCGGGCAAGCCCAATGTCGTCGACAACAAGGCCATGGAGCCGATGGTCGGCTACGGCCTCAAGGTCATGTCGATCGGCTTCCTGATCGAGCCTGAGACCGCCATGATCTGGCGTGGCCCGATGGTGCAGTCCGCCATCACCCAAATGCTGCGCGATGTCCTCTGGGGCGAACTCGACGTGCTGCTGGTCGACATGCCGCCCGGCACCGGCGACGCGCAGCTCACCATGGCGCAGGCGACGCCGCTTTCGGGCGCCGTGATCGTCTCGACGCCGCAGGATCTCGCGCTGATCGACGCGCGTCGCGGCGTGACCATGTTCAAGAAGGTCGCGGTGCCGATCCTCGGCGTGATCGAGAACATGGCGACCTTCGTCTGCCCGAATTGCGGCCACGCCTCGCACATCTTCGGCCATGGCGGTGCGCGGATCGAGGCGCAGCGCCTCGGCGTACCGTTCCTCGGCGAGGTGCCGCTCGACATGACCATCCGCGAGACCTCGGATTCCGGTCAACCCGTGGTGGCGACGGATCCCGAGGGGCCGCACGCCAAGATCTATCGGGACATCGCCGCCCAGCTCTGGGCGAACCTGTCCAGCGCGCCGGCCGGGCGGACGGCGCCCAAGATCGTGTTCGAGTAAGCCCGTGGCGCCGCCCGTTCTCGGCCTGATCCTGGCCGGCGGGCAGGCGCGCCGGATGGGCGGCGGCGACAAGCCGCTGCTCCGCCTCGGCGGCCGGACGTTGCTGGAGCGGGTGGTCGAACGGCTCGGGCCGCAATGCGAGGCCGGGCTGGCGCTCAGCGCCAACGGCGACCCGGCGCGGTTTCCCGGGTTTCCGGGGCCGATCCTGCCGGATCCGCTGCCGGGTCAGCCGGGACCGCTGGCTGGCATCCTCGCGGGGCTGGAGCACGCTGCCGCGCAGGGCATCGAGCAGGTCGTCAGCGTCTCGGGCGATGCGCCGTTCCTGCCGGAAGATCTGGTGGCGCGTCTGCGCGCGGCGGCCTCCGAGACCGTCATCGCGCTCGCAGCCTCCGGCGAGCGCCAGCACTACACGATCGCGCTCTGGCCGACGGCCCTGCGCAATGCACTTGGGAATTATCTTGTACGCGGAGAGCGGCGGGTCGGCGCCTTCATCGCGCTTCACGGGGCGGCAGTGGCATCCTGGCCGGTCGCGCCGGTGGATCCGTTTCTCAACGTCAACACGCCGGCGGATCTGGCGGCGGCCGAAGCGCTCGACTGAGGCTGAAACGGTTCCGCCGTCATCACGAACGAAGCGCAATGACCCAGGCCACCGCGACATCGGAAATCGTCGCGCTGGCCGGGTGTTTTGCTCCGCTCGCAAAGACGGCGAGCCGCGGTGCCCTCAACCGAGAGCAGTCGCGGCACGCGAAGTTTCAGTCCGGCCTCAGGCCGCTTCGCTGACGGTCGCTTTCACGATCTTGTCCGGGGAGCGCGGCGGCTCGCCCTTGTTGATCGTGTCGACCACGTCCATGCCTTCCACGACCTTGCCCCATACGGTGTACTGCTTGTCGAGGAAGCGGGCGTCGTCGAAGCAGATGAAGAACTGCGAGTTCGCCGAGTGCGGGAAGTTGGTCCGCGCCATGGAGCAGGTGCCGCGCGTGTGCGGCTCGGCGTTGAACTCGGCCTTCAGGTCCGGCAGGTCCGAACCGCCCGAGCCGGTGCCGGTCGGGTCGCCGGTCTGGGCCATGAACCCGTCGATCACCCGGTGGAACGGCACGCCGTCGTAGAAGCCCTGCCCCGCCAGCGTCTTGATGCGCTCGACGTGGCCCGGGGCGAGGTCAGGGCGCAGCGCGATCACGACGCGACCCTTGGTGGTCTCAAGCACGATGGTTTCGTTGTCGGCCATGTTTCATCCTTCCGGTTGGGGGAATTGTATCGGCGCCTGCCGGATCCGGCCAGCGCCCGTGATGGTATCGCCGCCGTTCAGGCCGGCGGGCGGTAGACGAAGCGGAGCGCCACCGGGCGGCCTGCAATGGCGCTGCCGAGGCCGGCCGTGATGTGGACGGGGATGCAGCGCGCCAGGGCGTCGAGGGTTCCGCGCACCAGGGTGTTCCGCTGCGAACCCGAGACTCCAGCCGCGTAAGTCACGCGCGGCGGCCCAAGCAGGCTGCCGTCGCGGCGCAGCGACAGCCGCAGGGTGATTTCGATGTCGTCCGCTCCCGCGCTCGGCGCCCCGAGTTCCGCCGGCACCTGCCAGCAGGCGGCGAGCGCCGGGTACAGCTCCGCCAAAGTATTGGCGGGCTTCGTCGCCATCCGCGAGACCGGCACCGCGATCGTGGCCCGCAGCGTCTGCGGCAGGCTCAAGGGATAGCGGCCGCCGGGCTCGAAGGCATAGCCGTAGAACGGGCTGCCCTCATAGGTCGCGGCGGCTGCCGGACCCAAGCTCAGCACGAGGATTGCGGCGGCGCGCCAGCCCGGCATGCGGCCGCTACTTGGCCTTCTCGGCGAGCGTCATGCTCACGATCTTGTCGGGATCCTGCACGGTGCCGCCGGGCGAACCGGGGGATGCACGCTTGATCTTGTCGAGCACGTCGAGTCCATCGGTGACATTGCCGACGATCGTGTACTGGCCGTTCAGGTTCGGCGCGTCGGCGAGGCAGATGAAGAACTGGGAGTTGGCCGAGTTCGGATCCTGCGAGCGGGCCATGCCCACCGTGCCCCGGCGGAACTGTGCCGACTGCGAGAACTCCGCCGGGATGTTGGGCAGGCTGGAGCCGCCGGTGCCGTTGCCCTTCGGATCGCCGGTCTGTGCCATGAAGCCGTCGATGACCCGGTGGAACTTCAGGCCGTTGTAGAAGCCCTGCCCCACGAGTGTCTTGATCTGCTTGACGTGCTTGGGCGCCAGATCCGGACGCAGCTCGATGGTGATGCGGCCATCCTTGGTTTGGAGATAGACCGTGTTGGCATCCGCGGCCCAGGCCGCGTTGGCGGTACCAAGCGTGAGGGCGAGCGCGAGGAGTGCGTGGCGTCGGTTCATCGGAGTCCTTCCGGGGTCAGGAATTGCGAGTCTCAGGAATGGGCGGCGAAGCGCTGCCGGAGGCGCTCCGCCACGGGCGCGGGCACGAAGGGCGCGACATCCCCGCCCATGCCCGCGATCTGGCGCACCAGCGTCGCGGTGATCGGGCGCGCCTGGATCGAGGCGGGCAGGAACACGGTCTGCACCTCCGGCGCCATGGCGCCGTTCATGCCGGCGAGCTGCATCTCGTAATCGAGATCGGTGCCGTCCCGCAGGCCGCGGATGAAGATCGCGGCGGCGCAGCGCCGGGCGGCCGAGACCGCGAGGTCGTTGAAGGTGACGATCTCCAGCGTCGCGCCCTCAGCCTGGGCCACCGGCCCGCAGGTCTCGGTGAGGAGCGCCGCTCGCTCCTCGGCAGAGAAGAGCGGCGCCTTCCCGGGATGCACGCCGATGGCGATCACGAGGCGGTCCACCAGCCGGCAGGCTTGGCGGACCACGTCGAGATGGCCGTTCGTTACCGGATCGAACGAGCCGGCGTAGAGGGCAGTGCGGGTCATTGCGACCCGACCTAGAGCATTTTCGCCCCGGACGGAACCGGGCGGCGGCTTACGCCTCCTCGCCGCCCTCGACGCCGGCTTCGGCGTCCTCGTCCTCGCCCTCGATATGCTCGACCGAGACGACCTTCTCATCCTTGGCGGTGTTGAACACCGTGACGCCCTGCGAGGCGCGGCCGACGATGCGGATGTCGTCCACCGGCACGCGGATCAACTGGCCGCCATCGGTGACCAGCATGATCTGGTCCGAGGCCTCCACCGGGAAGGAGCCGATGAGGTTGCCGTTGCGCTCGTTGACCCGCATCGCCGTGATGCCCTTGCCGCCGCGGCCCGAGGTCCGGTACTCGAACGACGACGAGCGCTTGCCGAAGCCCCGCTCCGACAGGGTGAGCACGTATTGCTCGGCGCCCCCCATTTCGGCGTAGCGCTCCTGCGAAATCGCGGCGGCCTCGGCACCGTCCTCGGCCTCGATCTCAACGCCGTCCTCAGCCTCGCCAGTGACGGCACGGCGCATCTTCAGGTAGCCGGTCCGCTCCTCCGCCGTGGCGTCGAAGGCGTTGAGGATCGTCATCGAGATGACGCGGTCGTCCGGGGCGAGGAGGATGCCGCGCACGCCGGTCGAATCGCGGCCCTTGAACACGCGCACATCCTCCACGGGGAAGCGGATGCACTGGCCCTTGGCGGTGGTGAGCAGCACGTTCTGGTCCGGACGGCAGATCTCGACATGGACGATGTGGTCGCCCGGATCGAGCTTCATGGCGATCTTGCCGTTGCGGTTCACCGTGGTGAAGTCCGACAGCTTGTTGCGCCGGACATTGCCGCTCGCGGTCGCGAACATCACGTCGAGCGTCTCCCAGGAGGCCTCGTCCTCCGGCAGCGGCATGATCGTGGTGATGCGCTCGGAGGTATCCTGCAATTGCAGGATGTTGACCAGCGCCTTGCCGCGGGCGTTCGGGGCGGCCATCGGCAGGCGCCAGACCTTCTCCTTGTAGGCCTGGCCCTGGCTCGAGAAGAACAGCACCGGCGTGTGGGTGTTGGCCACGAACAGGCGGGTGACGAAATCCTCGTCGCGGGTCGCCATGCCGGAGCGGCCCTTGCCGCCGCGGCGCTGAGCCCGGTAGGTCGAGAGCGGCACGCGCTTCACGTAGCCGGCATGCGACACGGTCACCACCATGTCCTCGCGGGCGATCAGATCCTCGTCCTCGACGCTGCCGTCGAAGTCGACGATCTCGGTCCGGCGCGGGGTGGCGAATTGCTCGCGGACCTCGATCAGCTCCTGCTTCACGATGGTCTGGATGCGCACCCGCGAGCGCAGGATATCGAGGTAATCGGCGATCTCGTCGGCAAGCGTCTTCAACTCGTCGCCGACCTCGTCGCGGCCCAGAGCCGTGAGGCGCTGCAGGCGCAGGTCGAGGATGGCGCGGGCCTGGGTCTCGGACAGGCGATAGGTCCCGTCCTCGGCGACCCGGTGGCGCGGGTCGTCGACGAGCGCGATCAGCGGCGCGATGTCGTGGGCCGGCCAGTCGCGGCCCATCAGGGCCTCGCGAGCCGTGTTCGGGTCCGGCGAGGTCCGGATCAGGCGGATCACCTCGTCGATATTGGCCACCGCTATGGCGAGGCCGCACAAGACGTGGGCGCGCTCGCGGGCCTTGCCGAGGAGGAACTTGGTCCGGCGGGAGACGACCTCCTCGCGGAAATCCACGAAGGCCTCAAGCAGGTCCTTCAGGTTCATCAGTTCGGGGCGGCCGCCGTTCAGCGCCACCATGTTGCAGCCGAACGAGGATTGCAGCGGCGTGAACCGGTAGAGCTGGTTCAGCACCACGTCGGCCATGGCGTCGCGCTTGATCTCGACGACGATGCGCATGCCGGTCCGGTCGGATTCGTCGCGCAGGTCCGAGATGCCCTCGACGCGCTTCTCCTTGACCAGCTCGGCGATCTTCTCGACCAGCGTCGCCTTGTTCACCTGATACGGGATCTCGGTGAAGATCAGCGCCTCGCGCTCCTTGCGCAGCTCCTCGACATGCGACTTTGCGCGCATGATCACCGAGCCGCGCCCGGTCGCGTAGGCCTGCCGGGTGCCGGCGCGGCCGAGGATCCGGCCACCGGTCGGGAAGTCCGGGCCGGGGACGATCTCGGTGAGCTGCTCGATGGTCAGCCCCGGATCGTCGATCAGCGCCACGCAGGCGTCGATCAGCTCGCCCAGATTGTGCGGCGGGATGTTGGTCGCCATGCCGACCGCGATGCCGCCGGCGCCGTTGGCCAGCAGGTTCGGGAAACGGGCCGGAAGGACCTTCGGCTCCTCGCGTGATTCGTCGTAGTTCGGCTGGAAGTCGACGGTGTTCTTGTCGATGTCGGCGAGCAGCGCCGTGGCGGGCTTGGCCAGCCGCGATTCGGTGTAGCGCATGGCAGCCGGCGGATCGCCGTCCACCGAGCCGAAATTGCCCTGCCCGTCGATGAGCATCAGGCGCATGGAGAAGTCCTGCGCCATCCGTACCAAGGCGTCGTAGATCGATTGGTCGCCGTGCGGGTGGTAGAGACCGATCACGTCGCCGACGATGCGCGCCGACTTCACGTATTTCCGCTCGGGCAGGTGCCCGGATTCGAAGGCGGAGTAGAGGATGCGCCGATGCACCGGCTTCAGGCCGTCGCGCGCGTCGGGAAGCGCCCGGCTCACGATCACGCTCATCGCGTAATCGAGGTAGGAGCGGCGCATCTCGTCGGTGATGGAGACGGGGCGGATGTCGCTGGCGGGCGGGGCTGCGCCAGTCGGATCGTTCTCGGCCAAGTCGGTTTCCGTTCTGAAGCCCGGATGGGCGATGCTCTCGGCCGCTCCCGGATGGCGCGCGATGCGCCGGAACGTCCTCTCGGAAGAGCAGTGATATCAGACGGTTAAATAAGGTTTTCCGAGGCCGCCCGCAAGCGCGCAGGCGGGGGGTCCCAGGATGCTGCGGCCCGGCCGGTTGGGGCCGTGCCGCAAACCGGGTCGCTTAGAGCCGTACCCGATCGCGTTGCGCACGGTACACGACACTTGTCTGCCGCCTGGGTCGGCAAGCGCGACAGGCCCCCTCTCCCGTGCGGGAGAGGGTTGGGGTGAGGGTCGAGAAGGTTCAGGATCGAACGCACCTTCAAGGCGCCGACAGGGTGCGTCTCTTCCGGAAGCCGCACGTCCCTCACCCGGCTTTCTGCGAAAGCAGACCTCTCCCGCACGGGAGAGGGGACCCGCGCCTCATTCCGCGATGGTGGCGTCGCTGTCGTGTACCGTTCGCGTTGCGATCGGGTACGGCTCTAAGCCCTTGTTTTGGCCCGCTCTCTTACGCCGAACCGGGGTCCACTTCGGCGGAGAGCGCGCTAGTAGAACGTCAGGTGGCGGTGACCCACCGCACGCCCGCGGAAGGCGTGGTGCCGGTAGCCGTGATGGCGGTACCCGTAGTGGCGACGGTGCCCGTAGTGCCGATGCCAGTGGTGACGCCGGTGCCACTGGTGGCGGCGGTGATGCCAGTGGCGCCGCCAGTGATGACGCCGGTAGTGCCACCGGGCGAGCTGGATTGCCGGGGCGGGCGCCGCAGCCTCGGCGGTCGCCGGAACCGGAAGGGGCGCCGCGCGGGCGGGCGCGCCTGCCAAGCCGCCGATCAGCGCGGCCAGGAGGACCAGGATAGGCCAGGGTCGCATCGTTTCTCTCCCGTGTTGGCGCCCGGACGAGCCTGCGGATCCGGACCGGCGCGACAACCGCACCGACGGCAGGAACGGCCAAGGTCGGCAAACGGTTCGGTCCGCGTAGCTGCGCAGACGCACCACCCTTGCTTGAGGTTAAGGAACGCCCAGTTTCCGTTAGATCCATCCGGGCCGTTCCGGCCCGCATCTCCAGTGAGCCGCGTAAGATCCCCATGGCGTTCGCGTTGTCCGATTCCGTCCGCGCCTTCCTTCCGCGCCGCTTCCGGGACCGCCGCCCGCGGGTCGCCGTGGTTCGGCTCTCGGGGACGATCGGGGCGGTCTCGCCGCTCCGCCCGGGTCTCTCGATCGGCGGCGTGGCCGGCAGCCTGGAGCGGGCCTTCGGGATGCCCGGGGTCAAGGCGGTGGCGCTGGTGATCAACTCGCCCGGCGGATCCCCCGCGCAATCGCACTTGATCCACCGCCGGATCCGGGCGCTGGCCGAGGAAAAAAGCCTGCCGGTGATCGCTTTCGTGGAGGATGTCGCGGCGTCCGGCGGTTACATGATCGCCTGCGCGGCCGATGAGATCGTCGCCGACCCGACCTCGATCGTCGGCTCGATCGGCGTGGTCTCGGCGGGGTTCGGCTTCCATAACCTCTTGGAGAAGCTCGGCGTCGAGCGCCGGGTCCACACCCAGGGCGAAGCCAAGTCGATGCTCGACCCGTTCCGCCCCGAGGACCCTGCGGATGTGGAGCGGCTGAAGCGGATCCAGGCCGACGTGCAGGATCTGTTCACGAGCCTCGTCACGGCCCGGCGCCCGACCCTGTCGAAGGGCGAAAACCTGTTCACCGGCGCGGTCTGGACCGGCCGGCAGGCGCTGCCGCTCGGCCTCGTCGATGCGCTGGGCGACGTGCGTACGGTGATGCGCGCCCGCTTCGGAGAGAAGGTGGATCTCCGGCTCGTCGCTGAGGCCCGGGGCGGGTTCCTATCCCGCCTGCTGCGCCGGGGCGGCGCACCGGGCGGGATCGCGCTGGCCGAGGGCGCGATGGCCGCCGTCGAGGAACGCGCGGCCTTCGCTCGGTTCGGGCTCTGAGACGGGGCCCTTCGGGGCGCCGCTACCGCCCGGCGCGCCGGGACGAGACGCGGGCGAGCGCCGCAAGATCCTTGTCGCCGTCGCCGTGGCTGATCGCCTCGATCAGGCCGTCGCGCAGGACGCTGGCGAAGGGCATCGGTACGCCCGCGCCCTCGGCGGCCTGAAGGGCCAGCCGCACGTCCTTGGCGCCGAGCTTGAGGATGAAGCCCGGCGGCTCGTAGCGGTTCTGGGCGATCGAGGCACCGTAGCCCTTATAGACCGGCGAGGCGAACAGGGTGCTGGTCATCAGGTCGAGGAAGTCGGCGCCCGCGACCCCGTGCCCTTCGGTCAGGGTGCAGGCCTCGCCCATGGCCTCGATGGCCGAGATCAGCATGAAGTTGCCGGCGAGCTTCACGGCGTTCGCCCGCACCGGGTCGTCGCCGAACCGCCAGGTCCTGGCGCCCATGGCGTCGAGGAGCGGGCCCGCGCGGTCGATCTGCTCCGCCGCGCCGGCCGCCACGATGTTGAGGTTGCCGGCCTCCGCCACGTCCGGCCGGCCGAAGACTGGCGCCGAGACATAGGGGACACCCGCCCGCTCGTGTACGGCCGCAAGTTGCTTCGCCAGGGCCACCGAGATCGTGCTCATGCCGATATGCACGCCCGGCCGCTCCGGCCGGTCGAGCAGGCCACCGGCCACGATCACGGCTTCGAGGGCCGCGTCGTCGGCCAGCATGGTGATGACGGCCTCGCCCGCGAAGGCCTCCGCGGCGCTGCCCACCGGCGTGACGCCCGCGATGCCCTGGGCAGAGTCCGGCGAGCGGTTCCAGGCGCGAACCGTGTGCCCGGCCCGCGCGAGGCTGGCGGCCATGCCCCGGCCCATCCGTCCCATCCCGATGAATCCGACGTCCATGGCGTGCTCCTCGCTTCCGTCTGCCACCCGCCCACCTGGGAAACCCCAATCGGCGGTCAACGGCACCAAACGGATTTGCCGCGATCCCCAGGCGTGGCAAGCTCGCGCCATGCTGCAGAATCGCATCACCGACATCCCCGGCCTGCGGGTCGGCCACGCGAGCGATCTGCGCATCGCCAGCGGCGTCACCGCGATCCTGTTCGATGCCCCGGTGGTCGCCTCGGTCGATGTGCGTGGCGGCGGGCCCGGCACCCGCGAGACCGATCTGCTCGATCCCGAACGCACCGTGGAGCGGATCGACGCTCTGGTCCTGTCCGGCGGCTCGGCCTTCGGGCTCGACGCGGCGGCGGGCGTGACGGCGTGGCTTGCCGAGGCCGGGCGCGGCTTCCCGGTCGGCGGAATGCGGGTGCCGATCGTGCCCGGGGCGATCCTGTTCGACCTGCTCAACGGCGGCGACAAGGAGTGGGGCCGCTACCCGCCCTATCGCGAGCTGGGTTTCGCCGCCGCCGCGGCGGCCGCCAAGGCTTTCGATCTGGGCTCCGTCGGGGCCGGGACCGGCGCACGCACCGGGCGCCTGAAGGGCGGGATCGGCTCGGCCTCCGCGCTGGTGGCCGGCACGGGTTTTCGGGTCGGTGCGCTCGTGGCGGTGAACGCCTTCGGCAACGCGACGATCGGCGACGGGCCGCATTTCTGGGCCGCGCCCTTCGAGGAAAGGGCCGAGTTCGGCGGTCTCGGCTCCCCGGCCCAGGTACTGGCTGACGCCCTCGCCTTCCCGGCCCGGGCGCTGCCGGGCGCCGCCACGACGCTCGCCGTGGTGGCGACCGACGCGGCGCTGACCAAGGCGCAATGCCGCCGCCTCGCGGTGGCGGCTCAGGACGGCCTCGCCCGGGCCCTCGTGCCGGCGCATACGCCCCTCGACGGCGATCTGGTCTTCGCCGTGGCCACCGGCGCCGTGCCGCTCGCCGATCCGGTGGTGGCGTTGGCGCGTTTGGGCGATGCCGCCGCGCGGGTGTTGGCCCGGGCCGTGGCGCGGGGGGTGTTTTCCGCCACGCGTTTGCCGGGTCAGGCGGTGGCGGCGCCGCTGGTCTGGACGGGCTTGCCGCCGGCTTGGGGCGATGTGTTTCGCTCGAGTTAGACTCGGCGGCAGCGCGCGGGCATTTTCAGTTCGACGCCAGGAAGAACCATTTCTCCGGCTCGAATCGGATCACCTTGCCCGCGAATTTTTCGTAGAACTCCGGCACCGTGTTGAACACAATTTCGCGGCCCAAGAGTATCTGGATGCCGTGTGCGATTCTTTGCCGTTCGGAGACACTGAAGAAACTCACGACGACGTGGCTCCAGGATCGTCCGTCGTTCAAGATCGTTCTGCCCCAGCTGATCACGGGGACATCGGCTTTGTCGTCGAATTGGCTATCCCAGAACTGTCGTATGCGCTCGATCTCGTCCCAGGCTGCCGGAGAAATCGTGAAGTTGACGGGGAGGATCGGCTCATCCGACATGGGCTCGCACCGTTCCGAATCGCCATCGAGAATTGGCAAGCTTCCCGGAAGATCTTGGCCGTGTCCATGATGTCGTACGCTTGACCGGCGTGAGCGCGATCTCGCGGCCGCATGCGGGCTTCGCTCGCTTGGGGATACGGCTCCTGTTTGCCTTCGTCGACTGACACCGCCCGCCCCGTTATCACGAGCGGAGCGAAGTGACCCAGGGCTGCGCAACCTCGGAGGACGTGGCGCGCCACGGGATTGCTTCGCTCCGCTCGCAAAGACGGCGCCTAAATCTCCCCCCGCGCATCCTCGATCAGCTGCGCCAGCCCGGCATCGACCTCATCCGCCAGCATCTTCCGCTCCGCGTCGGTCAGATCCTTCGCCCAGGTGGTGCCGCCAAAACCCTCCGCGCAGCGCGCCCGCTCGGAGGCGATGTAGGCCTCGGTCTCGGCGGGGCGCGTCTTCATGGCGTGGACCATGCCGAACCACGCCGCCCGTTCCACCACCGCCAGCCGCGCCCGCAGGCGGATCGCCACCGCCTTGTCGGCATCGATACCTGCATCGCTCATGGCCTGTCCCCCGTCTCCTGCTCGGCGAGCCGCGCGATCAGTCCCTGGAGTTGTCCCGGCACCGGCTCGTTCGCCGAACGCGCGTAGAGCACCCGCAGTTGCCGGCCGATCTCGGCGAGACTCATGGAGCCCTTGGCGATCACCCGGTCGGCCTGCCGGGTCAGGCTCTCCTTCTCGGCATGGGTGATCTCCTTGGCCGTGAGCACCACCACCGGCACGTCGCCGTCGGGCCGGGTGCGCAAAGCCCGCAGGAAGCCGAACCCGTCCATCTCGGGCATCATCAGATCGAGCAGGATCAGGCTCGGCCGTGCCTGGCTGAACCGCTCCAGGGCGATCCGGCCGTTCTCCGCCTCGTCGACGGTCCAGCCCTCGCGACCGAGCGACCGGCGCAGGCGTTCGCGGGCATCCGCGTCGTCGTCGACCACGAGGATACGGGCCTCGTCCGGCGCCGCGGGCCGGTAGCGCTCCATCAGGCCCTTGAGCCTGTCCCAGTTGATCGGTTTGACGAAGTAGTCGGTGGCGCCGAGCGCTTGGCCGAGGCCCTGCTCGGCCACCACCGAGGTCATGATGACCGGCGTGCCGGCGAGGTCGGGGTCGTTGCGCACCGCGTGCAGAACCGCCCAGCCGTCCATGCGCGGCATCTCGACATCGAGCAGGATCGCCCGGGGCTTCAGGGCCCGCGCCAGCGTCAGGCCGGCGCGGCCATCGTTGGCGCTGCGGACATGGAAGCCCTCGCGTTCCAGAAAGCGCTGGAGGAGTTCCCGGGCGGCCGGGTCGTCGTCGACCAGCAGGACCGTCTCGTGCTGCTCGTGCGGTTCGATCGCGTGGGCCTCGGCCTCGGCGAGCGGCGCGTCCTCGGGGGCGAGCGTCGCGGGCAGGCGGATCGTGAAGGTCGAGCCCGCGCCCGGGTTGCTGGTGACGGCGATATCGCCGCCCATCGTCCGGCAGAAGGCGCGGGTGATGCTGAGCCCCAGGCCGGTGCCGCCGAACTGGCGGGTGGTCGATTCATCGGCCTGCACGAAGCGCTCGAACAGGCGCCCGATCTGCTCCTCGCTCATGCCGATACCGGTATCGGCGATCGCGAAGGACAGCCAGTCGGCCCCGTCCTCAATGTGACGGCGCACCGTGAGGGTGATGGTTCCCTGCTCGGTGAACTTGGCCGCGTTGCCGATCAGGTTCAGCAGGCACTGGCGGATCTTGGTCTGGTCCTGGTGCATCGAGCCGAGTTCGGCCCCCGCCCCCGCGCCCGCATCCAGAACGAAGCGGTTGCCCTTCTTCTCCACCAGGGAGCCGGTGGAATCAGTGACGTCCTGGAGCAGATCCGCGACCGCGAAGGTCTCGGCCGAGGCGGTCATGCGGCCGGCCTCGATCTTCGAGATGTCAAGTACGTCGTTGATCAACGACAGCAGGTGGCGGGCCGCCGCCTCGATCTTGCGCAGGTCCGGCAGGAGGGCAGCTTGGCCGATATCCTCCAGTTCCTCGCCGAGCATCTCGGAATAGCCGATCACCGCCGAGAGCGGCGTGCGCAGTTCATGGCTCATGTTGGCGATGAACTGGCTCTTGGCGAGGTTGGCGGCCTCAGCGGCTTGGCGCGCGCGCTCCACCGCCTCCTCGGCTTCCTTACGTTCGGTGACGTCGATGCAGGTGCCGACCCATTCCCGCAACGAGCCGTCCTCGGCGAGCACCGGGACGCCGCGCACCTCCATGGTCCGCCAGATGCCGTCGTGACGGCGCAGGCGGTACTCGACCTCGTAGGTCGCGCGGGCCTCCACGCAGGCCGCCCAGGTATCCGCGGCGTGGCCGCGGTCGTCGGGATGGACCGCATCGAGCCAGCCCCAGCCCTGGTAGGCCTCCTCGGTCTGCCCGGTGTAGATGCTCCAGCGGACCTGCGGCGGAATCAGCTCGCCTGCGGCGTTGGTGTTCCAGATCACGGCCGCGGAGGCGTCCACCAGCGCGCGGAAGCGTTGCTCCGAATGGCGCAGGCGCTCCTCGATGGCGCGGCGGCCGGAGATGTCGGTGTTGGTCCCGTACCAGCGCAGGACCCGCCCGGATGCGTCGCAATGAGGCCGGGCCTTCGACAGGAACCAGCGGTAGATCCCGTCCTGGCCCCGCAGGGGGAAGGTGTCTTCCCATACGCCGCCGAGGGCGATCGCGGCCTGATAGCGCTCCGTCACCGCGGCCTCGTGATCGGGGTGGTGGACGGACCGCCAGCCCCAGCCGCGCATCTCCTCAAGCGAAGTGCCGGTATAGTCGTACCAGCGCTGATTGTACCAGATGATCGTGCCGTCGGCCTCGGCGATCCAGGCGAGCTGCGGCAGCGTCTCGGCGAGGATCCGGTAATCGGCATCCGTGACGGCCTCGGCGCCGCCCTCTCTTTCGCTCATCGGCTGCGCATCATCCCTCATCCGCCCCGAAGGGCCCGTACCGGTATGCCTTATACACGCATCGCGTCCGGATCCGACCGCACTGGCGCGGAGACTGGATTGCGCCGGCCCCGGAGGGCATCGATCGTGTAGAGGACGAGTGCCACCCAGATCAGGGCCAGCATCAGGGCGCGGTGCGGCTCCACGCGCTCGCCGTAGGCTAACACGCTGAGGCCGAGGAGGCAGGTCGGGGTGACGTATTGCAGCAGGCCGAGGGTGGTGAGGCGCAGCCGCACCGCCGCGGCGGCGAACCAGATCAGCGGCAGGGCGGTTGTGAGCCCCGTCAGCATCAGGAGCGCGCGGCCTGCGGACTCCGCAGGCAGGAACGGCTCGGGCGTGAGGACGAGCCACACGACCGCCGCCGGCAGGAGCAGCAGGGTCTCGACCAGGAAGCCGACCAACGCGTCGACCCCGACGATCTTCCGGACGAGCCCGTAGAGCGCGAAGGACACCGCCAGCGACAGGGACATGAGCGGCAGCTCGCCCGCCCAGATCACTGCGACCCCGACGCCGGCTGCCGCGACCGCGACGGCTGCCGCCTGCATCGGCCGCAGGCGCTCGCCGAGCACCACGCGCGCGAGCGCCACGCTGACCAGCGGGTTGATGTAGTAGCCGAGGCTCGCGTCGAGCAGATGCCCGCTGCTGACCGCGTAGAGGTAGATCAACCAGTTCACGCCGATCATCGCGGCCGAGAGCAGAAGCAGGGCGTGGCGCGGGCGCAGGGGCAGCGGCAGGATGAGGCGGTGGCGCGCCGCCAGGATCAGGGCCAGGGTGCCGGCGAACAGGCTCGACCAGACGATGCGCTCGGCCAGGATGTGGTTCGGGCTGTAGGCCCCGAGCAACCGGAAGTGGATGGGGACCACCAGGCCCCAGCTCAGATAAGCGGCGAGCGCGTAGACGAGGCCCACGGTGTTCTCCCGGGCGACCCGGTCGAGGGGCCGGATGTCGGGGCTTTAACCCGGGTGGGGGGACGGCGTCAGTGGGACGGATGCAGGGCTGCCATCAGGGAGGTGGCGTCACGCCGCCCGGATCGTGGCGAGGAAGCGCCGGACCTCGTCGCCGAGATCCTCCGACTGGCGCGCCAGCGCGGACGTGGCCGCGAGAACCTGATGGGCCGCCGCACCGGTCGCCTCCGAGGCCTCGGCGACGCCCGCCATGTTGCTGGTGACTTCGCTGGTGCCGGTGGCGGCCTGGGTGACGTTGCGCACGATCTCCTGCGTGGCCGCCCCCTGCTGCTCGACCGCGGCCGCGATCGAGGTGGCCACCGCGTCGATCTCGCGGATCCGCGCCGTTATCGTGGCGATGACCGAGACCGCCTGTCCGGTCGCCCCCTGGATCTGGCCGATCTACTCCGAGATCTCCCCCGTCGCCCGGGCCGCCTGGGCGGCGAGTTCCTTGACCTCGCCCGCCACGACGGCGAAGCCGCGTCCCGCCTCGCCGGCGCGGGCCGCCTCGATCGTGGCGTTGAGCGCCAGCAGGTTGGTCTGGCTCGCGATGGCGGCGATCAGCTCGACCACGGCGCCGACTTTGCCGGCGGCGGTGCTGAGGTCCTGCACCAGGGCTGCGGTCCGATCGGCCTCCGCGACGGCGTTCTGGGCGAGCGCGGCGGAGCCGCTGACCTGCCGCCCGATCTCCAGCACCGAGGAGCCCAGCTCCTCGGCCGCGCTCGCCACCGTGTTGACGTTGGCGGCGGCCTCCTCGGCGGCGGCCGCCACATGGGTCGAGCGATCGGCGGTCCGCGCGGCGGTGTCGGTCATGGTCCGGGCGGTGGCCTGCAGGGTGGCGACCGAGGCCGAGACAAGGCCGATGATCCGGCCGACCGTCGCCTCGAAGCCGTCGGCGAAGGTCAGCAGCGTCCGGCTGCGATCGGCGGCGGCCGCCGCGTCGGTCACCCGCTTGGTCTCCGCCTGCTCGGCCGCCTTGTGGGAGACCAGGGCCTTGATGCCTTCCACGGCTTTGCCGATGGCGCCGATCTCGTCCCCGCGCCGGGCCTCCGGAACCTCCGTGCTCAGCTCCCCCTCCGACATGGCCTGCAGGGCAGCCGTCAGACGGCCGAGCGGACGCGTGACGCCGAGATTCGTCACCATCAAGCCGACCAGAATGCTGACCGCAATGCCGGCCGCCGACAGGCCGATTACCCAGAGCAGGGTCGACCGGATGTCGGAGCTGAGCGTCGCCGAGCCCGTCTCGATCGCGGCTCCCAGATCGTTCGTGAAGGCGTCGAGTTCAGCGAACAATGTCGTCTGCAGAGGATCAACCTTCTTGTGGGCGAGGGTCAGCGCCTGGGCGCTCATGCCCTTCTTGACCATGGCGCACATCTCGCCGGTGAACTTGGCGTAGGTATCGAGCAGCTCGGCGATCCGTTCGGTCCGGTCGTGGAAGGCCGCCGGCGCGTTTCGGCGCACGCCGTCAGTGAGCTTGCCGGCCTCACCCGGAAGCGACTCGAAGGCCGCGCCAATCCGGTCGGACTCGTCCGGATCGGCCTCGCCGAGGGCGCGGAAGGCCACGTAGCTCATCTGATAGACAGTGCGGCCGAGGCGCGCCGCCATCGTGGCGGCGGTGGCATCGCGGCCGAGATAGGTGCTGTAGGTCGCGTCGGCAGCGACCATCCGCTTTGAAATATAATACAAATAATCGAATGAATTCGCGGCGATGAAGGCGAAGGCGAATGCAATCTTCAGTGATATATAATTTCTAAGCAAACGATTCACGGCCAAGTCTCCGAGAAAGTCTATGCTTATATCCCGCACATTAAAGAAGTCGATAACAATTCTGCGCCTTGATAGGCGTTGGATCGAAAGCGGGACAGTCTCGATGGGATCTCTATTCAGCGATGCAGAAAGATCAATTCGTACAATTTTTAGTCATGGATCTGGTTTCGCGAAAGTCGTGCGAAACACCACATCTGACCACCGCGCGATCTGCTTTTGCCGACACGCTGATCGATGCGCGGATCGCGCTCGCCCACGCGACGATGCCCTCGCGAATCGGGTGCCGCTGGACGAGGCTACGATCGGGGCGCGGGCTTCGTGCGATCTACCGGAGCGTGTGGTCCAGTCAGGGCGCGAGCCACGTCCCGCACCAGCTGGATTCGTTTCTGCTCCACGCCGCCCGGCGATGGCCGCGGCGGTCGAGGTAGAGGAACTCCAGCCGCTCGGCCCGAAGCAGCACGGCGGCGAAATGCGGCCGGCCGACCGTAGCGGCGGCGGTCTCGTCCGGCATCGTGTAGGCGTCCCCCGCCGGCAGTGTGGTCCCGGGTCCGGGCTCGGCCCCGTAGCAGACCCGGCTCATCGCCCGCGATCCGGTCCAGGCCGCCTCCGCCACGGCATCGTCGGTGTGGAGGGTGGCATGCCCCTCCACGCGGATCTGGGTCTTGGCCGCCACATCGTACGCCATGAGCGCGCAGGCGGGGTTCACGGCGATCTCGGCTGCCTTGTCGGACCGGCGATCGCAGTGGAACCGGAGGGTGCCGGTCTCCGGATCGGCTTCGCGCAGCACCACGGTGCGCAGCCGCGGCGCGCCATCCGGGCCGAGCGTCGCCAGCGCCGGCAGGTGGAACCCGCTGCGCCCCAAAGCGGCGCCCTCGGCGAGGAGCCGCCAGAGTTCGGCGAAGCTGGCATCACGGTCGTCGTAGAACGCCGGCAGCGGCGGGCGGGTCATGCCGCGCCCCGTTTTCGCTGCCGCTCGCGGAAAATCAAAGCGAGGTTTCGCAGATAGATGCCGGTGGACAGGCTCTGGCCGATGATGATCACCGGTTCGCGCCGGACGAAGCCGTAGACCAGGGTCATCAGCCCGCCGAGGATCGACAGGAACCAGAACGACAGCGGCATCACGCTCCGCCCTGCCCGCTCGCTGGCGATCCATTGCAGGATGAAGCGCGAGCCGAACACCACCTGGGCGACGATGCCGAACACCAGCCAGAAATCCATCCGGGTGACGAACACGTCGTAGAAATAGTCCGGCAGATCGTGGGCGAGCTGGATCAGCATCCGACGTCCTGGTCTGCCGGCGTCCCGGCGGGCGCGGCGATTTCTTCCGGGTGCGGGTCGGCGCGCTTGCGCCGGATCAGCCACCAGACGCCCGCCAGATCGAGCAGCCCGACCCAGAGGCGGTCGAACAGCCCGTAATTCGAGACTCCCGTCAGCCGCGGCCGGTCGACCACGTCGCGGTGGACCACGGCAAAGCCTTCCCGGGCCACGAGCGCCGGCATGAACCGGTGCAGGGCGTCGAAATAGGGCAGCCGCAGATAGACGGCGCGGCGAAAGACCTTGAGGCCGCAGCCGGTATCGCGGGTGGAATCCTTCAGGATGCGCCCACGCACGCCGTTGGCGATCCGCGATTGGAGCATCTTGAACGGCCCGTCCTTGCGCCCGCGCCGCTGGCCCTGGGCGAGCCCGGTTCCGGGACCGGCCGCATCGAGGGCTTCGAGCAGGATCGGGATGAAGGCCGGATCGTTCTGGCCGTCGCCGTCGAGGGTCGCGACGGTCTCGCCGCGCGCCGCCAGGACGCCGCTGCGGACGGCAGCGGACTGACCGCCGCCCCTTGTATGGCGCAGCACCCGGAACCAGGGTCGCCCTGCCCGCGCCGTCGCCAGCGCCGCCGGGGTGGCATCGGTGGAGCCGTCATCGACGCAGATCAACTCGAAGGCGAGGCCCACGCAGGCAGCCTCGATCTCGGCCACCAGTGGCGCGACGTTGCCGGCCTCGTTGCGCATCGGCACGACGACGCTGAGACGGGGGAACTCGCTCACGGTGCCACCCCGTAGGCCGTCACGAACACCCGCCGGCCGGTGTTGAGGTTGAAGCCCTCGACCTCGGCCATCGGTGCGGGCGCCCCATCGCCCACCGGCCAGGCGGCGTTGAAGTCGTCGCGGTCCCGGGCCTCGACGAACAGCAGCCGGCAACCACCGGCCTTTAGGAAGTCCCGCGCCGCCGACCCGTCCGGCGGCAGGGCGAGCCCGGTGCCGATCAGGAACACGAGACTCGGCTCCCGGTAGCCGAGGCTGGCGACCTGCGGAGCGGCGCAGGGCATCCGGTCGCGCAGGGCGGCGAGACGCGACGAGACCTTGAGGGCCGGCAGCGAACGCTGCGCCACCCCCAGCACCGCCGGTCCGAGGAGGCACGAGGCGAGCACCCCGAGCACCAGGGCGCGCTCGGCGGATCCCGCGACCGGGCCTCGCGCGAAGGCCAGCCAGGCGAGGCCCGCCACCGCGCAGGCGGCGGCGAGCAGGGGCAGCGCCGGCCAGGGGATCGTGTGGCTGTCGAGGCGCCAGCCGACGATGCACAGGCCGATGGTCAGCGCCACGGGGATCGCCGGCGCCAGCAGCGCGGTCAGGCGGGCGCCGCGCAACCGTGGATCCAGCGCCCCCCGGGACAGCGCCAGTACGGTGAGGATCGCCAGCCAGGGCATCAGCGGCAGGACGTAGTGGGGCAGCTTGGTCGGCACCGCCTCGAAGATCAGCCACGCGGGCAGCACAGCGGCAATCAGGAAGGCGATGGCGGGCTCGCGCCGCGCCCGCCACGCGAAGGGCAGGCTCATGGCGGCGAAGGCGGCACCGGGCCAGAAGGTCGCGAAGAACGCGAGCGTGTAGGCCCCGGGCGGTCCCCAGTGTCGCTCGGCCGCGCCGCCGACCTTGCCGAGCATGTCGTGCCCGATCGCCTCGGCGTAGAAGGCGCTGCCGCTCTTCCACGCGATGGCGGCGAACCAGGGGGCGACCACGGCCAGGGTCAGGGCGAGGCCCGGCAGCGGCCGCAGGGGCAGCAGCCAGCGCCCGGAGCGCGCCACGACCGACAATCCGAGCGCCGGCAGGGCGACGAACAGCGGCACCATCGGGCCCTTCACGAGGATGCCCAAAGCCATCCCGAGCCAGAACGCCGCGAAGACCGGACCGGACGGTAACCGGCCCGCGCGCGCCGCCAGCCACGTCCGGGCCAGCCCGCCGAGGCTCGCCGTGGCGCAGGCCGCGAGCAGCGCGTCGGTCTTGGCGAGGTGCGCCTCGGCGTTGAGCATCAGGCAGGCGCCATAGAGGGCGGCGGCGAGCAGTGCAGCGCGACGCGGCAGGAAGGCGAGCCCGGCCCAGTAGGCGAGCAGCACCGAGGCGGCGGCACCGATCAGCGAGGGAATGCGGTAGAGGGCGATCTGCGTGCGGGCATCCGGCACGCCGAGGGCCTCGCCGGCCGCCACCGCGGCGGCCTGGGCCCAGTAGATCCCCACCGGTTTCTTGTTGCGCGCCTCTCCCTGGAAGCGGATGTTCACGAGATCGCCGGTCTCCAGCATCTGCTTCGACGCCTGGGCGAAGCGCGGCTCATCCCGGTCCATCGGCTGCAGCGAAATCTGGCCCGGCAGGAACAGGATGCAGCACAGCGCCAGCAGGGCGGCGACGGCGCGGGCGTGGGTCAGGCTCAGCGTGTCGAGCCCGCGGCCGATCCGATCGGCGGGTGCGAGGCGCGCGGTGCCGCCGGCGGAGAGGCTCGTGGTCATGCCGGGCCGGTCAATCAGGATCGCGCGGGAACGTCAAATGCACCGGAGGCTCGATGCGGCGGATATCCGTATCGGGAGGGGCGCCGTGCGACTTGCCACCTCAAGCGACCAGCAGCGGTCGCAATTCGCGCATATCGGCCACCGACTCCAGCGCGTTGACCCGTGCGATCAGCCGATCGGTTTTGTCGGGCCCGAGCACCGGCACCATCAAGTCCCGGGCCTTGGCGTTCACCGCCTCCGTGCTCAGTGGGTTCTCCTTCGTGCCGGGCGGATGCCGTGTGTGGTGCTCGACGATCCGGCCGTCCGCCAGCGTGATCGTCACGATGGCGCCGCGCGGGGCGGCCGGATCCATCAGGGCCGGATCGCCCGCGACGTCCACCTTTGCGCGCTCCGCGGCGATCGCGGGATCGTGCATCAGCCCGGCATCGTGGCTGTCGGCGAAGGAGACAGCTCCCTTCACCAGCGCCAAAGCCACGAGGTGCTGGCAGCTGACATCCGGCATGGCGCTCGACCCGACGATGCCGACGGCGTCGGTCGGCAGCTTCACCAAGATGTGGCGCACGGAATCCGGCGTCAGGCCGTATTGTCGGCGCAGCGTCAGCGTCGCGTCCAGCGGCGACTGAATCGGGTAGCCCACCGAATAGGTCTTGATCGCGGTCTCGGTGACGAAGAAGCGCTGGCCCAGCCCCTCCAGCATCGCGTCGGGCTTCGGCGCGGTCGAGAGCGCGTTCAGCAGGTTGTGGCGACCGTCGAGCACGTCCGACACCCCGGTCAGCCCCGCCTCGACCATGCCGACCGCCGTGACGCCGTTGCGCGCGCCCATGCCGGCGAAGTCGAACGCCTTCTCGACATGGTCGTGATCGCGCACCCAGCTCCACAGGCCGGAAACCTGCTGGGCCGCGTAGGAGAGCGCGAAGCGCATGCCGCGCTCGTCGAGGCGGGCCAACGCGGCGGCGGCACCCAGGGCCCCGAAGGTGGAACTGGTGCCCTCCGCGCTCCGGTGCGTGCCGCGCACGTGATCGGGCCCGAGCGCCAGGAGCAAACGGCAGCAGAGATCGTAGCCGAGCGCGACTGCCCGGACGAATTCGGCGCCGGAATTGCCGTGCCGTTCGGCCAGCGCCAGGGCCGCCGGCACGGTGGCGCAGCCGGGATGGGCCTTGGTCACAGGCTCGAAATCGTCGGTCTCGTCGGCATGGGCGCACATGGCGTTGGCCAGCGCCGCGTTCACCGTCGTGGTCCGGAAATCCGAGGCGACGATCCCCGCCTGCTCGGTGCCGCCGAGAGTGCGAACATAGGCGAGCGCCATCGCGCCGGGCCGCATCCGGGCACCCGAAACCATGGCGGCCAGGGTGTCCAGGATCCGGTGCTTGCAGGCGATCAGCACCTCCGGCGGCAGGGTCTGATCCCGAGCTGCCGCCATGTAGCGGGCGAGCCGCCCGGTCACCTCCGCATCGGCAGCGATGGCCGCATAGGTTTGTGCGAGGGCCAGGGCGCCGGCACCCTGGATCAGTCGCCGCCGGGTCGGTGCGCTCATGCGTGCGCCCGCAGGCGCACGAAACCGGCGTCGAGATCGGCCTTGAGGTCTTCGACATCCTCCAGACCGATATGGAATCGCAGGGCCGGGCCGCCCGGCGCCCATTGCGTGGCGGTGCGGTAGCCGGCGCAGTCGAACGGGATCACGAGGCTCTCGAAGCCGCCCCAGGAGAAGCCCATCCCGAAGAGTTCCAGCCCGTCCAGCAGGGCGGCCACGGCCGCCTCCGGCACGGGCTTGAGGATCACCCCGAACAGCCCGGACGCGCCGGAGAAGTCGCGCTTCCAGATCGCGTGGCCGGGATCTTCCGGCAGGCCGGGATGAAGCACGCGCAGCACCTCGGGCCGCGCCTGGAACCACCGGGCCATCTCCAGCCCGGCGCGGCCGTGCTCGCGCAGCCGGAGGTTCATGGTGCGCATGCCACGCAGGGCCAGGAAGATGTCCTCGGCGCCGGCGCACATGGCGAAATGGTCGAAGGTGCGCCGCACCGCCGGGTAATACCGGGCGTTGGCGGAGGTCAGGCCGATCAGCAGGTCCGAACCGCCGCTCAGGTATTTCGTGCCGGCCTCGACCGCGATGTCGACGCCCCGCTCATGGGGCGGGAACAGCAGCGGCGTCGCCCAGGTGTTGTCCATGATCACGCAGGCGTCGCGGGCATGCGCGACCTCGGCGATGGCCGGGATGTCCTGCATCTCGAAGCTCTGGGAGCCGGGCGCCTCGACCAGCACCGCCTTGGTATTCGGCCGCATCAGCGCGGCGATGCCGGCGCCGACCGTGGGGTCGTAGTAGGCAACCTCCACGCCGAACCGGGACAGCACGCCGTCGCAGAACTGGCGGGTCGGACGGTAGGCGGAATCGGTGACGAGGAGGTGGTCGCCCGCCGAGACCGCGGCCATCAGCGCGACCGTCAGCGCCGCCAGCCCCGAGGGCGTCACGACCGTGCCGGCGGCGCCCGCGAGTTCGGTCCAGGCCTCGGTGAGCGCGTCCATCGTGGGCGTGGCCGAGGTGCCGTAATTGTAGCGCCCGCGCCGGTGCTTGATGGCATCGTAGGTCGGATAGAGGACCGTGGACCCGCGGTAGATCGGCGTATTGACGAAGCCGTGCTGCGCGCCCGGATCGCGGCCCGCATGGACGAGGCGCGTCGCGGGCGCGAAATTCTTTTCGGGCTTGGGCGTCAGGGACATCGGGGACCGGTGATCGCGTTGCTCTGCGATGCACGAAGCCCCCGGCATCCGGTGAGGTCAAGCCGGAGGCGTCATCCGGCTTCGTCCGTAAGGACAGAATTTCGCGTTCACGGCTTCTCGGGCGGATCCGTATTCGCGGCCTCCTCGTAGGCCTCCATCCAGCCGGCGCGCTCCTCGGATCCCTCCGGATAAGGGCAATCGCTGACGGGCTTGCCGTAGAGGCGCGCGTTGCGGCCTTGGATGAACGGGCTGTCGCTCGCGGTGGCTTGGACGTTCGTCAATATCGCCTCCCGAAGATTGGCGGTGGAAGCCCTTGAGTGGGGCTTCGTTAACGGCCGCGGCGCTATTCTGTTGCCGTCTCAAGTCGCGTATCGGATCGTCGATTGCGTATCCTGCGTTCCCTCATCGGCGGCATTCTCGTCCTCGCCTCCACGGCGACGGTCGTGTTCGTCAGCGCCGACCGGCTCGCGCACCTGGCGCCGGCGCCAGTGGTCCGCGCCGTCCAGGCCGAGCCCTCGGCCACCGGGTCCCTGCCCGCGCCCATCAAGGCTGCGCCGGCGCCGAAGCCGGCTGCGCCCGGCATCCCGAACGGGTTCGACACCGAACGGCTACACGCGCTGATGCGCGGCGATCCGATCCTGCCGGGGCGGTGATCGAAGCAGGGTCCTCGAAGGCGACGAGCAGCCAGCGACGCCATCCCGGCAGCCGGCCCTTGGGATGTGTCAGGTCGCTACCGGCTATACGGAGTTAAGATCACGGTTGGCGCTCCCTTAGCTCGGAAGGGCGCGGGTCCCTCTCCCGCACGGGAGAGGGGGCCTGTCGCGCTCCGCAATCGCCTGCGAGCCTCCACCTTATCGTCCGTACTGCCCGATTCGGTTCGCGCCGCGCCCCTACCGCGCCGTCCGAAACACCTGCAGGTCGAGATCCCGCACCTTCTTGCGCAGGGTGTTGCGGTTGACCCCGAGCAGCTCCGCCGCGCGGATCTGGTTGCCGCGGGTGGCAGCGAGCGCCGCGCCGATCAGCGGGCCTTCGATCTCCCGCAGGATCCGGTGATAGAGGCCGGGCGGCGGCAGCGTATCGCGGTAACCCGAAAAATAATCCGAAAGGTGCCGCTCCACTGCGCTCGACAGGCTCTCCGATTCGCCGCCGGCCTTGCGGCCGGCTCCGTTGGCGGACGACGACGCGGGCGCGGCCAGCGGCAGCGTGTCGAGCTCGGCCTCGATCACCGGGCCGGTGATCGTGTCCTGCGGATAGAGGGCGGCGAGCCGCCGGACGAGGTTCTCCAATTCGCGGACGTTGCCGGGCCAGCGGTAGCGCTTCAACCGTTCCATGGCGTCGCCATCGAGGGACTTCCGGGTCAGGCCCTCGCGCTCGACCATCACGAAGAAGTGGCGGACGAGGTCCGGCACGTCTTCGGACCGCTCACGCAAAGCCGGCAGCCGCAGCGGCACGACGTTGAGCCGGAAGAACAGGTCCTCGCGGAAGATGCCCTGCTGGATCGAGATCCGCAGATCCTTGTTGGTCGCCGCGATGATCCGAACGTTGGTCTTGATCGGCACCCGGCCGCCGACCGTGGTGTACTCGCCCTGCTGGAGCACGCGTAGAAGGCGCGTCTGCGCCTCCATGGGCATGTCGCCGATCTCGTCGAGGAACAGCGTGCCGCCCTCGGCCTGCTCGAACCGGCCGGCCGAGCGCTGGAGCGCGCCCGTGAACGCGCCCTTCTCGTGGCCGAACAGCTCGGACTCGATCAGGTCGCGGGGGATCGCCGCCATGTTGACCGGCACGAACGGACCGGTGCGACGGCGGCCGTAATCGTGCAGCGCCCGGGCGACCAGCTCCTTGCCGGTGCCGGATTCGCCGGTGATCATTACGGTGAGGTCGGTTGGCATCAATCGGGCGAGCGCCCGGTAGATCTCCTGCATGGCGGGCGAGCGGCCGACCAGCGGAATGTCCTCGTTGTCCGGAGGCGCGCCGGACGGCGCCGCGCCGCGGGGCCGCGACAGCGCCCGGCCCACGATCGCGATCAGCTCCTTCAGGTCGAAGGGCTTGGGAAGGTATTCGTAGGCGCCCCGCTCCGAGGCCCGGATCGCCGTCATGAACGTGTTCTGCGCGCTCATCACGATGATCGGCAGCTCCGGCCGCACCCGCTTGATGCGCGGCAGCAGGTCGAACACGTTCTCGTCGGGCATCACCACGTCGGTGATGACGAGATCGCCCTCCCCCTGCGCGACCCAGCGCCAGAGGGTCGCGCAATTGCCGGTCGAGCGGACCTCGTAGCCCGCCCGGGACAGCGCTTGATTGAGGACGGTGCGGATCGCGGCGTCGTCGTCAGCGACGATGATGTGGCCGTTGGGCATGACTCTCTACTCAGAGCTCCGACGGGGGCCGGACGGGGGATGCGACGTCACGGATCGACCGCCGATTCGCGACCGTCGCGGGCGCTCGACATCGGCAGGAGGATGCGGAACGTCGTGCGGCGGGGGGCGGGATCGCACTCGACGATCCCTCCGTGATCGCCGACGATCTTGGCCACCAATGCAAGACCGAGGCCGGACCCCTGCGCCTTGGTGGTAACGAACGGGTCGAACAGGTCCTGCATTAGCTCCGCCGAGATGCCGGGGCCGTTGTCGCGCACCGCCACCTCGATCGGCAGGCTGACCCGCTCGCGCGAGCCCGGCACCTGCAGGCGCAGGCCAGTGCGGAAGGCGGTCGACAGGGTGATCTCACCCTCGACCGCGTCCGGGCCGATCGCCTCGGCGGCGTTCTTCACGAGGTTGAGGATCACCTGGATCAGCTGATCGCGGCTGCCGAGCACCGGCGGAAGCGACGGATCGTAGGTCTCGACGAAGCGAATGTGACGCGCGAAGCCCGACTGGGCCGAGCGCTTCACCTGATCGAGCACCCCATGGACGTTGACCGCGCCGCGATCGGCCGGGCGCTCGTCGCCGAACAGCTCCATCCGCTCGACGATGCGTACGATCCGGTCGGATTCGTCACAGATCAGCCGGGTGAGCAGCCGGTCCTCTTCGGCGCCGGTGCTCTCCAGGAGCTGCGCGGCGCCGCGGATGCCGGCGAGCGGGTTCTTGATCTCGTGGGCCAGCATCGCACCGAGCGCCACCATCGAGCGCGCGGCGCCGCGATGGGTGAGCTGCCGGTTCATCTTGTCGGCGATGGTGCGTTCTTGGAGCATCATCACCACGGCATCGCCGTCGTCGCCGAGCGGGGTGGCGAACACGTCGACGCTGCGCTCCAGCCCGAGGCGGGGCTGGGTCAGCTCGACCCGGTACTCACTGACGCTGGCGCCCCGGCGCCGCACCTCGGCCACCAGGGCGATGATCGGCGAGGCGAAGGGGATGATGTCGCGCAGGCGGCGGCGCTGCATCAGGCGCGCAGAGTAATCGAAGAACGCCTCGGCGGCGTGGTTGCAATGGAGGATCTGCTCGTCGGCGCCGATGGTCAGGACCGGCAGCGGCAGGGCGTTGAGCACGGCCTCGGCGGCGGTGTCGCGCTGGCCGCCGATCGCCTGCGGGGGGCGTTCGTCGCTCATGCAGCCTCTCGCACCGTGATCGCCGGACCCGCGAAGGCCCGGGCCAGCAGGGCCAACGCGGTTTCCGGATCGGTCGTGGTCAGGAGCGCCGACCGCTCGGCCGGCTCCAGCGCCCCGCCGGTCTCGGCATAGGCGGCGAGGTGTTTTCGCGCGTGGCGCACGCCCATGGCGTGGCCGTAGAGCGACAGAAGGCCGGCATAATGCTCGGCGGCCAGCGCGGCTTGCTCGGCGCGCGACGGTTCGGGGACCGGCTGGCCGGCCAGCGCCGCCGCGACCTGCCCGACGAGCCAGGGCCGGCCGGTGGCCGCCCGGCCGATCATGACTCCGGCAGCGCCTGAGGCCGCGAGGCAGATCCGAGCGCTCGCAAGGTCGGTGACATCGCCGTTGGCGATCACGGGAATCGCGACCGCCTCCACCACCGGCCGGATCGCCGCCCAATCGGCCTTGCCGGTGTAGAATTGCTGCCGGGTCCGCCCGTGGACCGTGACGGCGTTGAGCCCCAGCCGCTCCGCCCGGGCCGCGAGGTCGGCGGCGTTGCGGGTCGTGTCGTCCCAGCCGAGGCGCATCTTGACGGTCACAGGCACGGATACCGCCCCGCGCACCGCGGCGAGAAGCCGCTCTGCGTGGTCGAGGTCGCGCATCAGGGCCGAGCCCGAGGCGATACCGGTCACGATCTTGGCCGGGCAGCCCATGTTCACATCGATGACATCGGCCCCATTGGCGGCCGCGAGCCGCGCAGCCTGTGCCATCGGCTCCGCCTCGCAGCCCGCCAGCTGCACCACGTGGAGGTCGACACCGGACCCGTCCGCGCGCAGGGTCGCCTCGCCGGCGCCGCGGGCCAGCTCGCGCGCCGCAACCATCTCGGAGACGACGGCGTCGGCGCCGCAGCGCCGAGCGATCCGGCGCATGTGCAGGTCGGTGACGCCGGAGAGCGGTGCCAGCAGGCAGAGCGGCGCAGGCTGTGCCCCGTCCTCCACCGGCCGTCCCCCGCGCAGTGCGCTCAAATAATGATCAGTCGCCATTCTGCCCAACAATGAGGCAAGGCCGTTCCGCTGGCAAGCGGGGCCGCGCGTTGATTTCGAAGCCTCCCCCGCTTAAACGACGGGCTTGCTCATCGGCAGGGCAGCCGCGTCACGGCAGGTCCGCGTCCGGCCCGCGATCCCGCCCCAGCGTCCACGAGTCCATCGCCCATGTCCGCCACCGGCACGCCTGCCACCGGATCCGCACCCGCGGGGTCCGGCGTCGCCGCGGTGGTGGTGGCGGCCGGGCGTGGCATCCGCATCGGCGGCGGCACGCCCAAGCAGTATCGTCGTGTCGGCGGTCAGGCGGTCCTCACGCGGACGCTCGCGGCACTGGCCGCCCAGGACGCCATCGACCGGATCCAGCCGGTGATCGCCGCCGACGCGGCCGATTTTTTTCAGACCTGCCTGGAGGAGCTCGATTCCGGGCTCCGCCGCAAGATCGCCGAGCCGGTCGAGGGCGGCGCGACGCGCCAACGCTCCGTCCGGGCCGGTCTCGAAGCCCTGGCGTCCGGCGCGGCGCCCGAGATCGTGCTGGTCCACGACGCCGCCCGCCCCTACGTCGACGCGCCGCTGATCGCTCGGGCGATCGCGGCCGGGCGCGACCATGGCGCGGCCGTGCCGGGCGTTCCGGTGACCGACACGGTCAAGCGGGTCGTCGACATCGCCCCGGGCATCGGCCGGGTGCACGAGACGCCGCCGCGCGAGCATCTGCGCGCCGTCCAGACCCCCCAGGCCTTCGTATTCGGCCCGCTGCTGAACGCCCATCGGGACGCCGCCGCGCAGGCCCTCGACGGCTTCACCGACGACGGCGCGCTCGCCGAATGGGCGGGCTTGCCCGTGGTGGTGTTTGCGGGCGACATCGCCAACCGCAAGATCACCCAGCCTGCCGACCTGATCGAGGCCGACCGCACCTTCGCGGCCGGTTCTGCCGAAAACCCTGCGCCGGGAGCCCGCACCATGACCAGCTACGTCACCCGTCTCGGCACCGGCTTCGACGTCCACGCCTTCACCACCGGCGACCATGTCTGGCTCGGCGGCGTGAAGATCCCGGCCGATCGCGGGGTGCTGGCCCATTCCGACGGTGACGTGGCGCTCCACGCGCTGACCGATGCCCTGCTCGGCGCCATCGCGGACGGCGATATCGGCACCCATTTCCCGCCCTCCGAGGAGCGCTGGCGCGGCGCGTCCTCCGATCAGTTCCTGGCCCATGCCTGTGAACTGGTCCGCGCCCGGGGCGGCCGGATCGACCACCTCGACATCACGGTGCTGGCGGAGGCGCCGCGCATCGCCCAGCACCGCGAGGAGATCCGGGCGCGCATCGCCGCGATCGCCGGCGTGCCGCTGTCGGCGGTCTCCATCAAGGCGACGACGACGGAAAAACTCGGCTTCGTCGGCCGGGCCGAGGGCCTGGCCGCCCAGGCGGCCGCGACGGTGCGGCTGCCCGAAGAGGATGGCCCGGGCCTCGACGCGCAGGCCGAGACCGCGATGCGCCAGGGCTGAGGCTCAGCCGATCCGAAGCAGCAGCGCGATCGCCGCGATGGCGAGCGCCGCCATCGTGAGCAGGATGCCGCCGCCCCGGCAGGCGAACTGACGCGGGGAGTTCGGGGCCGCGAACATCCCGATCGGGTGCAGGATCCGGCCGACCAGCAGGGCGATCAGCAGAGCCTGAACCAGCCCGTGGCCGCCGCCGCTCGCCTCCAGCAGGCCGATGACGATCAGCGCCAGCGGCACGTATTCGGAGAAATTCGCGTGCGATCGGATGCGCTTGAGCATGGCTTCGTCACCGCCGTCGCCGACGAGGACGTTGTCGGACACACGGCTTGCCATCACCCATCCCGAGAGGCCTAAATAGAGAAGGGCGAGCAGCCCGGCGTAGACGGCCGTGGTCGCGGGGAAGGTCATCGGCATTGGGTCTCCGGATCGTGCCGGCCTGTCTTCCGGTTGGGACAGGCTTCACGTCACCTTCGAGATAGGGCGCGGCCGCCCCATGGGAGCCCGTTGGCGATGATCGACGACACGGAACTCCTCGCCCGCGCCGAGGCGCTGGTGGCGGCCTACACGGCGGCGAAGCGCACCATCGCCACGGCTGAATCCTGCACGGGCGGCCTCGTGGCTGGCCTGCTCACCGCGGTGTCGGGCTCCTCGGCGGCGGTCGAGCGCGGATTCGTCACCTACTCGAACGACGCCAAGGCCGAGGCGATCGGCGTGCCCATGGCGCTGATCCGCCAGCACGGCGCCGTCAGCGAGCCGGTGGCGCGGGCGATGGCCGCGGGGGCGCTCGCGGCCTCCCGGGCCGATGTGGCGGTGGCGATCACCGGAATCGCCGGCCCCGGCGGCGGCAGCGCCGAGAAGCCGGTCGGCCTCGTGCATTTCGGCCTCGCCGTGCGAGAGGGCGCCGTGCGCCACCTCGAACGGCGCTACGGCGATCTCGGGCGCGCGGAAATCCGCCGGGCTGCAGTCGCTGATGCGCTGGGCCTTCTGGAGGACGTTGTTCGCGACTGAAGGAGGGACGCTCCATGGACAGGGTGACGACCCGCCTCTGCATCGTCGGCGGCGGCCCCGCCGGGATGATGGCCGGGCTGCTCTACGCCCGGGCCGGGATCGATACGGTCGTGCTGGAGAAGCACGCGGATTTCCTGCGCGACTTCCGCGGGGATACGATCCACCCGTCCACCCTCGACCTGATGGACGAGCTTGGCTTCACGGAGCGTTTCCGCGCCCTGCCCCAGCGGCGCGTCGAACATTTTTCCGGGGTGGTGGCCGGACGCAGCTACCGCGTGGCGGATTTCAGCCGGCTGCCGACCCGCAACCGTTTCCTGTCCTTCATGCCGCAATGGGATTTCTTGGACTTTCTGGCCGGCGAGGCGGGGCGCTACCCATCCTTTCGCCTGATCCGCCGTACCGAGGCCCGGCACCTGATCGAGGCGGATGGCCGAGTCGCGGGCGTGCGCGCCGAGGGCCCTGACGGTCCGGTCGAGATCCGCTCGGACCTCGTGCTGTGCGCGGATGGCCGCCACTCGCGCATGCGGGACTGCGCCGGCTTCACGCCCCGGGCCTTCGGCGCGCCGATCGACGTGCTGTGGTTCCGCCTGCCCCGCCGGGACGGCGATCCCGAGGCGGCGGCCGGGCGCTTCGGGCCGGGCCGCATCCTCATCACCCTCGACCGGGGCGATGCGTGGCAATGCGCCTACGTGGTGCCGAAGGGTGGCGATGCGGCACTGCGGGCGAAAGGACTGCCGGCCTTCCGGGCCGCGGTGGCGGAGATCGCGCCGTTCCTGGCCGACCGCTCAGCGGAGATCGCCGACTGGGACGACGTCAAACTCCTGACCGTCACGGTCGATCGGCTGGAGCGCTGGCACCGGCCGGGGCTGCTCTGCATCGGCGATGCGGCCCACGCCATGTCGCCGGTGGGCGGGGTCGGGATCAACCTCGCGATCCAGGATGCGGTGGCGGCAGCCAACCTGCTGGCCGGGCCGTTGCAGGCGGGACGCGTCGCCGAGGTCGATCTCGCCCGGGTCCAGGCCCGGCGGATGCTTCCGGTACGGGCCACGCAGGCGCTGCAGCGGATAATCCAGTCGCGGGTGATCGCGGCCTCGCTCAGGGCCGATGCGCCGTTCCGCGCGCCGCTGGCGCTGCGGCTTCTCGATGCCGTGCCGCCGCTTCAGGTCCTGCCGGCGCGGATGATCGGGATGGGCGTGCGGCCGGAGCACATGCGCGTTCCGGCGGCGCGGGCCTGATCGGTCGCCTGATGGGCCTCACAATCTTCGAAAGCTCCCGACGTTGTGGATTGGGCTGTCATCAATAGAGGCGCCAGCCGATGAGAATGCGGTGCTTGAATACCATCTGCAGCATGTCCCCATTCCCTTTGGCATTGGCTGCCGGGGCGGAGGACGACTCCATCGGTTTGCCGTCGACGGCGCCGTGCTCCGTGCGACGGGGCGCATCGCCAGCCTGCGGAGCGAGCGTTTGCTCCGACCCAAGACCACCGACTGCGCGACTGAACTCGCTTGGCGTCGGTTTGGACCGGAGGTAGGTTTCGATCAATACATCTCCGTTCATGAAATTATCTCGGTACCCAGGAATACCATAGAAAGCCCAAATCCAGTCGATCGTCGTTTGTCCAATCGAGAAGTGGGTGTTGATATACGATTCGCTGAACCGGTCGTTGTAAGAGACTTTGCCGGCTGGACTTTCCGCGATCGATTTCTTGAAGCGCTCATGCGCACGGCGGATATCGTACCCGTCGTTGCAGGACGACAGAGTGTGCGCGGCTGTCAGAGCCACGATGATGGCCAATAGGACCTGTCTGTATCTCAAGACCAGGCGCTCAAGTTTTCGAGGTGGCGGACTCCATAGGGCCCTGCCGGGCTTTGATTGCACGGGTTGAATAAGTTGTAAACATAATCCGTTTGGCGTTCTATATCAGAAAGATTGCCGAATTATAATGTAATTGCGCGGAAAAATTTAGACATTAGCTGTTAGCTGAAGAAGAAACGAATGTATTGTCGTCGGGATCAAAGACATTGAAATAACGCACATCGCTGCATGCGAGATGATCATTCACGTCAAGTCGGTCATCGGGACTATGTCGTCGGCACCTGCCCCCGATGGGGCATGACGGCTAAGCCTGCTCACGCGGCATCGTACATCCGGTCCGCCCGCCCCTCGAACGCGTCGGTGAACTTGCGAAAAGCCCGGTCGAACATCGTACCCATCAAAAGCCCCAGGGTGCGGCTCTTGAACTCGTAGGTGATGAAGAAGTCGATCGCGCAGCCGCCGTTCGGAGCGTCCTTGAACAGCCAGCGGTTCTCCAAATGCCGGAACGGACCGTCGATATACTCGGCCACGATCTTGAGATGCGCCGGTTCGAGGCTGACCCGGGTGGTGAAGCGCTCGCGAATCGCCTTGTAGCCCACGCCCATCTCGGCGATCAGCACCTGCCCGCCCTCCGTCATATCCTGCCGACGGATCACCCGCAGGGAGTCGCAGAGCGGCAGGAACTCAGGGTAACGCTCCACGTCGGCGACGAGGTCGTACATCTGCTGCGGCGAATGCTTCACCGTGCGGGTGACCCGGAAGGATGGCATCGTGTTCGGGTTTCCTCAGGCCGAGAGCGCGGGCGACAGTTTCGCCAGACGCGCAGCCTGCAAACGCGCGAAATCTTCACCCGCATGGTGCGACGAACGCGTCAGGGGCGTGGCCGAGACCAGCAGGAAGCCCTTGGCGTAGGCGGTGGTCTCGTAGGCCTTGAACTCGTCGGGGGGGACGAAGCGCACGACCTCGTGGTGCTTCTTCGACGGCTGCAGGTACTGGCCGATGGTCAGGAAATCGACATCGGCCGAGCGCAAGTCGTCCATCAGCTGGAGCACCTCGTTCCGCTCCTCGCCGAGCCCGACCATGATGCCGGATTTGGTGAAGATCGACGGGTCGAGCTCCTTGACCCGCTGCAACAGGCGCACCGAGTGGAAGTAGCGGGCGCCGGGCCGCACCGTGAGGTACTTGGCCGGCACGGTCTCCAGGTTGTGGTTGAACACGTCGGGCTTGGCGGCGACCACGGTTTCGAGCGCGCCATCCTTGCGCAGGAAGTCGGGGGTCAGGATCTCCACCGTGGTGCCGGGGCTTGCCCGGCGGATCGCCGCGATGGTGCGGGAAAAATGCTCGGCGCCGCCGTCCCTCAGATCGTCGCGGTCGACCGAAGTGATGACCACGTGGTGCAGGCCGAGCTTGGCGACCGAATCGCCGATTTTTTCGGGTTCCGCCGCGTCGAGGGACTCGGGCAGGCCGGTGCGCACGTTGCAGAAGGCGCAGGCCCGCGTGCAGGTGTCGCCCATGATCATGAAGGTGGCGTGCCGCTTCTCCCAGCACTCGCCGATATTCGGGCAGCCCGCCTCCTCGCAGACCGTGACGAGGCCGTGCTCGCGGACGATCTTCTGCGTCTCGGTCCAGGCCTTCGAGCCCGGCGCCTTCACGCGGATCCAATCCGGCTTCTTGGCCTGGACGGGCTGATCGGGCCGGTGCGCCTTCTCGGGATGGCGGACCGGCCGCGGATCGTTCTTCAGGATGTCGAGGACGACGGCCATGGGTCGGGGGCTACCACACCGCGTGGAGGCGCCCGGAGGCGCGGTCGGGATCGCCCTGACTTAAGCTCCAAGGCCCCGCACCGCAAACCGCCGCGACGCAGGGACGCCCCGCGGCGGTTGAGGGTATGGCAGTTCCGTCAGATCCCGAGGGCGCGCACGAACAGCCCGGCCAGCGCCGCGCCGATGACCGGACCACCCACCGGGATCAGAGCATAGCTCCAGTCCGAAGTTCCCTTTCCGGCGATCGGCAGCACCGCGTGGGCGATGCGTGGGCCGAGGTCGCGGGCGGGGTTGATGGCGTAGCCGGTGGTACCGCCGAGCGACAGGCCGATACCCCAGACCAGCATGCCGACCATGTAGGGCGCCACGCCCCTCGGGATCGCGCCGGTGGCGCCCAGGGTATTGGTCACGAGGGCCGAGATGGTCAGGATCAGGAAGAAGGTCGCGATGATCTCGGAGATCCAGTTGGATTTCGCATCGCGGATCGCCGGGCCGGTGCAGAAGCAGGCGAGCTTGAGATCCTGCTCCGGCGTCGCGGCCCAGTGCGGCAGGTAGTGGAGCCAGACGATGACCGCACCCACGAAGGCGCCCAGCATCTGAGCCGGGACGTAGACGGCGAGCTTGCTGAAATCCCCTGAACTGACTGCGCCCGCCACTGTGACGGCGGGGTTGAGATGCGCGTCAGGGCTGCCGGTGGCGCTGGCGACGAAGATGCCGGCGAGCACCGCGAAGGCCCAGCCGGCCGTGATCGAAATCCAGCCCGCGTTCTCGGCCTTGGATTTCTTGAGCAGGGCGCCGGCAACGATCCCGTCGCCCAGGACGATCAGCGCCATCGTGCCCAGAAATTCACCCAGGAATGGTGATAGCATGGTGATGTCTCCCCCGTTTGTTGTTGTTTTTGACAGTTCAGGCGCCGCGCAGGACATGACGCCGATGAGGCGCGCTCCGGCAACCTGTTACGCGCTCTCCCTCCCCCCTCTGCGGGGGAGGGTGGCCCCTGCGTCAGCAGGGGTCGGGAGAGGGGAACCCGGGTTCAGGATCTGGGACAGGCTTCCTGACGGGCGCAGCCTTGTTCTGCACCGTCGCTCCCCTCTCCCGACCCGCTTCGCGGGCCACCCTCCCCCGCAGAGGGGGGAGGGAGACGCGCGGCGCCGTCCGCCCTCTCACGCTTCGTTGGTCTTCCAGTCGAACGACCGCTGCACCGCCCGGCCCCAGGCGGCGGCGATCTTTTCGCGTTGGCCGGCATCCATCTTCGGCGTCCAGCGCTTGTCGACGCCCCAGTTGCGCTTGAGGTCGTCGAGCCCTTTCCAGTAGCCGACCGCCAGACCCGCCGCGTAGGCGGCACCGAGGGCGGTGGTCTCGGCTACCTTCGGGCGGACCACCGGCACGTCGAGCATGTCGGCCTGGAACTGCATCAGCGTGTTGTTGGCGACCATGCCGCCATCGGCCCGCAACTCCTTGACGGGGATGCCGGAATCCTTGGCCATCGCGTCCAGCACCTCGTGGGTCTGGAAGGCGGTCGCCTCCAGCACCGAGCGGGCGATGTGGCCGCGGTTGACGTAGCGGGTGAGCCCGATGATCAGCCCGCGGGCGCCCTCGTTCCAGTGCGGCGCGTAGAGCCCCGAGAAGGCCGGCACGAAATAGACGCCGCCATTGTCCTCGACCGTGGTGGCGAGCGTCTCGACCTCGGCGGAATCCTTGATCATGTGCAGGTTGTCGCGCAGCCACTGCACCAGGGCGCCCGTGATGGCGATCGAGCCTTCGAGCGCGTAAGCGGGTTTTTGGCCGTCGAGGCGGTAGGCGAGCGTGGTGACGAGGCCAGCCTTCGAGGGGACCGGCTCAGTGCCGGTGTTCATCAGCGCGAAGCAGCCGGTGCCGTAGGTGTTCTTGGCCTCGCCGGGGCTGAAACAGGTCTGGCCGAACAGGGCCGCCTGCTGGTCGCCGAGGATACCGGCGATCGGCACGCCCGCGAACGGCGCCTTCGTCTGCCCGTAGACCTCGCTCGATGAGACGATTTTAGGGAGCATCGCCTTCGGGATGCCGAAGGTTTTGAGCATGCCCTCGTCCCATTCGAGGGTCTTCAGCGACATCAGCTGCGTGCGGCTGGCATTGGTCACGTCGGTGACGTGGAGGCCGCCCTCCGTCCCGCCGGTGAGGTTCCAGACGAGCCACGTGTCGATGTTGCCGAACAGCACGTCGCCAGCCTCGGCCTTCTCGCGGGCGCCCGGCACATGGTTGAGGAGCCAGCGGAGCTTGAGGCCCGAAAAATAACTCGCCAGCGGAAGGCCGGTGAGGTCGCGGAACCGGTCGCGGCCGCCGTCGCGGGCGAACTCGGCCACCAGCCGGTCGTTGCGGGTGTCCTGCCAGACCAGGGCGTTGTGCAGCGGCTTGCCGGTCGTCCGGTCCCAGATGACCGTGGTCTCGCGCTGGTTGGTGATGCCGATCGCCGCGAGGTCGGAGGGCTGGAGGCCGCCTTTCTCCAGCGCCTCACGCATCACGCCTTGGGTCTTCGTCCAGATCTCGGACGCGTCGTGCTCGACATGGCCCGGGGCCGGGTAGATCTGCGCGTGCTCGGCCTGGGCCAGCGTGATGACGCTGCCCTCCCGGTCGAACACCATGAAGCGGCTGCTGGTGGTGCCCTGATCGATGGCCCCGACGTAACGGCTCATCGTTCCCTCCCCTGTTATCCCGACCGGTCTGCGCCGGAGCGGGTCCGAAATCGTCAGGCCGCCTCGGCCCTGCGGTCGAGGTAGGCGGCAAGCCGCGCCGCGCTCTCCGCGCTCGTGCGCAGGCCGAGCTTCGAGCGCCGCCACAGGATGTCCTCGGCGGTGACCGCCCATTCCTCGGTGCGCAGGTAATCGACCTCCGCCGCCGTGAGCCCGCCATCGAAGGCCTCGCCGAGGTCCGCCATCGAGCGGGCGGTCCCGACGATGTCGCGTGCCCGCGTGCCGTAGGCTCGGGCGAGGCGGCGGGCGGTCTCCTCCGGCAGGAACGGCTTTTCCGCCCGGAGCTTCGCCAGGAACGGGTCGAAGTCGGCATCCGCCATGGCGCCGCCCGGCAGAACCGCGTCCCCGGTCCAGGCCTTCTTGAGATGCGGGAAATACGGCTTCAGTTTCTCCAGCGCGTGCTCTGCGAGCCGCCGGTAGGTGGTGATCTTGCCGCCGAACACCGACAGCACGGCGGCCTTCCCGCCCTGGTCCTCGACGTCGAGGACGTAGTCGCGGGTCACCGCGGAGGCGTTCTCAGCTGCGTCGTCGTAGAGCGGGCGCACGCCCGAATAGCTCCAGACCACGTCGGACGGGGTGATCTGGGTGTCGAACGAGCGGTTGATGCAGCCGCAGAGGTAGTCGGTCTCCTCCGCGGAGATCGAGACCGGGCCGGGCTCCCCGTCATAGGGCACGTCGGTGGTGCCGATCAGCGTGAAGTCGCGCTCGTAGGGGATCGCGAAGATGATGCGCTTGTCGGGCTGCTGCAGGATGTAGGCCTGATCGCCCTCGAACAGGCGCTTGACCACGATGTGGCTGCCCTTGATCAGCCGCACCGCCGCCCGGCTGTTGAGGCCGAGCGTGCCGCCGAGCGTCGCGCTGACCCAGGGGCCGGCGGCGTTGATCACGGCCTTCGCTCGGATAGTCCGCTCGGAACCAGTGCGCTCGTCGCGCAGCGTGGCGACCCAGCCCTCGCCGTCGCGCCTTGCCGAGACCACGCCGGTGCGGGTGAGCACCGTGGCGCCGCGCTCGCGGGCATCCATGGCGTTGAGCACCACGAGGCGGCTGTCCTCGACCCAGCAGTCGGAATACACGAAGCCGCGCGTCAGGCGCTTCTGCAGCGGCGCGCCGTAGGCGGAGTTGCGCAGATCGACCCCGTGCGAGCCGGGCAGCGTGCGCAGGCGCGCGAGGTGATCGTACAGGAACAGGCCCAGCCGCAGCATCCAGGCCGGGCGCAGGCCCTCGTCGTGGGGCAGCACGAAGCGCAGCGGCCAGATCACGTGGCGAGCGAGCCGCAGCAGCCGCTCGCGCTCGGCCAGCGCCTCTCGCACGAGGCGGAACTCGTAATATTCGAGGTAGCGCAGGCCGCCATGGATCAGCTTCGTCGAGGACGAGGAGGTGAACCCGGCCAGATCCCCGCGCTCGGCCAGCAGCACCGACAGGCCGCGGCCGGCCGCATCCCGGGCGATGCCGGTGCCGTTGATGCCGCCGCCGACGACCAGAAGTTCGTAGGCGTCGGACGGCTCGCGCTGGCGCGGTGCTGCCGCCATGGTTCCTCCTGCCCCGCCCCGATGGCGAGCTGGAGATATATTGACGCCGCCGAACGCTTTCGCAAGCGAAAAATTCGATGTTCGTTACGGTTCGTCGGTCCCGTCGGCGACCGCGAGGGTCACGCCCTGGCGCTCCAGCAACGCGACGATGTCCGGCGGCGGCGGCTGATCGGTGAATAAGGTGTCGATCTGATCGAGCCGCCCGACCTGTACCATCGGGCGCCGGGTGAATTTGGTACGGTCCGCCACGAGGAAGGTTTTCCGCGCATGGGCCAGAATGGTCTGTGTCGCCCGCACCTCCTCGTAATCGTAGTCGAGGAGCGCGCCATCGGCGTCGATGCCGCTGATGCCGATGACCGCCACGTCGACCCGGAACTGGCTGAGGGTGTCGCAGGTGAGTTGGCCGAGCACCGCGCCGTCCCGGTTGCGCACGGTGCCGCCCGCCACGACGATGCGGAACTCCGTGGCCTCCCCCAGGGAGAGCGCGACGTTGAGATTGTTGGTGATCACGCTGAGATCGTCGTGCCGGGTCAGCTCCCGGGCGACCGCTTCGGGCGTCGTGCCGATATTGATGAAGACCGAGCAATGCGACGGGATCCGGCTCGCTGCGAGCCGGCCGATCCGCGTTTTTTCCGGCAGCAAGGTCACCCGGCGGTCGGCGTAGTCGATGTTCTCGACGCTGGAGGGCAGGCCGCCGCCGCCGCGGTAGCGCTCCAGCCGGCCCTCGGCGCTCAGCTCGTTGAGATCGCGGCGGATCGTCTGGACGGTGACGCCGAACTGCGCCGCCAGGGCCTCGATGGTCACGAAGCCCCGCTGGCGTACCGCCGCCACGATGGCGCTGCGCCGTCCCTCGACGCCGGTCGCCTCGATCCTGTCCTCGGACCTCCGGTCGAGCGGTCGTGTCATCGTTCCTCCCGTCTTGTCCCGCCCAATCCATGGCGTACGCCCGGACGCGGGGCGATGTTCGGTTTCGAACATTTTTACAGTGATGTCCGTCTGCGCGTGAGCGTGAACCGCGTGTGACGATCCGGCAAGGCTCAACGCGGGCCGACAGGAGCGCGTTCTGCGCAGACGGTCAGGTGAGGTATAATTCCGATGCTCGCCGCCGTGCCCGGCGGAGGTGCAGATACGAAAAAGGCCTGCCGCGGCTGCGGCAGGCCTGATCGAGCGGGCTCGACCGCCCTGTGGCGGCGAGCGCCGCGGCCTCACATGTGGTGGCGCATCCGGCGGTGATGCTTCATCCGCTTGTGCTTCATCATGCGCTGACGCATCATCGGCCGGGCCGGAGCGGCGCCCTGCTCCATTGCCGCAGCCTCGCCAGCGCGCTCCATGCCGCCGCGTGGGCCGCCGGCCTGCGAACCAGAGCTGTTGTAGGGCGAATTCCCCTGGGCGTAGGCGGAGCCTGCGAGGAGCGTCAGCGACGCGGCGGCCAACAGAAGTTTCCTCATCATCAATCCCTGGCATAGACCGACGCAGGCGAGGCGCCGACCATCATAGATGCGGCGCTGCTGCGTCGGAAAATAAGCGGCCAAGCCAAGACTTGGTTCCCGTCGCCGCTCCGCGCCCGCGGCGTGATTGCCGGGATCATGAACACAGCCTATTGCGCCCTTCGTGTCGTCCGGGATCCGACGGACGATCAGGGGGGGGGAGCGGACGACCTTGGCCAGCAACGGGACGGCCTATCTCCTCCTCGACGTCGCGGGAACGCCCTGCGCCTTGCCGCGCGACGCGGTTTCCGAGGTGCTGCCGCTGCCGGATCTCCACGCCCCGCCCGCGGCCGGAGGCTGGCTGACGGGCTTCCTCAATCTCGGTGGGGCGCCGGTGCCGGTGATCGACCTCGCGTCCCTTCTCGGCCTGCGTCCGGCGGGGGCGCCGGCCGGCCTCTACGCGCACCTCGTCCTCGTCCGGGACGAGGGCGTCGCGTATTGCGTGGATCGGGCCGCCGACCTCGTCACCGTACCCGACTCCGCGATCCGCCCGGCCGGCGAGGACGGGACGCTCAACGGCTGCGTAGCGGCCGAACTCGTTCTCGGCGAGTGCCTCATCCACGCGCTGGCGCCAGCGCGCCTGCTGACCGCGCAGGAGCGGGCCCGGGTCGCTGCGCTCGCCCGGGCCGCCGCCGAGCGCCTCGCTGCCCTGCCCGTTTCCGCCTGACCCGCGATGTCCCGTCCGGGCCCGCCCTGCCCCGATCCGGGGGCCGATCCCGCCTACGCGGCGCTGAAGGCGCGGATCATCGCGCGCACCGGCCATCACTACTACGTCGACAAGGACGATCTCCTGATCGAGCGTCTGCGTCGGCGCTTCCGCGAGATGGCGGCGGCCGATTGCGCGGCCTATGCCGCCCTCCTGTCGGACGGCGCCCAGGGGGAGGCCGAATGGGCGCGCCTCGAGGCCGAGATCACCGTCGGCGAGACGTTCTTCTTCCGCTACGCCGAGCAGTTCCAGGCGTTGCGCGAGCGGATCCTGCCGGCGTTGATCGCGGCCCGCGCGTCCGAGCGGACGCTGCGGATCTGGTCTGCGGGCTGCTCGACCGGGGCCGAGCCCTATTCCCTGTCGATCCTGGTGCAGGAGTTGCTGGGCGACGCTCTGCCGAACTGGCGGGTCTCGATCCTCGCAACCGACATCAGCGCCGAGGCGCTCGCCACCGCCCGCGCCGCCGAATACGGCCGCTGGGCCCTGCGCACGATGCCGCCGGCGGAGCGGCTGCGCTACTTCACCCGCCTGCCCCCGGCGCCCGGGATCCGGCGGGAGGGCGGCTATGCCCTGCGCCCGGAATTCCGGGGTCTGGTGCGGTTCGAGCGCGGCAACCTGCTCACCCTCGCCGATCCGCAGGCGCAGGACGGCGAGCGGTTCGACCTGATCCTCTGCCGGAACGTGCTGATCTACTTCGACGCCCGGACGGTCGCCGCGGTGGTTCGCGGCCTCGGCCGCAGGCTGCGGCCGGACGGCTGGCTGCTCCTCGGCCACGCCGAGCCGAGCCCCGCCTTCGCGGGATTCCTCGATGCGGTCAGCCTGCCTGGGACCGTCGCCTATCGCACCCTGTCCGATACGCCGGCGTTGCCGCCCGTCGTGCTCGCTGAACCGGAACTCCGGTCGATCGTGCCACCGGTGGTGCGCGGCGGCGCGCTCGCGGATGCGCCGCTTCCGGACGCCCCGGGGCTGCCCGCCGTGTCTGCCGACGAGGCGGTGCCGCGCGCCGTTCCATCGGCCGGCGCGGCGCTGCGCGCACAGGCTGTCTCATATCACGACGTGTCCGATCATGCCGTGTCCGAGCGTGATCGCATCCGCGTCCTCGCAGATGCCGGGGATACCGGGTCGGCATGGCGGGCGCTGCGCATTGCCCTCGACCGCGATCCGACCGATCCGGCCCTGCGATTCTACGAGGGTCTCCTCGCCCGGGCACTGGGCCGCGATGCGGAAGCCGAGCGGGCGCTGCGGGCGGCCCTTTATCTCGACCGGGGCTTCGTGATGGCCCACTACCATCTCGGCCTGCTGCTGATCGCCCTCGATCGCCCCAGCGAGGCGGCCCGCGCCCTCGACAACGCGATCGCGCTGAGCCAAGCCCTCGCCGAAGCCCTGGGATCCGACACGGTGCTGCCTGAGGGCGACGGCGTGTCCGCCGGGGATGTCGCTGTTGGGGCTGCCGCGGCCCGCGCGGCGCTCGGCCGCAGGAGTTCCTGATCGTGCGGAGTCACAGGTCGTTGTCGGAGAGCGCTGATGATCGGCCGCGCGTTCCCCTCCCCCCGCGGGGGCTTGCGGACTCACACATTGGGTTTTGGGATCATCGTTCGGTTGTCGTATCTGGCGGTCCAGATCTGACCGGCGCACTTCCTCCCCCCACCGCGGGGGAGGGTACCCTGCGAAGCAGGGGGGGAGAGGGGAACCCGGTTTCCGGAATAGGTGGGACCTTCATGAAGGCCAGCGCTCTGTCCTGCACCGTGGCTCCCCTCTCCCGACCCCCTTCGGGGGCCGCCCTCCCCCGCAGAAGGGGGAGGGAGACGCACGTCGTTCCAACCGCTGCTCCACTTCTCAACCCGCGATGCCCGACCATCGTGGCGCCCTAATGGAACCGAGCGCCACCAGACAGGATCCGGGCGCGGCCTCGCGCCTCCGATCGGAACACGAACTCCGGGCCGAGCGCACCGCAGCGCTGGCCCGACGCGGTATCCGCGCTTCGAACATCGATGCCGGCCTCGACCACCTTGTCTGCGCCTGCGGGAGCGAACGCTACGGCCTGCCGCTGAAAGCCGTCGCGCAGGTCCTGCCGATGCGCCCCCTCACGCCCATGCCGGGCGCGGTGCCGTCGCTCATCGGCCTCATCGCCCTTTCGGGGCGGATCGTCGGCGTGCTCGGCCTCGCCCGGGCGCTCGGCCGGCCGGAATCCGCGGGCGAGCCCGGTCACGTCGTGGTGCTGCGCGGAACCCCCGCCCATCAGCCCCTCGCCCTGGCGGTCGATCGGGTGCTTGGGATCGCCCCCGCGGCGGCGACGTCGGCAACGAATCCCGGCGGGTTGGGCAACGAGGTCGCTTCGGGCTATGCCCCCGGCGTGGCAGGTGCCGACCGACCGGATTTCGTCATCATCGATCTTCCCCGCCTCCTGCGTCGCGCCCTGCCCTGACGGGCTCGCGAAGCAGGTTCCGCAGACACAGCCGCTGGTCTTCTCGAGACCTGCGCCCCACCACGCCCCCAATCGGAGCCAGCCCGACCGTGAATCTCTCGATCGGTAGACGCATCCTCCTCGGCTTCTTCGCCGTAACGGTCGTGATCGTGGCGCTCGGCCTCTATGCGCTCGAGCAGATCGGCGCGGTGCGCGACACGACCGACGCGATCGTGCGGCGCGATATGACGGTGCTGCGCCAGATCGACGACCTGGGCAACGAGGCCCGCGATCTCGGCCTGCTGCGCCGGACCGCCGTGATCGCGATGCTGACGTCGACGCAGGGCCGCCAGGCGCGCACTGACGACACCGTGGCGGCCTGGCGCCAGACCGCCACCCAGATCGAGAACCGGCTCGCCACCACGATCCAGCTCTCCACCGAGTACCGTGCCTACTCGGCCTCAACCGAGCGTGTGGCCGCCTGGGACCGGATCGCCGCCGCGGCGGCCGACGTCCAGCGCACCTTCCGCGAGGTCAAGAGCCTCGGCGAGGTGCAATTCGCGGCCATCGCCAAGCAGGATGTCGCCGGCGTCGAGGCCCGCAACGACGAGATCGCCCGGCTCCAGACGCCTTTCCTGGAGGGGATCAGGAACCTCAGGACCCTGCTCGACGGTGGCATGGCACTGGGCCAGCGTGCCGCCCAGGAGGTCTACGATCGCTCCCGCCTCTCGATCTACCTGACGCTTGCCGCCGCGATTGTGCTGGCGATCCTGGTCACGTGGATGATCAGCCGCGCGGTGGTACGCCCGCTCGAGACCGTCATGGCCTTCGTGGAGCGGGTCGGCGGCGGGGACCTGTCGGGCAAGTTGCCGATGAGCGGGGGTGACGAGATCGGGCGGCTCGCCACCACGCTCAACGCCATGGTGGCCGGCCTCTCGGACCTCGCCAAGACCAACCGCGCGGCAACCGCCGACCTCAACGCCGCCGCGGCCGAGATCCGCGCCTCGGCCCAGGAGCAGGCGGCCTCGGTCGAGCAGCAATTCGCCGCCGTGCAGGAGACCGCCGCCACGGTCGACGAGATCACGCATTCGGGCGCCCAGATCGGCAAGCGCGCCACCGAGGTGATCGCCACCGCGCAGGCCACCGCCCAGACCTCCCGGCAGGGCCTGCGCGCCGTCTCCGACACCGCCAAGGCCATGGACGCGATCCGCGAGCAGGCCGAGGCGGTGGCCGGCAACATCGTCAGCCTGTCGGAGAAGACCCAGACGATCGGCGACATCATCGAGACGGTCAACGACATCTCGGAGCGCACGCATCTCCTCGCCCTCAACGCCGCCATCGAGGCGGCCGCGGCCGGCGAGAGCGGACGCAGCTTCGCGGTGGTCGCCTCCGAGATGAAGCTGCTCGCCGATCAGGCCAAGGCGGCGACCGGTCAGGTGCGCGGGATCCTGGGCGAGATCCAGCGGGGCATCAACACCTCGGTGATGCTCACCGAGGAGGCGGTCAAGCGCGCCGCCGCCGGCAAGGCCCGCTCGGACACGACGCAGCGGACCATCGAGGAGATCACCGCCCGGGTGGAGGAGAACGTCCAGACCTTCCAGCAGATCGTCGCCTCGACGAACCAGCAGCAGCTCGGCATCGAGCAGGTGATGGGCGCGCTCCAGAACATCCGGCAGGCGAGCCAGCAGACCGCGGCCGGCACGCGGCAGGTCGAGTCCGCCTCGGCCAACCTCACGGAGCTGGCCCAGGCGCTGATGGCGCTCGCCGAACGCTACCGGCACTGAGGCCGGCCGCGCCTTGACCCAGGACATCCGCCAGCTCCTGCTCGCCGCCTTCGATGTCGAGCACCGGGAACACGTCGCGGCGATCCGCGGGGCGCTCGGCAGCGCCACGCCGGATTGGAACGACGTGTTTCGCCGGGCCCACAGCCTGAAGGGGGCGTCGCGCGCCGTCGATCTGCCCGCTGTCGAGGCGGTCGCGCACCGTCTGGAGACGCTGTTCGAGAAGGTCCGGACCGGCGCCGCCCTAGACCGGGAGGCGGCCAACGCGGTCCACCTCGCCCTCGACCGAATCGAGAGTTACGTCGCCGGCCTGCAGGACGGCGTCGGGCCCGACATGCCGGCGGACGCCCTTTCGGCCCTTGGGCAGGTTCTCGGGCGGCAGGGCGAAGCGGCTCCCGCCGAACCGGTCGCTGCATCGCGAGACACTCCGCCTCCGTCCGCCGCTCCGACTTCCGAGCCTGCCCCGAAGCCGGCGGCCGAGCCGGCCGATCCCGGTGCCGCGCTGCTGCGGGTTCCCGTGGAGGCCGTGGAGGCGATGGCTCGGGCGAGCCACGATCTCACGAGCACGCTGGCCAGCCGCACCTCGGCGGCCGACAGCCTCGCCCGGCTGGCCAGACTCGCCCGGGGCCTGCGCGCCAACGCGGAAGCGCTCGCCGCCGGGGCGGACAGCGACGGGACCGCGTTGCGCGCCTTCGCGGCCGAGATCGGCGCCTTCGCCCGAGAGGCGTCGGACCTGTCCCGGCGCCACGCCGTAGCGAGCAGCGCCATCGACGGGGCCGCTGCTCAGGTCCGCGCCGCCGCCGAGCGCCTCGCGTTGGTGCCCGCCGAGACGGTTTTGGGCCCGCTGGCGCGCTCCCTGCGCGAGACCGCCCGGGAACAGGGCCGCGAGGTCGATCTCGACCTGCGCGGCCTCGACCTGCCGGTCGAGCGCGGTACGCTCCAGGCGCTCAAGGACCCGCTGCTCCACGCCCTGCGCAATGCCCTGAGCCATGGCTGGCAGAGCCCGGAGCAGCGCCGCGCCGCCGGCAAGCCCGAGGCGCTGGGGCTCGGCCTGGAGGTGGCGGTGCGCGGCGCCCGACTTTCCGTCACGGTGTTCGACGATGGGCCGGGGCCGGATCTGGCCCGGATCGAGGCCACAGCCCGGGCACGCGGTCTCCTCGCCCCGGAGGCGGTCGCCGATCCCGAGACCCTGCTGCGCCTCGTCTTCGAGCCTGGCTTCTCCACCGCGGAGGCGGTCGATACCCTATCGGGCCGCGGCTACGGACTCTCGGTGGCGGCCGATGCGGCCCGCCAGCTTCTGGGCAGCGTCCGGCTGGAGCCGCGCACCCCCTTCGGCACCGCTCTGATCTTCAGCCTGCCGCTCTCGGCGGCCCGCCGCAGCCTGCTGCTGGTCGAGGCGGGCAAACGCACCTACGCGCTGCCGGGCAATGCCGTGGAACGCCTGTTGCGCCTGAAGCGGGCCGAGATGCCGGTGGCAATGGGCCGACCGATCCTGCGCCTCGGCACCGGCGATGTGGCCACGAGCCACCCGGTGACCGACCTCGCCGCGATCCTGGGCGAGGCCACCGATTCGGATGATCTCGAAGCCTTGCACGCCGTGGTGCTTCGAGCAGAGGGCGGCCGCTTCGCGATCACCGTCGACCGCCTGCACGATGTCCGCGCGCTTCTGGTCCTGCCCGCCCCCGCCTTCGGAGCCGATCCGGGCCTGATCGCGGGCACGGCGGTTCTACCAGGAGATATCCCGGTGCTGGTCCTGGACCCCGAAGGTCTCGCGGCGCGCGCGGCTGTCGCACCACCGTCCGGAACGATGGGGCAGGCGCAACGTTCGACGACACGTGATCCCGCACCGCGGGCCGCCGCGCGGGCGACCATTCTGGTCGTCGATGATTCGATCACCACCCGGACGTTGGAGAAGGGCATCTTGGAAGCGGCCGGCTACCGTGTGGTCGTCTGCGTCGACGGTCAGGACGCCCTCGACCGGCTGCGCGCCGAGGTCGAGCCCGTGGACCTCGTCCTCGCCGACGTGGAGATGCCGCGCCTCGACGGGTTCGGCCTGCTCCAGGCCCTGCGGGCCGACCCGCGCTTCGCCCGGTTGCCGACGATCCTGATGACCTCCCGCGGCGACGCAGCCGACGTGGCCCGGGGCCTCGACCTCGGCGCCGACGCCTACCTCACCAAGCAGAAATTCGACCAGCGTCAGCTGCTCGATACGATCGGGCAGTTCCTGTGACCCCGGTCCGCGTCATGCTGGTGGAGGATAGCCTCGTGGTGCGCGAGCTGTTGCGCCACATCGTGTCCCGCGATCCCCGGCTCGAGATCGTGGCCGCGGTCGCCTCCGGCGAGGAGGCGTTGGCCAGGCTCCAGAGCGTGCGCCCGGACGTGATATCCATGGATATCCGCCTGCCCGGCATCGACGGGCTGGAGACCACCCGCCGGATCATGGCCGAGCATCCGACCCCGATCGTCGTGGTGGCGGATTCGGTCGAGGATTCCTCTTTGCGCATCTCGATGAACGCGCTGCGCGCCGGCGCGCTGTCGGTGGTCGAGAAGCCGGTGGCCACGACCCATGCGGGCTACGAGGCTGTCGCGGGCGAGATCTGCACGCAGTTGCGGATCATGGCCCAGGTGCCGGTGATCCGCCGTCGGCCGATCGGTACCGAATGGGCGGGCCGCACGGCTGCGGCTTCCTACGCACCACCGTTCGAGCTGCCGGGCCTGGCGCCGAGCATGCTTGGAATCGCCGCCTCCACGGGCGGCCCCCCGGCGCTCGCCCGGGTCATCGGGGCGCTGCCGCGGGACTTCTCGCTGCCCGTGCTGGTCGTCCAGCATATGGGCCCCGCCTTCATGGACGGGTTCGCGACCTGGCTCGACAGCGTCGTGACCCTTCCGGTCGGCATCGCCCGGGACGGGGAGCGCGCCGAGCCCGGGCGGGTCTACGTCGCCCCTGGCGACCGGCACCTGGAACTCGGGTCCGGGCGGATTCTGCGGGTGGTCGACGCGGCACCGGTCTCGGGCCAGCGCCCGGCCGCCACCGTGCTGTTCCGCTCGATGGCCCAGCAGGCCGGGGCGTCGGGGATCGGGGTGTTGCTCACCGGCATGGGCGAGGATGGGGCGGTCGGCCTCGCCGATATGCATAAGGCCGGCGCCCAGACGATCGCCGAGCACGAGAGCACCGCGGTCGTGTACGGCATGCCGGCGACGGCGGTACGCCTGGGGGCCGCCCGCTCGATCCTGCCCTTGGATCGCATCGGCGACCACGTCCTGCGCATCGTGGGGCCGGGGGCGCGGCCGTGATCGGACCTGAGACCGGCCCGCCCGAGGGACCCGCCCGGATTCTGCTGGTGGAGGATTCGGAGACGCAGGCTCTGGAGTTCCGCCTGCTTCTGGAGACGCACGGCTTCGCGGTGGAGCGCTGTGCCTCGGCCGAGACCGCCCTCGACCATCTCAATCGCCAGCAGCCGGACCTCGTGGTGGCGGATTACCACCTGCCGGGCATGAATGGCGACGAGCTGATCCGGCAGATGCGCCTGTCCCTGCGCACCCGGGCATTGCCGGTTCTGATGCTGACCGGTGGAAACGGCGGCGAGCGCCAGGGTCTCGAAAGCGGCGCCGACGCCTACCTGCCGAAATCCGCCGACCGCGACCTGATGATCCTGCGTATCCGCGCTCTGCTGCGCGAGCGCCGTCCGGCCGGCGACAGTGAGGGCCCCGGCGCTGCCGCCTTCCGGCGGGGGCGGATTCTCGTGATCGACGGCAGCGCCACCTATCGGACCTTCCTGGCCGGCCTGATGGCACAGGACGGGCACCATGTGGCGAGCGCCAACGGGCCTGAAGCCGCGCTCGCTGCCCTGGACGCCGCCGAGGGCGAGCCGTTCGACTGCGTGACGGTCGATCTCCTCGGCCACGCCTATGACGGGCTCGCTTTATGTCGGGCGATCAGCCAGCGCCGGGCAGGACGGGCGGCCGGCGCCGGCTTCCACCTCGTCGGGATCGCGGGCAGCGACCCGGCCAAGGATTTCCTGGTCGACGCCTTCGCGGCCGGCGCCGACGACGTCATCGCAAAGACCGATGCCGAGGTGCTGGCGCTCCGGGTGCGCGGCTTCGTGCGCCGCCGCCTACTCGAGGAGGACGACCGGCGCATCGCCGGCCAGTTCGGCGAGCGCGAGCGGGCTGTGGAGCGCGCCCGCGCCGAGGCCGAGGCCTCTGAAGCTCGGGCCCGCCTCGCCGACGCCCTGGAGCGGGCCAACCGCGACCTTGCCAATGCCAACCGGCAGCTCACGGATGCGCAGGCCAAGCTGGTTCAGGCCGCCAAGATGGCCTCGCTCGGCGAGTTGGTGGCCGGCATCGCCCATGAGATCAACAACCCGCTGGCCTTCATCCTGGCCCATCAGGGTACGGTGGAGCGCCTCCTCGGCGAGTTGCCGGAGGCCAGCCCGGAAGCCGCCGCCCGCGCGGTCGAGAAGGCCCGCCAGCGGGTCGGCTCGATGCGGATGGGGCTGACTCGGATCCAGGATCTGGTGCTGAACCTACGGAAATTCTCGCGCCTCGACGAGGGCGAGCGGGCCCTCGTCAATGTGCCGGAGGCGATCGAGACCGTGCTGGCCCTGATCCAGCACAAGCTCGGCGACCGGATCACGGTTGAGCGGACCTTTGGTGGCCGGGCGGAGATCCACTGCACCCCGGCTCTGCTCAATCAGGTCGTGATGAACATCCTCGGCAACGCCGCCGACGCCATGCCGGAGGGCGGCACGGTTCGGATCGATACCCGTTCGGCCCCGGAGCTCGACGAGATCCGGATCAGCGATACGGGTCCGGGAATACCAGAATCCTTGCGTGAAAAAATCTTCGAGCCCTTCTTCACGACGAAGCCGGTCGGTTCCGGTACGGGGCTCGGTCTTGCGATTGCTTACAGTGTCGTTCAAGCGCATAGCGGCTCGCTCACCGTAGAGACGGCCCCGGGTGGGGGAGCCTGCTTTGTGATCGGGATCCCGCGGCAGGCGGCTGGTGCATGAGTGACGGTACGGCAGGTGTGGGGACGATCCTGGCCGTCGATGACGAGCCGGATATCCTGATCGCCCTGGAGGATCTGTTCGAGGATTCCTACCGGGTGCTGACGACCGCGCGTCCCGCCGAGGCGCTGGAGATTCTGCGCGCGGAGCCCGACATCGCCGTGGTGCTCTCGGACCAGCGCATGCCGGGGCTGACCGGCGACGCGCTGCTGGCTGAAGCCCGCACCTTCCACGATGCACAGGCGATCCTGCTGACCGGCTATGCCGACATCACGGCGGTAATCGCCGCCCTTAACCGCGGCGGCATCGTCGGCTACGTGACGAAGCCCTGGGATGCGAGCCTACTGCGCTCCACGGTCCGGCAGGCCTTCGAGCGGCACCACCTCGGCCGGGGCCTCGCGACCGAGCGGGCGCTGCTGCGCGGCCTGCTGGACCATGCCCAGGACGCGATCAGCTTCAAGGATGCCCAACGCCGCTTCGTTCGGCTCAATGCCCGCAAGGCAGCCCTCCTGGGCCATGACATCGCGGCCTGCCTCGGCCGACGCGAGGAGGAACTTGCTGGGACCCGGGGCGCGGCGGTGATCGAGGCCGACGCGGCGGCGATCCGGGCCGGCACGGTGGCCGAGACGCTGGTCAGCGACGGACCGACCGGGGCCGAGCAGTGGCGCCATGTGACCCGGGTCCCGATCCGCGACGTGGGCGGTTCGATCAGCCACCTCGCGGTGATCGAGCGGGACGTGACGGAGCAGCGGACCCTGGAGGCGCGGCTGCGCCAATCCGACAAGATGCAGGCTCTCGGCACCCTGGCGGGCGGAATCGCCCACGACTTCAACAACCTCTTGACCGCGATCCTCGGCAGCCTGGAACTCGCCGCCCCGAAGGTCGTCGACCTGCCCCGGGTCCAGCGGCTGATCGAGAATGCCCGTGGGGCGGCCGAGCGCGGCGCTTCACTCACGAAGCGGCTCCTCAGCTTCAGCCGCGCCCACGACCTTCAAGCTCGGGCGGTGGATGTGAACGCCCTGATCGTCGGGATGAGCGACCTGTTCGGCCGCAGTCTCGGGGGCCTCGTCACCGTGCGGACCGATCTGGAGGACGGTCTGCCGGCGGTGCAGGTCGATCCCGAGCAGCTCGAACTGGCAGTGCTGAACCTGTGCATCAACGCCCGGGACGCGATGCCCGAGGGCGGTGCCATCACGGTGGCGACCCGGCGGCTCGACATCACCGCAGACCCCGAGATCGGAGATGGCGCCTACCTTGGCCTCAGCGTCACCGACGAGGGCACCGGCATCCCGGAAGAGATTCTGCGTCGGGTCTGCGAGCCGTTCTTCACCACCAAGGCGGTGGGCCAGGGAACGGGGCTCGGGCTCGCCATGGTGTTCGGCCTCGCGCAGCAATCGAAGGGTCGCCTGGCGATCGACAGCGAGGTCGGCCGGGGGACACGGGTCGAACTGGCCCTCCCCTTCGCCGCCGCGGCGCCCCGGCAGGCTACCGAAGTGGCCGGGGCGGCGCCGGTAGCCGGGCGGCGAGCCCGTGTCCTCATCGTCGACGACGACCCGCAGGTGCGGCATGTGACGGCCTCGTTCCTCACCGGGTTCGGCCACAGCACCACGGAGGCGGGCGACGGCGATTCGGCCTTGCAGCACCTCCAGCGCGACCGCTGCGATATCGTCGTGGCCGACCTCGCGATGCCCGGCATGAGCGGCGTCGAACTCGCCGCTGCGATCCGCGACCGGTATCCCGGCCTGCCAGTCCTGATCCTGACCGGTCACGCCGACGCGATGCAGATCCCCGAGGATCTGCCAGTCCTGTCGAAGCCGTTCCGCTCGGCCGACCTTGCCGGCAGGGTCGCGACGCTCCTCGATGCAGCGGATTCGGGATCCTGCTGAAACGGCCGGGAAACAGTCGACTGCAGGCCCATAGTTCTTCGTGGGAGCCGGACGCTCCCGGGTACCGAAGAGGAGGTGGACCATGAGCAATCAAGGGATCTTCCCGCGCCTACCGGGTGATGACGACCCGGACCGGGATGGTCCACCGGACGAGATTCGGCAGGGATAGGAGTTTTCGGAACGCGGCGCGGTCGAGTTCCGGGTCCCCGCTGTAAGGGACCGACCTTGTGAGCTCCCGCTGACCTTCCAGAACGTGGAGCCTGCTTCAGGCCCATCGGCGCAAGCCGGCGGGTTTTTTTTCGGCTGCGTCGTTGCACGTGCCGCGACCGACGACCGCGCGACGTCGCGAAACAGAGCGCCACCGCGGCTTGCCTGATGCCGATTCCAACGACGAAGCGCTGAAACGCAAGACGCCGCCCCGGAGGTTCCGGGACGGCGTCTTGAAAAGCCTGAGCGTCGGGGACGCTCCAGATCGGATCAGGCGGCCTCGGCAATCTGACTCGGACCGGAATCCTTGCCGCGGGCCTCGACGTCCCGATCCACAAACTCGATCACTGCGAGCGGGGCGTTGTCACCCTTGCGGAAGCCGGCCTTCATGATGCGGAGATAGCCGCCCGGACGCCCCTGGTAGCGCGGGCCGATCACGGTGAAGAGCTTCTTGACCATGTCGTTGTCGCGCAGCTGCGCCATGGCGAGACGGCGGGTGTGCACGCTGTCGATGCGGCCGAGGGTTACGAGCTTCTCGACGACGGGACGCAGGTCCTTCGCCTTCGGCAGGGTCGTGACGATCTGCTCGTGCTTGAGCAGCGCGACCGACATGTTGGCGAACATCGCCTTACGATGCTCGGCAGTGCGGTTGAAACGACGGCCGCGATAACCGTGACGCATGGTGCTGGCTTCCTTTTCATCTCGGCCGCCGTGCCACGGTACGGCCGGGTGCCTCATTGAGGCTGTTGGTTGCTGTCCGCTTGACCCCGCGGCGGGATTTCTAGGGACTTCGCGTCAGCACCGCGAAGTCCCGGGATTGGATCGGCCAAACAAGAAGCGCCGTGGAGAGCCGACCCCGTTCAGCCCGAGGCGACTTCGCCTCAGTAGTGCTCTTCGAAGCGCTTGGCGAGATCTTCGATGTTCTCCGGCGGCCAGCCGGGGATGTCCATCCCGAGGTGCAAGCCCATGCCAGCCAGCACTTCCTTGATCTCGTTGAGCGACTTGCGGCCGAAGTTCGGGGTCCGCAGCATTTCGCCCTCGGACTTCTGGATCAGATCGCCAATATAGACGATGTTGTCGTTCTTCAGGCAGTTCGCCGAACGGACCGAGAGCTCCAGCTCGTCCACCTTCTTGAGCAGCGCCGGGTTGAAGGGTAGCTGCGGCGCAAGCGGCGCAGCTTCTTCCTTGCGCGGATCCTCGAAGTTCACGAAGACCTGCAGCTGGTCCTGGATGATGCGCGCGGCGTAGGCCAGCGAATCCTCCGGCGAAACCGCACCATTGGTCTCGACCGTCATGGTCAGCTTGTCCTTGTCGAGATCCTGGCCCTCGCGGGTGGTCTCGACGCGGTAGCTGACCTTGGTCACCGGAGAGAACAGCGCATCCACCGGGATCAGGCCGATCGGGGCGTCCTCGGGGCGGTTGCGCTCGGCCGGGACGTAGCCCTTGCCGGTGGCGACCGTGAACTCCATCCGGATCTCGGCGCCGTCGTCGAGCGTGCAGATCACCAACTCGGGGTTCAGGATCTGGATGTCGCCGACCGTGCCGATGTCACCCGCTGTGACGAGGCCCGGGCCGGTCTTGCGCAGGGTCATGCGCTTGGGCGCATCGGTCTGCGAGCGGATCGCGATGGTCTTGATGTTGAGGACGATGTCGGTGACGTCCTCGCGCACGCCCGGGATCGACGAGAACTCGTGCAGCACGCCGTCGATCTGCACCGAGGTCACGGCCGCGCCCTGGAGCGACGACAGGAGCACCCGGCGGAGGGCGTTGCCCAGCGTCGTGCCGAAGCCGCGCTCGAGCGGCTCGGCGACGACCGTGGCGACCCGCTTGGGGTCGTCGCCGGTCGTGACCTGCAGCTTGTTCGGCTTGATCAGTTCCTGCCAATTCTTCTGAATGACCACGATCCTACCTTTCGTCCTTGCCGGGGAATCGCGACGCCCGTCCCCGCGCTTCGGCCGTCCGGCGCCGCCCCCTGGCGCCCCGAACGGTCCCTGAAATCTGTATTCGTCGTTACTCGCCGCCGACCCACAGAACCGGCACGAAGCTGTAGCCAGCCCCGTCCCGATCCACGTAGCCGAGCGCCGGGAATTCGAGATGGCCGCCGGCGATAAGCGTGCGCTCGCCGGCCACCTCGTTCAGGATCCGCTTGCGCGTCTCCCGCGCTTCATCGCCGTCGACATCGAACCCGACGCCGGCCTCCGGGTTCTTGAACTGGATCGCCGGCAAGTGCACCACGTCGGTCCACATCAGCAGCGACTGTCCACCGGAGACGATGCGAAAACCGCAGTGGCCCGGCGTGTGGCCGGGCAGATGGATCGCCGTGATCCCCGGAAGAACCTCGCCGCCCCGGTGCTCGCGAACCCGGCCGGCATAGGGTGCCAGCGCCTTGCGGGCGCCCTCGAAATAAGGCTTCGCCTTGTCCGGAGCCTTGGCCAAGGCCGCGTCCGGCAGCCAATGGGCCGCTTCGTCGGCATGCAGCACGATCTCGGCATTCGGGTACCGCGCCGCGCCACCCGTCAAGAGCCCCCCGACATGGTCGGGGTGCAGGTGGCTGACCAGCACCGTGCCGATCTCCTCCGGCTTGACGCCGGTGAGCGCCAAGGCCGCTCCAACCCGCCCGAGGGTCGGAGCCGGTGCGAGATCGCCGTAGCCCGTGTCGATCAGGGTCGGCTTGAGGCCGGGACCGGTGATCAGGAAGGCGTTCAGCGTGATCTTGGGCTGCTCGGTGCGGAAGCCTGCCAGCTGGAGCCGCCCGGCCTCCGCCTTGGAGATGCCCGTGACGAGATCGAGGCCGGCCTGAAACCAGCCGTCGTTGAGCGCGGTGACCGTGAGGTCGCCGAGAGTCCAACGCAGCACGCCCGGAAGCGGCTTCGATCCCGTCATGTGCTTCTCCACCACGCGGCTGCGATCAAACGCGACGGCGCTTGCGCGGCCGACAGCCGTTATGCGGGATCGAGGTCACGTCACGGATCGAGGTCACAGTGAAGCCCGCGGCCTGAAGGGCGCGCAGCGCCGACTCGCGGCCCGAACCGGGACCCGACACCTCGACCTCGAGGGTGCGCATGCCATGTTCAGACGCCTTGCGAGCGGCATCTTCGGCCGCAACCTGGGCGGCGTACGGGGTCGACTTGCGCGAGCCCTTAAAGCCCATCGCACCGGCGGACGACCACGAGATGGTGTTGCCCTGCGCGTCCGTGATGGTGATCATCGTGTTGTTGAACGAGGCGTTCACGTGGGCGACGCCCGACACGATGTTCTTGCGTTCGCGACGACGGACGCGTTGCGGTTCTTTAGCCATTCTGGTCTCACTCTTCCTTCAAGCGCGCCCGTAATGCCAGGCGCTCGGGATTCTTTTCGGGACTTGGCCGATCCGCCCGTGCAGGGCCGTCGAGCCAAAGCCAGGCACCCCTGTGGGACACCCGGCGCGACGGGAAAGAGGCCGCGCGAAAACCGCCTCCGAACCCCAAAAATTACTTCTTCTTGCCGGCGATCGGCTTCGCCTTGCCCTTGCGGGTACGGGCGTTGGTGTGCGTGCGCTGGCCGCGGACCGGCAGCTGCTTGCGGTGACGCAGGCCACGATAGGCGCCGAGATCCATCAAGCGCTTGATATTCATCGAGACTTCGCGGCGCAGGTCGCCCTCGACGAGGTAGTCGCGGTCAATCGTTTCGCGGATCTGGAGAACTTCGGCGTCGGTCAGCTGGTTGACCCGACGCTCGGCGGGGATATTCACCTTTTGGGTGATCTCTTCGGCCTTCTTGGCGCCGATGCCATGGATGTACTGAAGCGCGATGACGACGCGCTTGTTGGTCGGGATGTTGACGCCTGCAATACGGGCCACAATCGCACTCCATGTCGAGCCCGGCATGCCGGGCGGGTGTCATGCGCGTCCGGTGGAGGCCGGCCCCTGCGCACGTGAAACGACAACGCGGCCCGCGGGCGACCCTGGACAGGGTACCTCGAACCATCGGTCGGTTGGACGAAGGAGGGCCTGCTAGCGCGCGGGCGATCGGATGTCAACGAGGTGTCGGCGAGCCATGCGCCCGCATGCGTCGAACGCAGCACCTGAGACTGATCAATTCTGAGGAGCGACAATGGCGGTTTTGACCAGCGACGGCGCGACCCTGAGAGCCTTTGCCGATTCGGTGCTGCGCGCCGCAGAGGAGGTTCTGGAGGAGGTCTTGCCCGTGACTCTCGCGGTGATCGGGGGTGTGCTTGCCGAAGCGGAGCCCGGATCCGTGGCGCTTCAGGACGCAGACGACGGGCTGCCCCTGCTTTGGGGGACCTTCGCTGGTCGCCGCATTGTATTCCGCTACAATCCAAGGACGGCGATGATCGAGCTGCGCGAAGACACCGCCGAGGGCAACCCGTACCGTCTGTTCGGCCACCGCGCGCTACAAATGGACATCGTCAATTTCTTCGGCAGCCTGCGCCGGGAGGGGCGGATCTGAAGCGCCGCCGGGGTCTCAGCGGAAGCCCTGGTTCCGCAACCGGCAAGTGCCACCCATATCCTGGTAGTCCGCCGGACAGCGACGGACGCACGCCCCCGCCGCGAATTTCAGCGGCGGCCTGCAAGCGTGGCGGAAGCGCTTCTCGCCGTACACGAAGGATTGGGCCGGGCTTTGTGCCAGGGCCGAACGGGGAGGAACAGCCGCCGCGATCAGGAGGATCGCGCTGGCGAGGTGTCGGAGCGTCATGGCGTTTCCCATCGAGGATGCGCCTTCCAACCCTCCGTCAAAGCGGAGGTTTCAGAATCTTCGTATCACCACGCGTTCAACGATCGGCGGCGCTCAGGATGCCACCGGCTCCTCGTGCGGCTCAAGCACCGCCATTAGGTCAGCCGTGACCTTGTCAATCGGCTGCATGCCGTCGATCGTCTCCAGCATGCCCTTCTCGGCGTAATAAGCCGAGAGTGGCGCCGTCTGAGCGCGGTAGGCCTCCAGGCGCTGCTTGAACACCTCCGGCGTATCGTCCTTCCGCACGGCCTGGCCGCGAGCCAGTGTCTCGGCGGCACGTCGCTCGATCCGGCCGACCAGCGCGTTCTCGTCCACCTTCAGCTCGATGACGGCGGAGAGGTTCAAGCCCTTGCTGGCCAGCATGGCGCTCAGCGCCTCGGCCTGCGCGACGGTGCGGGGGAAACCATCGAGGATGAAGCCGCGGCGGGCATCCGGCTCCTCGATCCGGTCGGCGACGATCCCGACCACGATCCTGTCCGAGACGAGACCGCCCGATTCCATCACCGCCTTGGCCTCCAGGCCAACCGGTGTCTCAGCGGCGACGGCCGCGCGGAGCATGTCGCCCGTCGAGAGCTGCGGAATGCCGAAGCGCTGTACGATTCGCTCGGATTGCGTACCCTTCCCCGCACCGGGCGGTCCGAGCAGAATGATGCGCATGGCGTTGTCCTCGTTCGGCCCACGCTCAGTGAGCTCTATCCGCCGTGGCGAAGCCTCCCTGGCATCGCCGGATTTGGGAATGGTCTAACGGGTCGCGGGTGCGCTGGCACCCGGACCTTTGGGCCAGAGGCGGGAGAAGTCTTGGCTCCGGCGCGTCTCTGTATCAGCCTCAGCGCCGGCGTTGCGTGGTCGAGGCGCCGCGCAGCTTGGCCTTCTTCACCAGACCCTCGTACTGATGCGCCATCAGGTGCCCGTGGATCTGTGCCACCGTGTCCATCGTCACCGACACCACGATGAGCAGCGAGGTGCCGCCGAATCCGAGGCTCGCCGCCGCGTAGGACGACAGGATCTCAGGGCAGAGGCACACCAGGGTCAGGTACAGCGCGCCGATCACGGTGATGCGGGTCAGCACCTTGTCGATGAAGGCAGCGGTGCGCTCACCCGGGCGGATGCCGGGGATGAAGCCGCCGTGCTTCTTCAGGTTGTCGGCCGTCTCCTGCGGATTGAAAACCACCGCGGTGTAGAAGAACGTGAAGAAGATGATCAGGGCCGCATAGAGCACTAGGAACAGCGGCGTTCCGTGGCCGAGATAGGCCGTGATTGTGCCGAGCCAGCCGGCAGCGCCGCCGTTCGCCGAGAAGCTTGCGGCCGTGGCCGGCAGCAGCAGCAGAGACGAGGCGAAGATCGGCGGGATCACGCCGGCGGTGTTGAGCTTAAGTGGCAGGAACGAAGTCTGGCCCTCGTACATCCGGTTGCCGACCTGACGCTTCGGGTAGTTGATCAGCAGCCGGCGCTGGGCCCGCTCCATAAACACAATGAAGTAAACCAGCGCCACCGCGGCCACGCCGACGCCCAGGATGATGATCGGAGAGAGTGCGCCAGTGCGGCCGAGTTCGAGGGCGCCCGCGATCGCCACCGGCAGATGGGCGACGATGCCGGCGAAGATGATGAGCGACGAGCCGTTGCCGATGCCGCGCGAGGTGATCTGCTCGCCGAGCCACATCAGGAACAGGGTGCCGCCGGTCAGCGTGATCACCGTCGAGGCCAGGAAGAACGGGCCGGGGTCGATCGCAGCCGAGGAGCCCTGAAGGCCGATGGCGATGCCCCAGGACTGAACCAGCGCCAGCACCACCGTCAGGTAGCGGGTGTACTGGTTGATGACCTTGCGGCCTGACTCGCCCTCCTTCTTCAGCGCCTCCAGGCTCGGGATCACCGAGGTCAGGAGCTGCACGATGATCGAGGCCGAGATGTACGGCATGATGTTGAGGGCGAAGATCGCCATGCGCTCGACGGCACCGCCGGAGAACATGTTGAACAGGCCCAGCACGCCGCCCGCCTGCTGCTGGAAGTTGCGGGCGAACTGCTCCGGATCGATGCCGGGGATCGGGATGTACGTGCCCAGCCGGAACACCACGAGGGCGCCGAGCGTGAACCAGATGCGCTTCTTCAGCTCATCGGCCTTGGCGATCGCACCGAAGTTGAGGTTGGCGGCAAGCTGCTCGGCGGCTGAGGCCATAAGCGTCGCGTCCTGGACATGTCGCCGGGCGGAGGATGCCCGGATGAAACGAAAAACGGCGGCCCGCGTGGTCGCAGGGCCGCCGCTCGAAGGATCGGCTTAAAGGGTGCGCCGGGCCCGTGCAACGGGTCCCGGCGTCGCCCCTTCGCGTCCGTCAGGCCGTGGCCGCCTCGCGGCTGCCGCGGGTGGAGGCACCCTGGGCGTAGACGGTGGTGACCGAACCGCCGGCTTTCTCGACCGCCTCGACGGCGGACTTGGAGGCGCGGGTGACCTCGAAGCTGAGCTTCTCAGTCAGCTCGCCGACGCCGAGCAGCTTCACGCCGTCGCGGGGACGGGCGATAATGCCGGCGGCGACCAGGGTCTCGACCGTAACGGTCGCGGCCTTGTCGAGCTTGCCAGCGTCAACTGCCTCCTGGATCCGCCCGAGGTTCACCTCGTTCAAGTCCTGAGCATAGAGGTTGTTGAAGCCGCGCTTCGGCAGGCGACGATGCAGCGGCATCTGACCGCCCTCGAAGCCCTTGATGGACACGCCGGTCCGGGCCTTCTGACCCTTCACGCCGCGACCCGCGGTCTTGCCCTTGCCGGAGCCGATGCCCCGGCCGACACGCATCCGGTCCTTGGTGGCGCCGGGATTGTCGCTGATCTCGTTGAGCTTCATCGGGACCTCCTCACGCCACGTCGCCGTGGACGCGCACGAGGTGCGCAACCTTGCGGATCATGCCGCGCACGGAGGGGGTATCCTCCAGCTCGGACACGCGGTGGAGCTTGTTGAGCTTCAGGCCGATCAGCGTCTGGCGCTGGCTGGCCTCACGGCGGATCGGCGAGCCGATCTGTTCGATACGGACGGTCTTCTGTGCCATCGGACCCTCCCTTACGCGACCGCGGCTTCGGATTGGTCGGCCGGATCGGCATCGCGGCGACGCGACTGGAGCGTCGACACCTTGATGCCGCGGCGGGCCGCCACGGAGCGCGGGCTATCCTCGTTCTTGAGCGCCTCGAAGGTGGCGCGCACGAGGTTGTAGGGGTTCGACGAACCCAGCGACTTGGCGACGACGTCCTGCATGCCGAGCGTCTCGAACACGGCGCGCATCGGGCCGCCGGCGATGATGCCGGTACCCTGCGGAGCCGCGCGGAGGATCACCTTGCCGGCGCCGTGACGACCATTGACGTCGTGGTGCAGGGTCCGGCCCTCGCGGAGCGAGACGCGGATCAGACCGCGCTTGGCGGCTTCCGTCGCCTTGCGGATCGCCTCCGGCACCTCACGGGCCTTACCGTGGCCGAAGCCGACGCGGCCCTTCTGGTCGCCGACGACGACGAGGGCTGCGAAGCCGAAGCGACGGCCGCCCTTCACCACCTTGGCGACGCGGTTGATGTGGACGAGCTTGTCCACGAACTCGCTGTCGCGCTCCTCGCGATCATCGCGGCGGCCGCGGCCCCCGCCTTCCCGTTCACGTGCCATGGTTTTACCTATTCATCTCACTGGCGCGGCCGGCGGGGCCGCTCGCTCGATTGATTGTCGAATGCCGGACACGCAGCGCACGTCCAGCCCGCCGTCGTTCAACGGTCCTGAATAGACGTGCCGTCGGCATCAACGCCGAGGGCACGTCCAATAAAATCAGAACTCCAGGCCACCCTCGCGGGCAGCCTCGGCCACGGCCGCGACACGGCCGTGATAGATGTAGCCGGAGCGGTCGAAGATTACCTTCGTGACGCCCGCGGCCTTGGCGCGCTCGGCCACCAGCTTGCCCACCGCCTTGGCGGCGGCGACGTCGGCGCCGGTCTTGAGTTCGCCCTTGAGTGCTTTGTCGATCGACGAGGCGGCGGCCAGCGTCTTGCCGGCGACGTCGTCGATGACCTGCACGTAGATCTGCTTCGACGAGCGGAACACCGAGAGCCGCGGACGGCCATTGGCGGCCGCCCGCAGCGCGCGGCGAACGCGCGCCTTGCGGCGATCGAGGGCTTCGAGCTTGCGAGACATGATGCCCTCCTTACTTCTTCTTGCCTTCCTTGCGGAAGATGAACTCGCCCGCGTACCTCACGCCCTTGCCCTTGTAGGGCTCGGGTCCGCGGTAATCGCGGATCTCAGCGGCGACCTGACCGACCTGCTGGCGGTTGATCCCGGTGATCGTGATCTCGGTGGGCTTCGGGGTAACGATCGTGATCCCGGCGGGGATCTCATACTCGATGTCGTGGCTGTAGCCGAGCGACAGCTTGAGGGCCTTGCCGGCCATCGCAGCGCGGTAACCGACGCCGGTGATCTCGAGCTTCTTCTCGAAGCCCTTCGACACACCCTCGACGATGTTGGCGATCTGCGCCCGCGACGTGCCCCACAGGGAGCGCGCCGGCTTGGACTGGTTGACGGGCTGCACCTCGATGGCGCCGTCCTTCATCGCCACGTTGACGAGCGAAGGAACGACGAACGAGAGTTCACCCTTCGAACCCTTCATCTTTACGGTCTGGCCGGTGACGGTGGCGGTAACGCCGGCCGGCACGGGGACCGGCTTCTTGCCTACGCGAGACATGGGATAACCTCCTTATGTCCCGATCAGAACACGGTGCAGAGCACTTCACCGCCGACGTTGCGCTCGCGCGCCTCGTGGTCGGCCATGACGCCCTGCGGGGTGGAGACGATGGTCACGCCGAGGCCGTCGGCCACGTGCGGCAGATCACCAACCGACGAGTAGACCCGGCGGCCCGGCTTCGAGACGCGCTTGATCTCACGGATCACCGGGCGCCCGTCGTAGTACTTGAGCTCGATGGCGAACTCGGTGCGGCCGTTGCCAAGGTCGGTGGCCGCGTAATCGCGGATGTAGCCCTCGGACTTCAGCACGTTCAGGACGTTGGCGCGCAGGCGCGAGCCGGGTGTCTGAACGACGTTGCGACGGCGCAGCTGACCGTTGCGGATGCGGGTGAGCATGTCGCCCACGGGATCGTTAACCATGGGGACCTCCTTACCAGCTCGACTTGACCAGGCCGGGGATCAGGCCCCGGTTGCCAAGCTCGCGCAGCGCCACGCGCGAGATGCCCATCTTGCGATAAAAGGCGCGCGGGCGGCCGGTCATGCCGCAGCGATTGCGGATGCGGGTGGCCGACGAATTGCGCGGCAGTTCCGCGAGCTTGAGGCGCGCCTCGAAGCGCTCCTCCATTTCGAGGCCATCGTTGTTGGCGATCTCGAGGAGCGCCTTACGCTTGGCTGCGAAGCGCTTCACCAGCGCCTTGCGAGCCTCATTCTTCTCGACTGAGCTTTTCTTCGACATGTGGTCTATCTCCGGTGTCCGCGTCTGAAGCCCGAGGGCTTCACTGCCGGAACGGGAACTGGAAGGCGGCGAGCAGGGCCTTAGCCTCGGCATCGGTCTTGGCGGTGGTCGCCACGACGATGTCCATGCCCCAGGTCTGCTCGGCCTTGTCGTAGGAGATCTCCGGAAACACGAGGTGTTCCTTGAGACCGAGCGCGTAGTTGCCGCGGCCGTCGAACGAACGCGGGTTCAGGCCGCGGAAGTCACGCACGCGCGGCAGCGCGATGGTGATCAGCCGGTCCATGAACTCGTACATGCGCTGCTTGCGCAGGGTCACCTTGCAGCCGATCGGCATGCCCTCGCGAACCTTGAAGGTCGCGATGGCCTTGCGAGCCTTGGTGATGACCGGCTTCTGGCCGGCGATCAGGGCGAGGTCGCCCGCAGCCACGGACGCCTTCTTGGAATCCGCGGTGGACTCGCCGACGCCCATGTTGATCACGATTTTCGTGATCTGCGGCACTTCCATCGGGTTCTTGTAGCCGAACTGCTCGATCAGCTTCTGGCGCACCACCTCGTCGTAGTGCTTGCGCATACGCGGAGTGTAGGCGTTCTTGTCGGCCTCAGCCATCGATCTGATCCCCCGTGGTCTTGGCGAACCGGACCTTGCGCCCGTCTTCGAGGATGCGGAAACCCACGCGGGTCGGCTTGCCGTTGGCATCCGCGACCGCGATGTTCGAGAGCTGGATGGCGGCCTCCTTGGAGATGATGCCGCCTTCCTGGTTCTGGGTCTGCTTCTGGTGCTTCTTGATCAGGTTGATGCCGCGCACGAAGGCCCGGCCTTCCTTCGGCAGAACCTGGATCACCTCGCCCGAGCGACCCGAGTCGCGGCCGGTGAGCACGACGACCTTGTCGCCCTTCTTGATCTTGGCAGCCATTACAGCACCTCCGGAGCCAGGGAGATGATCTTCATGTGGTTGCGGGCGCGCAGCTCGCGCGGAACCGGTCCGAAGATACGGGTGCCGATCGGCTCCTTCTGATTGTTGATCAGGACCGCAGCATTCTTGTCGAAGCGGATCACCGATCCGTCGACGCGCTTCACGGCCTTGGCCGTCCGAACGACGACCGCCTTCATGACGTCGCCCTTCTTGACGCGACCGCGCGGGATCGCCTCCTTGACCGAGACGACGATGACGTCGCCCACGCCGGCATATTTACGCTTCGACCCGCCGAGGACCTTGATGCACATCACACGGCGTGCACCCGAGTTGTCGGCAACGTCCAGATTCGTCTGCATCTGGATCACGTGCGTGACTCCTTGTTTCAGGCGGGTTTCCGCACGCGGACGGTATTGCCCGGCGGACGACGCCTGATGGGGATCTGATGTCCCCGGCTCATGTGTTCGACCGCGCTGGCGGTGTCTGACGACACCGGCGCGGTCACCGCGTTCACAGGGTGCGAGCACCCATCGAAATTGTCGCGAAGGCCGGGCGGATACTACGGGCGGCCCGGGAAGGCAAGCCGAGCGGCAAGAATTTCGGCGTGACGGGTCAGAACGCGCCCCTCCCCCAGTCGCATTCCGCTGGCGGCCCATGCGCCCGGGACAGGGTGCTGCGGTTAATTCTGCAACGAACTCTATGCCCGACCGGCGACGCGACAAGCGAGTCTGCGTCAGGTCTGAGCTCCGGGCTCGGTCGCCGAAGCACGGCGACACAACAGGAAGGGCCGGTGCGCAGAACTGCGCACCGGCCCACATCTCACAAAGGCAGTCCGATCAGGCGGGCTGGCCGGCCGATTCGAACAGGAAGCCGTCCAGGCTGGGAATCGTGACCGCTGCCCCGCTGGCGGGCTTCGACAGGCGCCACGGCCGCTCGCCCCGTGCGCGGATCGCCTCGGAGGGACGCAGGCGGCGCATGGTGCCGTCCTCCCGCATCTCCTCGATCCCCAGGAAGCCGTAGACCTGAAGGCGGGACGCCGTGAGCTTGGTCGCCCGATCCTCAGCGGCCAAAACCATGCTGCCGGTGGCGTAGACGGCGTCCAACAGGGAACGCTGCTCGCTGCGGCGCCGATCGCGCGCCTCCCGCTCGCCCGGTGCCTGGGCAGGAAGGGGCCGCCGGAACGGAACGACGTTGCTGACCGCGACGCAACCCATACGCAAGACCCTCGACGCGAACTGGGGGCGGCCCGGCCACCCGTTGATCGCGACACTTCGACGGTTTGCTTTAAACTTCCGTAGACCATCGCGCGGCGCCCCTGCCCCGATCCGGCACGCCGGGACGTCATGCAGGCGTGCCGCAGCTTAGCCACGAGGGCCGCCGGGCCCCCTGGGGCAGCGCCGCCGCCAGCCGATCGAGGGCCAGGCAGAGCGCACCTTAGACGGCCCCGACGAACAGAAAGATCTCGGTCGGGTAGACCATGGCGCGGGTGTTCACCTGCGCGGCCACGAAGGACAGTTCTGGCACGCCGGTCACTCAGGCGAGCGACGTATCCTCGATCAGCGAGGTCCATTGATTGACGAAGGACGGCGCCATGGCGCGCAGGGCCTGCGGCAGGACGATGACGCGCAGCACTTGCCCGCGGCCGAAGCCGAGCGCGAGACCGGCTGCCCACTGGCCGATGCTCTCGATCCCGGCCGCGACTCCGCAAGCGAGGTAGGCACCGCCGACGAGCGAAAGCGCCGCCGCCACGGTGCCGATCTCCGGAACCGACACGTCGAACTGGATCGGCAGCAGAAAGTAGCTTCAGTCGGCAAGCATCAGGATCGGAATGGCCCGGAAGAAGCCGAGACCGAGGATCAGTGCCCGCCGCCCTGCGCCCGCGCTCATCGCGAGCCCAACGCCAAGCAAGAGTCCGAGCGCTGCCGAGGCGACACCGGACAGCCCGGAGAGAATCAACGTCAGCGCAAGACCGCCGATCGGCCCGTCGAGCCAAGCCCCGACCAGCAGGTAGCCGAGATTGTCTGTGATGACCGCGAGGTTCATGCGCGCGAGTCCGGCCTCGGCGCGCGGCGGACCCGGGCCTGCCCGGCCGCCTCCACCAGCGCGACGGCGCCGATATAGAGGAGCGTCGCGATGCCGAAGGCCTGGAAGGCCTGGAAGGCCTCGGTCTCCACCTGATGAGAGGCGTAGGACAGTTCGGCGAGGCCGGTCGTCATGGTCAGCGACGTGTTCTTGATCGTATTGAGGTTCTGGCCAACGATCGGCAGCCACGCGATCCGTAGCGCCTGCGGCAGGACGATGTGGCGGAAGGCCTGGACCGGCGTGAGGTCGAGGGCCAGGGCCGCCTCCCGTTGAGTTGACCGCACGCCGTTGATTCCGGCGCGTCCCTCCTCGGCGATATAGGCGCCCGCATAGACGGTCGGGCCGACGAAGCCCGCAAGCGTCTCGTAGGCGGGCCAGCTGAGGGCGGCAGGCCCGATGTCGAGAATGCGGGGGGTGTTGAGCCACGCCGTCATCCCGCCCGGCAGCAGGGCCGCGACCGCGAAGCACCAGACGAACAGCTGGACCAGCAGCGGCGTGTTGCGCACGAGGCCGACGAAGCCCGCCACCGCGCGTCGCGATCCAGAGCCGCCTATCTACTGCGGGCCTCAGGCCCCGAATCCCAGCACCGTGCCGCTACCGCACACGGCCGCCGGCACGGTCAGGGTGACCTCGAAGCCCTGCAGCAGCCAGCCGAGGTAGCGCGGCGCCAGAGAAGGCCGAACAGGATCACGGCGCCGATCCGCTCTGTCGTGCTCACCGATTCGGAACAGGCACGGCAGCGGCTGCTCGCTGTCCGGGCCGAACCAGCGGTCGTAGATCGCCGCCGCCTCTCCACTCTTCTCAAGATCCCGCAGGATCTCGTTCACGAGGTCCCGTAACCGGGTCTCTCCCTTCGGATTCCCAACGCCGATATCGTCGTTCGAGATGCTAAAGGGCGGGATTTCGTAATTCTGCCGATCCGGCACCTTCGCCAGCAGCCCGACAAGCTTCGGCCCGTCCTGGGTGATCGCATGGACGTCGCCATTGCGCAGGGCCGTGAACGCGAAGGGCGTGTCGTCGTCAGTGACCACCGTGGCCTACGGGAAATCCCTCGGCGCCGATGCGCAGGCCGTTGCGCTGATCGGGCGCCGACAGCGTGCCTTTCTTGGCTGGGAACTGCTGGCCGGAGGCAAAGCACGGGATACTGAGATCAAGCTGCTTGGCCCGCTGGTCGGTGATGGTGAAGTTCGCCAGGACGAGATCGCTCTTGCCGGAGGTCAGCGGTGTGATCCGATTCGCCGGGTTGGTGGGGCGCACGTCGAGCTTCACGCCGATCTTGTCGGCGACGGCCTGGGCGAAATCGTCGTCGAGCCCAACGATCTCCTTGGTGGCGGGGCCGAAGAAGCCGAAAGGCGGATTGCTGTCGAAGGATGCGACCCGCAGGACACCGGCCATGTTGATGTCATCAAGCCGATCGGCCTAGGCCGCGCCCACCGACAGCCGGGTTGCTAGGGCGAGAACGGAGAGGCGGCGCATACAAAACGCCCAAACCGATTCGGCCTCGGGCCGGATCCATGCCGAACATTTTGGGGTGCTGCACCTCCCTCGAACGGGAGGAACGGTGACCCTCGATCGCGTGAAAACGATCGCGCGAAGATCCATCGAAGAACTCCACACCTCGTCCAAGCGAACGGCGGCATGATTCTCGAAGACGCACACCGGAATCAAGGGACGAGCTTTGCGTTCTTCAGAGGCAGGAGAGAATGAATTGTCACGTGGTGAGCCACCGATGCTGCTGATGTTTTTCGCCGCTGAAACACACGCTTCGCAGTACCTGACCGAAACACCAGGCCGATCCAACCGTTGGGATTGCCCGCGGCGACGCGCTCGACGATCGATACGAGCTGACGATCCGTTCGCCGGGGCGGGGCCACGCCTTGACCGAACTTTAACCTCCTGCGAGACGCAGATTTCTCCCGCCGATGCATTGACCTGTCGCGCAACCGCGGCTAGAAGCGCGCCACTTCGGATGGCCATCGGCTGCCGCCGGCTCTTCGGATTTGCTTCCGGATGCCGCCGTCATCGCTCCGCGCTCCGAGGAATCAAATCGCCTGACGCTCTAAGTCAGATCCGTAGGTACGAGCGCGTTCGTTTTCGGGCGTGCTCCTCTGCCCACACCGCGCCGAGGGGCTCTGACCAGCCCTCCGGCGCATATTCGTATTGCGGACTGCTCTTCGCGGTCCGGACCTAGGTGACCGAGGAAGAGGGCACAGGATGCCGACGATCAACCAGCTGATCGCCCAGCCGCGGAAGATCCAGCGGAGCCGCAATAAGGTTCCGGCGCTTGACGCTTGCCCGCAGAAGCGCGGCGTCTGCACCCGCGTTTACACGACGACCCCGAAGAAGCCGAACTCGGCGCTTCGTAAGGTCGCCAAGGTGCGTCTCACCAACGGCTTTGAGGTGATCGGCTATATCCCGGGTGAAGGCCACAACCTTCAGGAGCACTCCGTGGTGATGATCCGCGGTGGTCGCGTGAAGGATCTTCCGGGCGTGCGCTACCACATTCTGCGCGGCGTGCTCGACACGCAGGGCGTGAAGAACCGGAAGCAGCGCCGGTCGAAGTACGGCGCCAAGCGGCCGAAGTGAGGTTCGAGTCCGAAGCAAATTTCGCTTCGGGCCACGATTTCCACGGCTTCGTAAGGATGCCGCCGGCCCTCGGGCTCAGGTGGCCTGCGCGGGGCGCTTAAGACCATATTGTTCGAGAGCTGAAGCCAATGTCCCGTCGTCACTCAGCAGAGAAGCGCGAGATCATCCCGGACCCGAAGTACGGGGATGTGGTTCTGACGAAGTTCATGAACTCCATCATGTACGAGGGCAAGAAGTCGACCGCTGAGCGGATCGTCTACGGTGCCTTCGACATCGTCGAGAACCGTGCCCGCGCGAACCCGATCGAAGTGTTCCGCGCCGCGCTCGACAACGTCGCCCCGATGATCGAGGTCCGCTCCCGCCGCGTCGGCGGTGCGACCTATCAGGTCCCGGTCGAGGTGCGCACTGAGCGTCGTCAGGCTCTGGCGATACGCTGGCTGATCCAGGCCGCCCGTTCGCGCAACGACCGGACCATGATCGAGCGCCTCTCCGCGGAGCTGCTCGACGCCGCCAACAACCGCGGCAACGCCGTCAAGAAGCGGGAAGACACGCACCGGATGGCGGAAGCCAACCGCGCCTTCTCGCACTACCGCTGGTAAGCGGTTCCGCCGTCTCTCAGGAGCAATCCGATGCCCCGCACGCACGCGATCGAGGACTACCGCAACTTCGGCATCATGGCCCACATCGATGCCGGCAAGACCACGACCACGGAGCGGATCCTCTACTACACCGGAAAGTCTCATAAGATCGGCGAAGTCCATGAGGGCGCCGCCACGATGGACTGGATGGAGCAGGAGCAGGAGCGCGGCATCACGATCACGTCCGCCGCTACGACGTGCTTCTGGCGCGACAAGCGCCTGAACATCATCGACACCCCCGGCCACGTGGACTTCACCATCGAGGTGGAGCGTTCGCTCCGCGTGCTCGACGGCGCAGTGTGCGTGCTCGACGGCAACCAGGGCGTCGAGCCGCAGACCGAGACCGTGTGGCGTCAGGCCGACAAGTACGACGTGCCGCGCGTCGTGTTCGTCAACAAGATGGACAAGATTGGCGCCGACTTCTTCAAGTGCGTGGCCGATATCATCGGCCGCGTTGCCGGAAAGCCGGTGTGCCTGCAGCTGCCGATCGGTGCCGAGTCCAACTTCCAGGGCGTCATCGACCTCATAAAGATGAAGGCGATCGTCTGGTCGGGTGAGGCGCTCGGCGCCAACTTCGATGAGACCGAGATCCCGGCCGACTTGCTGGATCAGGCGGTCGAGTATCGCACCAAGCTGGTCGAGGCCTGTGTCGAGCTCGACGACGAAGCCATGGCCGCCTATCTCGACGGCACCGAGCCGAGCCAGGAGGCGATGCGCGCTCTGGTGCGCAAGGCCGTGCAGCTGCGCGCCTTCCACCCGGTGCTCTGCGGCTCAGCGTTCAAGAACAAGGGCGTGCAACCACTCCTCGACGCCGTCGTGGATTACCTGCCCTCCCCGGCCGACCGCGGCGAGATCAAGGGCATCGACTTCAAGACCGAGGAAGAGATCGTCCGTCACCCGACGGATTCGGATCCCTTCTCCATGCTCGCCTTCAAGATCATGGACGATCCCCACGTCGGCACGATCACCTTCTGCCGCGTGTATTCGGGCAAGGTCGAGTCGGGCGCCAACGTGCTCAACTCCTCGCGCGACAAGAAAGAGCGCGTTGGCCGCATGCTGCTGATGCACGCCAACAACCGTGAGGACATCAAGGAGGCCTTCGCGGGCGACATCGTGGCGCTCGCCGGCCTCAAGGATACCCGCACGGGCGACACCCTCAGCGATCCGCAGAAGGTCGTCATCCTCGAGAAGATGGAATTCCCGGAGCCGGTGATCGAGATCGCCGTCGAGCCGAAGTCGAAGGCCGACCAGGAAAAGCTCGGCATCGCACTGGCCAAGCTCGCCGCGGAGGATCCGTCCTTCCGGGTTTCCACCGACCAGGAATCCGGCCAGACCATCCTGCGCGGGATGGGCGAGCTACACCTGGACATCAAGGTCGACATCCTGCGCCGCACCTACAAGGTCGACGCGAATATCGGCCAGCCGCAGGTCGCCTACCGTGAGAAGCTGACCCGTCGGCAGGAAATCGACTACACGCACAAGAAGCAGACCGGCGGTACCGGCCAGTTTGCCCGCGTGAAGTTCATCGTCGAGCCGAACGAGCCGGGCGCCGGTTTCTCGTTCGAGTCGAAGGTCGTCGGTGGTTCGGTGCCCAAGGAGTACATCCCGGGCGTCGAGAAGGGCTTGAACTCGGTACTGGGCGCGGGCGTGCTGGCCGGCTTCCCGGTGGTCGACGTGAAGGTCGAGCTGATCGACGGCGCCTACCACGATGTCGACTCGTCGGCGCTGGCCTTCGAGATCGCTTCTCGGGCGGCGCTTCGCGAGGCTCTTCAGAAGGGCGGATCGGTTCTGCTCGAGCCGGTGATGAAGGTCGAGGTCGTCTCGCCGGAAGAGTATACCGGTTCGGTCATCGGCGATCTGAACGCCCGTCGCGGCCAGATCCAGGGCCAGGACATGCGAGGCAACGCCAACGTCATCAACGCGATGGTGCCGCTGGCCAACATGTTTGGCTACGTGAACCAGCTGCGCTCCTTCTCGCAGGGCCGCGCCAACTTCACGATGCAGTTCGATCACTACGAAGAGGTGCCGCGCGGCGAGGCCGACAAGGTCATCGCCAAGTACGCCTAAGGCTCACGCCTCAACCACCTCTTCTTCCGCAACACGATTTCGAATTTAGGAGGCTCTGATGGGCAAGGAAAAGTTCTCCCGCACCAAGCCGCACTGCAACATCGGCACGATCGGTCACGTGGATCACGGCAAGACGTCGTTGACGGCGGCGATCACGAAGGTGCTGGCTGAGACGGGCGGCGCGACGTTCACGGCCTAC